>DASZZV010000062.1:0-6525 GCA_035544835.1 Thermoanaerobaculia bacterium
ACTGAGAAAAGAAACTGAGTGGTGTCATCCCGAGCCGCAGCGAGGGATCTGGGCGGGGGCCTTAGACCCTTGGCCATCGAAAATGTTTGCGAGCACCACGATGGAAGAGCCCCCGCCCAGATCCCTCGCTGCGGCTCGGGATGACACATCAGGGAACCCGCGTAAATACAGGGAGTTTCTTAGAAGCGTCGAGCGAGTTTCTTAGAAGCCGCAGCGAAGGATCTCAAGATAGGACGATCTGGAATTCAGATCCTGCCACTGGAGGTCCTTCGCTGCGGCTCAGGATGACAAGCTCGGGAAATCCGCGCGAATACTGGAGGTTCTCGGCACGCTTGGGGGGCTCTCGGAGACCACCAAAGATTCCCGTTCTTCTTTTGCCCGGATTTAGCTATCGTAGGCAGCTTAATCACGACAAAAGGAGCACGACCTTGGGGAAGATTCTCGCTGAGTACATCTGGATTGATGGTCAGAAACCGACTGCCAAACTGCGTTCGAAAACAAAGATCATCGAAGGTCCCATCAAGAAGCTGGAGGACCTACCTGAATGGGGTTTCGATGGCTCGAGCACGATGCAGGCCGAGGGAAAGTTCAGCGACCTGCAACTGATTCCGGTCAAGTTCGTTCCCGATCCGATTCACGGGGAGCACGATGTATTGGTGTTGTGCGAGGTACTGAATCCGGACCATACGGTGCATCCCAGTAACAAGCGCGCCCGCTGCCGCGAGATCGCAGAGAAGTTCAAAGACCACGAAACCTGGTTCGGGATCGAGCAGGAGTACACATTCTTCGAAGGTGCGAAGCCGCTGGGTTGGCCCGATCGCGGGTTTCCCGCTCCACAGGGCGGTTACTACTGCGGTGTAGGTAACGACGAGGTGTTTGGCCGCGAGGTCGTGGAAGCCCATGCCGATGCCTGTATTCGCGCCGGTCTGGCCATTGAAGGAACCAACGCCGAGGTCATGCCGGCCCAGTGGGAGTTTCAGATCGGACCGATTCTAGCTCCCGACATCGCCGATCAGATGTGGCTGGCTCGCTGGCTCCTCTACCGGATCGGTGAAGAGTTCGACGTGGCGGCAACTCTCTATCCGAAACCGGTCAAAGGAGACTGGAACGGGGCGGGGGCGCACACGAACGTCAGCACGAAGTCGATGCGCGCCGACGGTGGGCTGAAGGTGATCGAAGAGGCAATGCACAAGCTCGAGAAGCGGCACCACGATCACATCCTCGTCTATGGCGCGCATAACGAAGAGCGGCTGACCGGCCTACATGAGACGTCGCCCATCACCGAGTTCCGCTGGGGCAGGAGCGACCGCGGCGCCTCGGTGCGCATTCCGATGGCCACGCTGCTCAATGGAAAGGGCTACTTTGAAGATCGGCGGCCGGCCGCAAATATGGATCCGTACGAGGTGTGCGGAATCATCATCGAGACCATCTGCAGCTGAGGTTTCGATTCAGTTAAAAGATAAAACGCCACCGCAATGCGGTGGCGTTTTTGCTTTGGGGAGGCCAGTCTCGCCCCGCACTAGAATGCAGCGCGCGAAGGCGCGCGGCAGACCTGTAGCACCGGGCGTAAGCCCGGTGTCGGCGATGCGCCAGCTTTCACCTTTCTTCCTCTTCTTCAGCCCGCGAAGGCGGGCGACAGAAGGTCCTCCGCGATCTGCCGCCCGCCTTCGCGGGCTCCTGAACGAGAAGATCGACTCAATGAGCGCGCTCGCGGTATCACCGGGCTCACGCCCGGTGCTACAGGTCTTCCGCGCGCCTTCGCGCGCTGGGCCGAAGTGTCCACCGAGCCATCGCAGAGACTTACAGTTAGTTGATGGTCATCTTCCATACCGACGGGAAGTAGCCGCGGAGTCCCATCTCGAATCCGTGGACGTTCGACTTCATGATCGCGACGTTGTCGCGGTGGTAGAGCGAGACGTAGGGGAGGTCCTCGGCGAGGATCTGCTGAACCTGCACGTAGGCCTGCTTGCGTTTCTCCTTGTCGAAGGTGGAGCGTCCCTGCTCGATGAGAGCATCGACTTTCGGATTGATGTAGTAGCCGCGGTTCTGGCCGTCCGGCGGCAGGCTCTTCGAGTCGAAGATCGTGTAGTAGAAGTCGGGATCCGACACGCCGGCGCGGCGCAGTGAGAACAGCTGAAACTTTCCCTTCTGGATGTCGTCGTAGAAGACCGCAAATTCGTTCGACTGAATCTCGAGGTCGACACCAACCTGCTTTAGCATCTGCTGAATGATCTCGGCCTGCTGATTGGACTCCGCATCGGTCGAGGTGCGGTAGTTCAGCTTGAAGCGGGAGCGAGAACCCGCTCCATCCGGGTCAGGAAATCCGGCGGCATCGAGCATTTTCTTTGCGTTGGCCGGATCGTAATTGAAGTCGGGCAAATTCTCGGCACGGGCCCAGTGACCGGGAGGGAACAGGGAGTTGGTCACCTTGCCATATCCGAGAATGAGATTGTCGACGATCTTCCCCCTGTCGATAGCGTGTGCGATGGCCTGGCGGACTTCCTTCCTCTGCAGCACCGGGTCCTTGAGGTTGAAGCAGAGGTACCCGTAGGTGGAGCCCGGGCCCCGCAAGATCGTGAAGTTCTTGTCGTTCTTGAGCTGGTTGACCGTGTCGAAGGGAATGCTGTTCATCACGAAATTGACCGAGCCTTTCTTCAGCTCGAGAACACGAGTAGTGGCGTCCGGAATCACCCGGGCAATGACGTGCTGGATTTTCGGCGTTCCGCCGTAGTAGCCGGGATACGCCTCCATCTCGACTCGGTCGTCCTGAAGGAAGTTCGTAACTCGGTACGGTCCCGATCCGATCGGCCGTGTCTTGAAGACATTCGTGTCCGCACCCTGTGGCACGATTCCGACGTTGAGGTTGTCGAAGATCCCGGCGTTGGGCTCCTTGAAGTGAAAAATGACGGTCTTCTCGTCGGGTACCTCGATAGAGGCGAGTGCGGCGTATCCCGATTTCTTCGCCGTCTGGAATGATTCGGCCATCAGGGAGTCGTATGTGAATTTGACGTCCTTCGCGGTTACCGGCCGTCCATCGTGAAATTTCACTCCCGGTCTGATGTGAAAGACAATCGTCTTGTCGTCCGGCGTATCCCAGCTCGTAGCCAGATCCGGCTCATACCCGCCGTTGTTGCCGAAGCGGATCAGAGGCGTATAGATGAGGTCGAAGAGCTTGGCCGAGGACAGATCGTTCCCCACGCGCGAATCCAGGTTGGTGGGAGCGACATCGAGTGCGATGACGAGATCCTTGCCACCGCCGGATCCATTGCCCCCTCCACTCGACTCCGATTTGCCACCGCACGAAGCGAGGCAGAAGATCACCATAACGGCCGGGAAGAACTGCAGAGCTCGTGGTTTCATTTTCGCGACTCCTTTTGCGACTACACCATCTACCTGACCGATTTACAAGACAAGTGCCTGAAAACACGTTCTTCGATTTCTTCCCCTACGCATCGCGCGTCAAACCGGAGTGGCGGCATCTTTGCCGCCTGGCCCGGCGCCGTCCCGCGGCGCCGTTCTTCCGGAGATCTCCCGTCGGGTCGGCGGCGCGGGACGCCGCCGGGCCAGGCGACAGGATGTCGCCACTCCGAGTATCATCGCGGCGATTTTCTCGGGAGATGGCAGGTCGGATGAAGAAAGGGTTTCTTTTCGGGAGTGTTCTTCTGCTTTGCCTCGTGGTGAGCCTGGGCGGTACGGCAGCTGCGTTCAGGCCGAAAGTGATTGTTCTCGGGTTTGACGGAGTGGATGCCGGGTACGCCGAGAAGTGGATGAACGAGGGGAAGCTGCCGAACCTGGCGCGTCTCCGGGCTCAGGGTACGTTCAGGCCTCTGCGGCCGACCCTTCCCGCGCAGACTCCGGTCTCCTGGTCGACCTTCTCAACAGGCATCGATCCAGGCCGCACAGGGATCTTCGATTTCCTGCGCCGCGATCCGAAGACGTATCTCCCCCTGTTTGCCGCCTTTGATGAGACTACGCAACCATTCCTGTTCGGGACCCGAACTCCTCTGGTAGCGGCCGCCGCGGCTCTGGTGCTCTCGCTGGTGTTCCTCTATATCATCCTTCGGGCTCTCAGACGTTCCACGCGGAGCTCCTTCATCGCCGCGTCACTGGTGGCGGTCCTCCTCGCTTGCGGCAGTTACCTCTTCGCTGCAAAGAATCTCCCCGTGACTCGCCCGGGCGTGACCAACCGCCGTCAGGGCATTCCGATGTGGGAAGTGGTGTCTCGCGCCGGCCTGAAAGCGCGAGTCGTCCACGTCCCGGTAACCTTTCCGGCCACCGATTTCGACAACGGCCATCTTCTCTCCGGCCTGGGAGTCCCCGACATCTCAGGGCGGGTCGGAAAGCCGTTCTATTTCACCTCGGAGCTCGACTTCAAGAAGGGTGGTGAGGGATCCAACGAGTTCTCGATCGATGTCGTGCAGCTCGAAGACAATCGCGGCGTCATCAAGACCACCATCAACGGTCCGCCGAACAAGCTCTTTCACAACCCGCCCTACATCAGCTGCCCTATTACATTCAGCGTGGCCGAGGATCGGAAGTCGATCGGAATCGAAGTGGGCGACCAGAAAATGCGTCTCCAGCAGGGACAGTGGAGTGATTGGACCGACTTCGTCTTCCCCTTCAACTCTCTGATCAAGGTGAGGGGTATCAGCCGCTTTTACGTGCTGCAGGTGAATCCTGAGGTGAAGGTCTATCTGTCACCAATCAGCTTTGATCCTCGTAATCTGCCGCCCGGCTTCAACATCACCGCCCCGTCAGGGTGGGCCAGAGAACTGGCCAAGAAATTCGGACGATTCAAGACCATCGGCTGGGCCATCGACACCTGGGCGATCTCCGAGGGCTTCGCCAATGAAGCGATGTTCTGGGACGACCTCCGCTGGACCGTGGCGCAATACCGTCGACTGTTTCACGATTTCCTTCAAGGTGACGATGACCTGCTCATCCAGTGTTTTGAGTTTCCGGATCGAGTCGGTCACGTCTTCTGGCGCCTGATCGACAAGCAACACCCGGCCTACGATGCCGCGCTCGCAGCAAAATGGGGCGACAGCCTGTTGAAGGCCTATCAGCTCATGGATGACATCGTCGGAGAAGCGATGGTCGCGGCGGAGAAGAAGAACGCGTCGCTGATCGTGCTGTCCGATCACGGTTTCGCGACCTGGCGGAAATCGATCAACTACAACACCTGGCTGGCCCAGAACGGCTATCTCGGGCTCAAGACCGGTGTCGAGGCCAAGAAAATGAGTGTCGAAATCCTTTTCGACCAGGGACAATTCTGGGAAAACGTCGACTGGTCGAAGACGCGCGCATACGCGGTCGGGCTCGGCGATGTCTACATCAACACGAAAGGTCGCGAGGCGCAGGGGATCGTGGAGCCTGCCGATGTCCAGGCCCTCAAGCAGGAGTTGAAAGGAAAGTTCGAGGCTATTGTCGACCCCGCCAATGGCGAGCATCCGGTGTCTCGGGTGTTCTTCCGCGAGGAAGCGTACAAGCAGTTCGATCCGAACCTGATCCCCGATCTGTTCGTCACCAACTCGGTCGGCTATCGCGTATCGTGGCAGACCTCGCTCGGAGGCGTGCAGAAGAACCTGCTGGAAGACAACAAACAGGTCTGGAGCGGCGATCATTGTTCGGTGAATCCAGAACTGGTCAAGGGAATCTTCTTCTACAACCGGAAGCTTGCAACGGATCGCGCGCCCTACATCGCAGACATCTATCCGACTGTCCTCGACCTGCTCGGTGTCAAACCGCCGTACGCACTCGATGGCGTCGCACTAAAGTAAGCACATGGCAGAAGAGCTGGATTACAAAGCGCTCCTCGCGAAAGTCGCGAAGACAATCGAGTCGATCGAGACGACCGGCGACCAGGCCTCGACGATCTCGCGACTGGCCGAGACGATCACCCGCAACTTCCGGGAGCTGGGGATCACCGGAGGCCGGCTGTACGCCTGCGCAGAGGGAGGCTACTACGAGCTGATCCACCGCTTCGGGAAGTCGCATGAAGGCCAACTCGGGATCATGGTTCCGAAGAACTACAAGCCGATCGAGCTGGTGCTCGAGAACGGGGTGGTCGTGATGGAACCGACCGATCCGGGGATCGATCCTGTGCTGGAAGAGAAACTCGGCGCACGCAGATTCGCGGCCATCGCCGTCGGTGATGAGGACTACATTCTCAGCTTCAGTGTCTCGCCCGGCTTCAAGCGCGATGATCTTCTCTACTCGCTCAACCTCGTGCGCTATGCGATGACAGAGAAGCTGCGGGCCGATCGCTATCTCTCGATCGTCGCCGAAGCGCAGCGGATTCAGCAGTCGATTCTGCCGCAGCGGATGCCGGTGTATAGCGGGTTCGACATCTACGGAAAGAACATTCCGGCGGAGAGTGTGAGCGGCGACTTTTTCGACTTCGTTCCCATCTCCGACTCGATTCTGGGACTGGCGATCGCCGATGCCTCGGGACACGGATTACCGGCGGCGTTGCTCGTGCGCGACATACACATGGGGCTGCGCATGGGAGCGGATCGTGACTTC
>DASZZV010000063.1:0-8566 GCA_035544835.1 Thermoanaerobaculia bacterium
ATCTGGGCGGGGGCCTTAGACCCTTGGCAATCGAAAATGTTTGCGAGCACCACGATGGAAGGGCCCCCGCCCAGATCCCTCGCTGCGGCTCGGGATGACACATCAGGGAACCCGCGTAAATACAGGGAGTTTCTTAGAAGCGAAGCGAAGGATCTCTGATGACATTACCGCGTACATTGAGTACCTCGCGAGTGTCACCAAAGATCCTTCGGTCGCACTCCCTCTTTCTGGCTTTGTTTTCGCTCGTGCTCCCTCAGGATGACAACAGCCGGCCGGCCTCGCCACCCGTAGTCAATGGCGCAGAGGAGTCGCACGAATGGATAAGACCCGTATCGATCTAAGCGGTAAGGTCGCCCTCATCACCGGGTCCTCGCGAGGGATCGGCAGGGAGATCGCCATCCGGATGAGCGTGGCCGGCGCGAATGTTGTGGTGAACTATTCTCGTGACGAGGAGGGAGCGCGCGCAGTGGTGGCGTCTCTTGGCGCCGGTGCGATTTCCGTCCAGGCCGATATCTCCGACCCGCCGGCCGTCGAGCGCCTGATCGAGGCGGCCATTGAGAGGTTCGGCCGGATCGACATCCTGGTCAACAACGCCGCGACATTCGCCGAGAACCGTTTCGACGATGACGACTATGAAGCCTGGCAGGCTGGCTGGATGCGCACCTTTCAGGTCAACGTCTTCGGTGCCGCCAACGCTGCCTGGATGGCCATGCGGCAGATGCGCAGGCAGGGTGGAGGCAAGATCATCAACATCGCATCCCGTGCCGCGTTCCGAGGAGAAACAACTTTTGCCGATTATGGTGCCTCGAAGGCGGCCATCGTAAACCTCACCCGCTCCATGGCCCGCGCCTGCGCCAAAGACAATATCGTGACGAGCTGTGTGGCTCCCGGGTTCATCGAGACCGAGATGGCCGCTGAGGAGCTCGCCAAGAACCGGGTCGATATCGAGAGCCAGATTCCACTGGGCAGAGTTGGTAGCGTGGATGACGTCGCCGCCGTCGTGCTCTTCCTCGCTTCTCCGTGGGCCGACTATTTGAACGGCGTCACAATCGACGTGAACGGGGGATCGTACTTCCACTGACGTGCTTTCTGGGAACCGGCTACCGACACACCCTCGGCAGATCACCCAGTGGCAGAGCCATTGCAGTTCATCGATGCTGAGTGACCGGAACGTGTGAACCCCGATCGAGTGGAAACATTCACTGAACATGGAGGCCTGAGCCGATGTCCGCAATTGCAATAGCCGTTGTCTCCGTGGCCGCCGTTTGCCTGGCCCTGCTTCTCGCCTTTGTCCCTTTGAGACTGATGCTCGACTTCATGTCCAGAAGAGTTGCTCAGCCGATTCGCGAGTTCATTCAGCGGCGCAAAGACCGGCGCACCGCGAATCGTGAGTCTTCCGATCGTCGGGTGGTGTGAGCCCTCGGCCCTACCCCGGTTCATGGGCCCGGCTCGAGGGCGCCTGTCCCTCGGCGATGGCCAGGAGGGCATCCACATCACCAGAGCCGGCTATTTTCTCAGGGCCTGTCGAAGCGCCTGCTGAAACTGCGCGGTGGTAGTGTCGAGAAGTCCGGTGACGTACAAGACGACGCGCCCCTCGCGGTCGAGCAAAACCGTCGTCGGAATCACGGTCGTCTGCATGACGTCAGCAATTTTTTCCTTGGAATCGAAGGCAATTCGATAACCGATCTTGTGCTCGACTCCGAAACCGAGGACCTGAGGCTCCGTTCCGGGAGCATCAATGCTGATGCCGACCACCTCGAGCCCATCCTTCGCGGAGGATTCGACGAGCTGGTTCAACTGCGGAATCTCCGCCCGACATGGACCGCACCAGGTGGCCCATACATTCAAAAGCACCGCTTTCCCGTGAAGCGACGAAATTGCCAGGGGACTCTTGTCGGCATTCTCCAGCTCGTAGGATGCGAGACGCCGGGCAAGATCTGCCTGCGGGTCATTGCTTTCCCCAGGTTCAACCACGGTTGCAGCGCTTTTCTCGCGCCCCGCCGTCGGTTGCAAATCGCCCGGCGTACTTTCAGAAACGGTCGGTGTGGAGCTCTCGCGCCTACATGCCGGCGTCAGCAGCAGCAAAAACAGGGACAACATCGCGGCAACCCTCAGGGCAGTCTGTCTCAACGATTCTCCTGTAACGTAAAAAGCCCCGCCGAAGCGAGGCTTTCTGAAACAACGAAAGAGTGAATCCTACTCCGTGGCAGTTTCGATCTTACCCTTCTTGATGACTTCGGGCTCTTCAGTCTCGGCCACAGCAACTTCCTCGGCGACAACTTCAACCTTCGGCGTGACGACGGAAACGATGACGCGATCGAGATCGTCGAACATCTTGA
This sequence comes from Thermoanaerobaculia bacterium, assembly GCA_035544835.1. Lineage (GTDB taxonomy): Bacteria > Acidobacteriota > Thermoanaerobaculia > Gp7-AA8 > Gp7-AA8 > DASZZV01. The sequence continues at coordinate 2,340 of DASZZV010000063.1, forward strand.
CGCCGTCTGGAATCTTCAGGTCGGCGATCCGGATGAACTGATGCAGGTTCAGCTCGGTGACGTCGACATCGAAGGTATCGGGGATCGCTCCCGGCAGACACTCGACATGTAGCTCTCGAACCTGGTGGTCGAGGATACCGCCGCCGTTCTTGACGCCGATAGCCAGCCCCTTGAGGTGAACGGGGATCGTGACGCGGACCACTTCGTCCATGACTACGCGGATGAAATCGATGTGCTTCATTTTCCGGGAGATCGGATCCAGCTGGATGTCCTTGATCATGGCGTGACGTTGCTGATCGCTTCCCGCCATCTTCAGCAGGAAGATCGTGCGGATACCATGCTCACCCTTTAGAACGAGCTCCGAGACGCTCTTCCGGTCGACCGTGATCGCGACCGATTCCTTGTGGCCGCCGTAAACGATGGCCGGCACTTTACCTTCGGCACGAAGCTTCTTCGCCTTCTCTTTACCAATCCCCTCACGGCGAGAGACTTCCAGTGTGATTTCAGACATGACCTGATGTAGCTCCTTTAAATCTTCCTAACCGAGGGGAGTGAAGGACTTCGCCCCCCCCAAAATTCCAGGAAAGCGTGTGATTCTAGAGGAAAAAGGGAGATTTGGGTAGGGGTTTAAGCCGATTCCTGTTGGGCTGAGTTGCCAGGTTCCTGATCTAAGCCGCGTAGCGGCGACATCTCGTTAGCTCACGGCGTAAGCCGTGGGAGTGATCGCGGGACCATTTTAAGCCCCGTAGGGGCGGCATCGTGTGCGAGCGATATGTCGCCCCTCCAGGGCTCGGCATACACGGGGCGTCGGAAACCCACGGCTTACGCCGTGGGCTAACAAGATGTCGCCGCTACGCGGCTCAGTAACTCAGTAACTCAGCAACTCACAACCCTGCCCCTACATATCGAACAGCGAGCTGACCGAATCCTCATCATGAATACGCCTGATGGCTTCCGAGAGCAGCTCCCCGATCGAAAGAGTCTTGATCTTGTTGCACTCGGCCTCTTTGTCGGCCGTGGGCATCGTGTTCGTGACCACGACCTGCTGCAGTTGCGAGCCCTTGATACGCTCGACGGCAGGGCCGGAAAGCACGGCGTGCGTACAACTGGTGGAGACCGACTTTGCACCCTTGGCCAGGAGCGCTTCGAGTGTGTGAATGAGCGTTCCAGCCGTGTCGATGATGTCGTCCACAACGAAAACTCTTCGCCCTTCCACCTCGCCGATAATGTGCATCACCTCGGTCTGGTTCTTGGCGGTGCGGCGCTTGTCGATGATCGCCAGCGATGCACCGAGCCGTTTGGCGTAGGCGCGCGCGCGTTCCACACCGCCGGCGTCCGGCGAGACGATGGTGAGGTCTTCGAGCTCCAGGGACTTGATGTGACGAATGAGAACGGGAGCGGCGAAAAGATGGTCGACCGGGATGTTGAAGAAGCCCTGAATCTGCGGGGCGTGAAGGTCCATCGCCAGGATGCGATCGGCGCCGGCACTCTGAAGCAGGTCGGCCACGAGCTTGGAGGTGATGGGAACCCGAGGCTTGTCCTTCCGATCCTGCCGCGCGTAGCCGTAGTAGGGAATCACGGCTGTAACCCGGCTGGCTGAAGAGCGCTTGAATGCATCGAGCATGATCAAGAGCTCCATCAGGTTGTCGTTTACAGGAGGACAGGTAGGCTGCACGATGAAAACGTCGGCCCCGCGAACGTTCTCGTCGATCTGTGCGTAGTTCTCGCCGTCGGAAAAGTTGTACAGCGAGACGTGACCTGGCTCAACGCCGAGGTTCTCGCATATCTCGCGTGTCAGCGTGGGGTGGGATCTCCCGCCGAAAATTTTGAGTGGACCGTACATATTCTCTTCAGGTGTGTCCCGAGGGCGGCTGCATTATACAAATCGACACCGAAATGGAAAAAGAAATCGCTGCGCGTGGGAGGGAGCGCATATTTGCGCAGAGCGCACCGACTCCTTACCGAATAGACCTGAGCGCAGGGAAGCGCCGCGAGGCAGGAACTCGGGTACAATCACAGAGCATCACGCGCCTATAGCTCAGCTGGATAGAGCGTCAGCCTCCGGAGCTGAAGGTCGCAGGTTCGAATCCTGCTGGGCGCACCACCCACCTCCTCGCCAACTCTCCATCGGTGTTCGGAACCCCGGCAGGATGCTGGCCCGCCTTGCAGTCTCAGCGGCCGCCTGGAAGGTGCGCTCCCCGCACCGAACTAGCTCACGACCGTTCAGCAACGAGGTTAGGCAGCGACTCATCACCACCACCTAACGCCTTTCTCAAACGCGGAAGTGGTCGGGGCGCCAGCTGCCAATTCGGCTCTTGATCTCTTTCCTGCCACGAAGCTTCTCGTCGAGAACGGAACGAGTGAACTTCTCCAGCTCGATGTCCGAGCAGAAACGCATGGCGATCAGCTGATCCTCCGTAAGCTCGGGGATGCGGGAGTGCAGTTCTGCAGGGAGAAGTTGTCGCAGGCGGACCTGCTCTTCCATCCGGATGACCCGGTCCTGAACCTTCAGAGCGTAAGTGCGTGTGAGCAGAAAGAGGAAGACCAGAGCGGCAGAGATGATGACGTTCCAACCGGTGTCGAAACCCGGTGTGCGAACGAGTCTCCAAATAGCAACAATCACGTTGAGGCTGAAAACCGGAAACAACACGAAGTGAAACAGCGGATGAAACCGGGCGTGGTTGGCGAAGTTCTGCTCGGATTGCGACACAGGAAGCCTCCTTGCTGGCTTTGAAGCTGTTGTCTGACGGAGGCTGCCGGGACGGCGCCAGCGCCGTCCCGGAGAAGACTGTTTATTTCTTGAGCTCAGAACGCATCATACTAATCGCTTCCTCGCGTCCCTGCTGGAGGGCGACCTGCTGATAAACCGACCGCCTCTCTTTGGCAATCTGACGAATCAACGACAGATACTTACCCTGAAGCTGTTGGGAGTTCGCTATCTGGGCGTTGGTCGGCGGAGCGGAAGCTGCCTTACGAGAACGACGCCGGCGCTTTCCTTTAGCACGGGCTCTGGCCGGCTTCGCTTCAGCCTTCACTTCCGGCATCGCCACCACTCCGGGGGCCGCAGCCGGCCTTGCCCTTCTCTTTCTGGCGCGCGCCTTACGCGCCGGGGCGACACGTGCCGGGGCGACGGCTGGCGTTTGGTTTCGCGTCTCGCGAAGCATCGCCAGACGGGCTTCCAGATCCCTGATTTCAGAATCCATCTGCCCTAAATACGAGGCCACCTCGGACTTACTCACGCGTTTTTCGGACAACAGCTTTGCCAGTACATAATGCGCCTGACTGGGACTGATCGTGCTTTGTGAATCCACTTTCATCCTTCCACTCCTTAATAAGCCATAATCGACTTGATTCGTCATTGTAGCCTCGTCTGCCTCATAAGAAAATGAAACATTAACGAGCAGTCACCGATCATCAGCTTACCGATCATGTGGAACAGCAACAGAAACGTCACGACCGATCGCCGCGCGCAGCGCCTTGACGCTGTGGGGATCCTATGAAGGCGCTCGTCGTCGATGATGATCTGTACATCCGGCGCATTACACACTACGCCCTGAGCCGCGCTGACTGGACCGTGACGCTAGCCGCCAACGGGCTCGAGGCAATCGATAAGGCTCGCCAGACCTTTCCTGACGTCATTCTTCTCGACGTGATGATGCCGGACCTCGACGGCCTGTCGACGCTCGATATTCTCCGCTCAGATCCCGAGACCTCCGGCATACCCGTGATTTTTCTCACCGCACGAAAAGGTGAGTTAGAAGAGCAGAAACTAAGGGCCGCAGGTGCGATCGGATTGATCTCCAAGCCCTTCGATCCGCCGACCCTCTCAGAGCGGATCCATCTCCTGCTATCCCCTGCCGCCGTAAATGTCGATCCCGGCGACATGGGAAAACTGCGCGACGAATTCGTCCGCGAAGCGGCTGCAAAGCTGGTCTCTCTGGATTCGCTGATTGAGCGAGCTCCTCTGCAAGCGGATCAGGGCATCCTCACCGAGATTCTCCTGGCCTTTCATCACCTCTCGGGTACCGGCGCGACCTATGGCTTTCCGGGCGTGAGCGAGATCGCAAATCGGGGCGAGTCGGAGCTCGAGGTCTTCGTCAGAGAAGAGCTGAAGCCCGGCCCCGAGGACTGCGTGCGCTGGCGTTCTTTGGTCACGTCGCTGCGCACGGAGCTGGAGCAGGGCGCAACGGACACGAAGAAGGTGCTTAAGGCCCCCGCTCTCGAAATCATGGTCGTCGACCCGGTCGGAGACCTCTTCTTCGACTACGCACACCGAGGTCATGACTCTCTCCATTTTTCAAGGGTGGCGACCGTTGACGAAGCACTCGTGAGCGCTCGCGCCAACGCTCCGAACGCCGCCATCGTGAGTCTCCAGCTGGCCGGGCAGACCGCGTACCGTTTGATCGACGACTTGCGTCAGACTCCGAACGCCGAGCGGCTGATGATCGTGGCAGTAGAGGCGGCCGACGGCCTCACCGATCAAGTGGAAGTGATCCGGAGCGGCGTGGATGCCATTTTCCCCCGGCACGCAGATCCCGATGCCGTCGTGGAGCGTCTTCGCCTTCTTTTGTCTTCCGTGCAAAGCTCCCCCGCTCGAGTTCTATCCGTCGAGGACGACCCTGCTCAAGCAGCATTCATTACATCGGTTCTCTCGAGTGCTGGTTTCCACGTCCGCATCTGCGGCGACCCCAGGTCGCTCGAAGGCGATTTGGTCTCCTTCAAACCCGACCTCGTTCTGATGGACGTTCTGCTCCCTGGCTTCACTGGATTCGAGCTCGTTCAATTCATGCGCATGCATAACGCCTACGCTCAGGTGCCGGTACTGTTTCTGACAACGGAGGCTCGCGTCGAAGTGCACATTCAAACCCTGCGATCGGGAGGCGATGGCTACCTGACGAAACCGGTGTCACCCGCGTTGCTGATTGCCGCGGTAGCGGCCCAGGTGGAACGCTCACTTTTCCTGCGATCCATCGAGGGACGCGATGGGCTGACTGGACTGCTGACTCACACCTCGTTTCTTACCCGAACCGAAGTGATGGTCACCGAGCGGCAACGATCACAAGCCGCGCCGTTCTTGTTGATGCTGCTCGACGTCGACGATTTTGCCGGCACCAACGAGAGATTCGGTCCTGTGTCGGCCGATCAGGTACTGGCAAACCTCGCCGCATTGCTGCGCCGACGCATTCGCCAGAGCGATCTGCTCGGCCGATACGGATCCAACCGCTTCATCGTGCTTCTTCGCGATCTCGAGATCGATGGAGCCGGAAAGCTCACTGTGCGCCTGCTGCGGGAGTTCTCCGCCACCGGCCAGAACCTCACTGGACAGCAGGTGTTCACCTCGACTTTCACCGCGGCGCTCTGCAGCCTTGCCCCGCGGCATCTGCGCATGCCGGACTGGATTCGCGAGGCCGAGTTGGCGCTGGATTATGGAAAGGCCGAAGGAGGAAATCGAATCGTTCTCGTGCGGGCCGAGGGTGAGTTAGAGACTCTCTTTGCGGAGTGACCATGCTAAAGCGCGAACGTGGCTCGAAGATTCAGGACATTCTCGATCGTCTCTATCCCGATCCGGCAATTCCGCTTGCGCATGACAGCCCATTCACGCTCCTGATCGCGGTACTGCTTTCAGCGCAAACAACCGATGCTCGCGTGAACATGGTCACACCTGTGCTCTTCGAGAAAGCTTCCACGCCTGAGTCGATGAGCGTTCTGCCGGTCGAAGAGATTCACGACGCAATTCGCAGCTGCGGCCTCGCTCCCGGAAAGGCACGGAACATCAGAAAGCTTTCCCAGACCCTGGTCAGCGAATATGCGGGCAAGGTTCCGGCGGACATCGACAAGCTGGAACGACTGGCGGGGGTCGGCCACAAGACTGCCAGCGTCGTGGTCTCTCAGGCCTTCGGCCAGCCGGCATTTCCTGTCGACACACACATCCACAGGCTTGCCGCGCGATGGAGATTGTCGAGGGCGCGTAACGTCGTCGAGACGGAGCGGGACCTGAAGAAGCTTTTCGAGGAGAAGAGCTGGAACCAACTGCATCTTCAGATGATTTACTTCGGTCGTGAATACTGTCCGGCCCGCGGACATGACGAAGGGGGTTGCCCTATCTGCAGCTGGATTCGTTCGCCGAAAGGAAAGAAAGCGGAGAAGAGCTAGTGTGGTGTGTCGTAAATAGCCCAGCATTCCTCGGGGTGCTGGAAGGCCGTCTGCTTCGTTGGCGCTCCTCAACA
>DASZZV010000064.1:0-8611 GCA_035544835.1 Thermoanaerobaculia bacterium
ATCTTCTCGATCTGATCGGTGAGACGCAGCACTTCGCTTTCCAGAATGTCTCGCGCCTCGTCATCGACCGGAGGCGCGACTTCCTCGATCGTCTCAATCCCGCAATGGAGATCGAGATGTACCTGCTCACGGAGAAGGTCGAAGGCGCTGCGGGCCCGGTCGAGACGCCTTTCGTTGTCGAAGAGAGCCTCGCGTTTCTGATTCCAGCTCTCACGCGAGGCCATGGCCTGCGTCTCCAGAGTCTGAAGCGCCAGATGAAGGTCCGCTACTTCTGCTTCGAGCTGGATCCGCTTTTCCGAAAGTGCGGTCGCTGAGGCGAGGGTCTGCTCGAGCTGGGCACGCGAGGCATCGGCAGCAGCGGCGGTGTCGCTGCGTTTGGCCTCCAGAGACTCGATTTCCGCTTTGAGCTGGGCTCCCCGCGTGGTGAGCGAGTAGACGATCCGGGAGAGGTTCTCGTGCTCGCGCTGCACCGCGTTGACAACGCCGATCGCGGACTCGAGATCCACGCGCGCCCTGGAAGCAACCTCGGTGATGGCCTCGAACTCTTCTCGCGCCGTTTTCAGTGCTTCTTCCGTCGACTGGATGTTCTGCTGTCCCTCACGCTCGGAAGTCTCGAGCTGCGTCAGCTCGTTGATGGCGTCATTTTTTCTGGTGAAGAGACGAGCTTTCTCGTCTTCGTAGAGCGACTGCTCCTCCGATGCCAAAGCCAGATCTTTGTCGTAGCGCTCGAGCTCGTTGGAGGCGCGCTCGCGCTGATTCTTTTTCTCGCGCAGATCCTGGTCAGCCTGCCGCCCGCGTTCTTCGGCGATGATGCGTGTGTCGTCCGCGGCGCGGAGCTCTTCTTCGGCCTGTACCAGCTCGGCGGCGATCCCTGTCGCCTTCTGCTCCTCACTGCTGAGGAGCTGCTCCAGATCGTGCAGCTGGCGTTTGACGGAGAAGATTCCCTTGTTGGCTTCCCTGGTTCCGCCGTACATCAGGGGACCGCGGACGATGTCTCCCTTTTTCGTAACGAAAGTGGCGTGTGGAATCCGTCGCGATTCCAGGAGCGCTTCGGCCAGATCCTCGACGATGTAGGCCTCAGGAACCGCGGCGCGCACGGCGTCGGCAACGGCGCCTTCACCGATGATGGCCTGGGCAACCTGACCTGCCGCCGAGGCTTCCCCGGAAGGTTTGTAGTCGAGTGAGATGAAGGCGCCGCGGCCGGCGCCCCGCTCATGAAGCCTCTCGATGGCATCGACGGCCCGCGAGGAATCTTCCACGACGACGGCTTTGGTGATGTCGCGGAGAATGGCGTCGAGCGCGAGCTCCAGACCCTCTGCTGCCCGAACCGATTCAGCGGCGGAAGAGACGTTCGGAATCAACTCCAGGATCACGCTTCTGACTTCCTCGTCCTGGGACTCGAGCGAAGTAAGGAGCGATCGTACGGAGTCGATCTTGTAAGTGGTCTGCGAGATCGAGTCGCGTGTGCTCTTCAACGTATCGCGCATGGCCTCGCGCCGGCCATTGAGTTCGTCACGTATCTGCAGTGCCTCACGCGCGCGATCTGTCGCCTGCTGCAATGCTGCCTCAGCATCGGTCACATGCTGCTGCCACTCGGTCACTTTCTGAAATGCGTCTTCCCGATTTTCGGAAACCCTGCGGGCCGTGTCGATGAGCTTGCCGAGGTAGAACTCACATTTCTCGACGGCTATCTCGATCTGATGTACTTGATTCCGAGACGCCGAGATCCGGCCGATGGTGCGCATCAGGGTCTCGCGATGAGCTCCCAGATTCTTTTCGTGCGTGCGGACCTCGTCGGACCGCTGCTGGCGGGCGCGCTCCAGCTCATCGGCAGCCGTTCGCAAACCGGTTCGCTCCGCCGTCGCCGATTCCAATGCGGCCGTTTTCTCCGCAAGAAGCGTCTGTTGTTCTGCAGCTTCGGTCTCGATGGAGCTGATTTGCTGGCGCGCGTTCTCGGCGCGTTGCAGGAGGTCGGACAGGTGGTTCTCCGACTGGGAGAGGAATGACCTCAGTCGTTCGGTCTCTGAGCTGAGCCGGGCCATCTCTTCGCGGATCGACGAGGCCTGTGCCGCCATGTCGCTGTAGTGAGTACGGGTCTCGGCGAGCGAGGCTTCCTCGCGCGCCAGTACAGCCGTGGCTTCGCTCTCCAGTCCCTGCGCTTCGGCGAGGATCGACTCGCTCAGCCCGAGATCTTTTTTCGCGATGGCGATGCGCCCGGCATAGAGCGACCGTTTTGCCAGGGAGAGCGCGTCGATCACTTCTTTGTGCTTCCGCGCCTTGGCCGCCTGTCTCTTGAGAGAATTCAGGTTTCGAGTCACCTCGGCCAGCGTGTCGTCGATGCGAAGGAGGTTCGCCTGCGTCTCGTCGAGTTTCAGCTCGGCAGCGCGGCGCTTGGTCTTGTACTTCGTGATGCCGGCCGCTTCCTCGATGAGCTTGCGGCGGTCCTGTGGTTTGTTGGACAGGATCAGATCGATCTTTCCCTGTTCCATGACCGAGTAGTTGCGGATCCCGAGTCCGGTGTCCATCAGCACGTCGGAGATGTCTTTGAAGCGGACTCTTTTCCCGTTCAGACGGAACTCGGACTCGCCGTTGCGATAAACGCGACGGTGGATGACGACCTTGTTGTCTTCGGCGGCAGGATGTCCATTTTCGGTCGACAGGGTAAGGGTGACCTCGCCCATCCCGAGCGGACGCCGGCGCTCCGATCCCTGAAAGATCACGTCTTCCATCGTCTCGCCGCGGATGTGACTGGCTCGGTGTTCGCCCAGGACCCAGATGATGGCGTCGCAGATATTGGACTTACCGCACCCGTTCGGTCCGACCACCGCGGCCATGCGGGCCGGGAAGAGGAGCTCAGCTGGATCGTAGAAGGATTTGAACCCTGAAATCTGTAGCTTCTCGAGACGGAACATTTAGCTGTTTTCTAAGACCTTGTCTGGGAGATTGAGGACGGCGGATATTAGCAGATTCAACTCGCCCCGAAGCCGGTAACTTTGGGGCGACCGTGAAGTCTCTTTGAAGCAGGAACTTGCGGGACGCCGTAGGTCGGAACGCCGCCTTCCAGGCGGCCGTGCCGCCGGCATCATGCCGGCCGCGCTGAACCTGGTTTGAAGCAAATCTTTTTCGTGGGACCTCACAGGAACGCCGCGGCTCGACGCCACGGCACAAGGGTTCGGACACCCTTGCCACTAGAGGCGCCCGCACGAATCTCGCGAGTGAGCACAGCGATACACTAGTCCGGATGATCAAACAGCCAGCTCAGGTATTGCGGAAAGGGGTGAGCGACCGAGTCGAGGTTCTTCTGAAAGCCGAGATCGCGAAGGGAAGCTTTCCCGGCGCTTCCTGGGCCATCGGTTCCTCCGACCGCTTGATCGCGATGGGAGCCGCCGGTCACGCGGTGATCGATCCGGAATCCATTGAGGCCTCTCCTGAAACCATCTACGACGTCGCCTCGCTGACCAAGCCGCTCATTACCACCACCTTGGTTCTGAAAGCGATCGAAGAAGGGCGGATCGAACTGGATGCTCCAGCTGTGAGTTACCTCGAGGAGTTCGGCAAGGATCAGCAGAAGCAGTCGATGACGATCCGGCACCTGCTGACGCACAGCTCCGGATTCGAGGCCTGGTTCCCGATGTACTCACAGGGGCTCGGCCCGGAGTCGTATCTGCAGACTCTTGCCAGTCGACCGATCGAGTACCCGACCGGCACGAAGGTGATTTACTCCGATCTCGGTTTCATAGCCTTGCATCTCATCATCGAGCGTATGTACGGCCGGCCAGCCGAGGAGCTCGTGCGGGGAAAGATCTTTGGCCCGCTGGATCTTCGAAAGGCGCTGTTCAATCCAAGGGCAGAGCTGAAGCAGGATATCGCGGCGACCGAGTGGGGCAACGCCACGGAGCGCGGGATGGTGGCGAGCCGGAACATCCCGTTCACCCGCTTTCGCGATTACCTGATCTGGGGAGAAGTTAACGACGGGCACTCCTGGTACATGGGCGGCTACGCGGGGAATGCCGGGCTCTTTGCGACGGCCGAGGCGGTGCTGCGACTGGCACGGATCTACCTCAGAGGTGGGGACGGAGTCCTCGACAAGTCGCTGATCACCACGGCACTGAAGAACTACACGGCCGGTTCGGATGAGAACAGAGGTCTGGGATGGCAACTTCGAAGCGCCAATCCTGCGCACGCTTCCGCCCCGCTCTCCTCCGCAGCGTTTGGACATGGGGGCTTCACCGGTACCTCAGTGTGGGTCGATCCGGAACGCGATCTCGTGGCAGTCCTGCTGACGAACAGAATTCATCCGCGATCGAGCGGAGCCGATATGCAGGCCATTCGCCGTGCTTTCCACGCGACGATCGTCGATGGGTTGCCTGGATCTTAGTGTGGTGTGTCGTAAATAGCCCAGCATTCCTCGGGGTGCTGGAAGGCCGTCTGCTTCGTTGGCGCTCCTCAACAATGTCCCGCATTGCCTGCGTCGCGCCGCCTCGCATACGACCTCCCATCATCCCGACGAATGCTGGGCTATTTACGACACACCACACTAGTTGGTCTTTGGATGCGCCACGAATGTGCCATTCGTGAAGACGATGTCACAATCAAAGTTGCTCGTCTCCTCGGTGTCGTAGCTCGCTTCGAAGACACCGTCCCTGCCGCCTGATCGGATGCCATAGGTGTCGGCGCGGGTGGTGGATCCTAATGGCTGATTGACTGCGAACTCGAAGGGACGGTTCCATCCATCCAACATGGGAATCTGTTTCGTGTAGGTGGGCTGCAGTTCTGCCACCACGTCGCTGTAGGCGAGAACGTTGGCGGGCCACGCAAAGCTACCGGCCGCATTGTAGCCGCCGTTGTCGGTAGCTCGCGCTTCGAGAGCCACACCGAGGGAGTGCATGTCGGCCATCGTCTTTTTCCCCCTTCCCTTCTGGATGGCTCCCAGGTATTGCCAGATGACGATCGCCGCCAGAACGCCGATAATTCCCACAACCATCAGGAGCTCAATGAGCGAGAAGCCGCCGCTCCTGCCGTGGAGTAATCGTTTTCTCATGTCGCCGCCTTCCGATCTTCAAAAGTGTACTTCAGCTACTCACCCGAGGGCGATTCGCCACCCACTTGGCAAATATGCTCGTGGGAGCCCATTCGAGGACTCGATTGAAATAGGGCTCGGCTCTATCTCTGGTCGCGTACGCGGCAGTCAGATCTCCGAAGATGAAAAGCGTTTCAACGAGTAGAGGGTCGCGATCGGTGTAGTCCATATCGAAGCGCGTCTGAATCAGCTCGGCGTTGTCTTCGAACAGCCGTCTGGCAGAGATATCGTCGCCCCGCGCCCTGTCGATGAAGGCCAGCCCGACAGCCTGAAACTCCTGGATCTGGGGGAACTGTGTGAGGGCCTCTTCCATCAGCCGGCGGGCTTCGTCGAGGTTACGGGCGAGATAGGTGAGACATAATGCGATGCCCTCCCGCGCAGCGGCATCACGAGGGTCGATCTGAAGCTGCGCGCGATACGCAGCAATGGCGTCGTCAAAACGCCCAAGCAGTTTGAGTGCCTCGGCCTTATGAAGTTGTAGTGAGGAACCGGCGGCGCCCCTGGCAAGCAACTCGTCTGCCGATGCGACCGCCGCTTCAAATTTGCCCTGATGGATCAGAGTCTGGGGCGCGGTATCGCTCTTCTGCGCAAACATGTAGGCGAGGAGACCGAGAACGGTCGCCAGGGCGACAAGCAGCATAAGAAGCTCGGTCATGCAGCGATTGTACAGTGGAGATGTCGAGCCACTTCTGGCGAGCCCGCAGCAGAACCTGTGAGAATGCGGCCTATCGGCGCGGCGGCTGTGAGGAAAAGGGAACGGGACTGGAAGTGGGCGGCGGCAGTTCGAGAGCGCCGGGTGTGGGCAGTCCCTGCTCGCGGCGTGGCAACAACGGTTGCTGTCCGCCCGTCGCGCCAGGCGGAGGAAGCGGCGCCACGGCTCCCGGCTCGGTAATCGGTACCTTCATCGTCTCCGGATTCCCGTCATAGGGGAAGGTCAGAGCTGGCATGGGCACCTGCTCTTCCTGAGACCCTTGATTGACGTCGCTGACCTCGGTGAGAGGAATGCCGGCCGAAGCGTCGGCCAGAGTCGAGTTCCTGGTGATGATGAGACTGTGCAATCCGAGCAGAAGCAGCAGCGCCACCACGGCTGCCACGCCAACCACGATGCTCTGACGGTGGCGAAGATAGTCGAGTACGGCTTCAACGGTCCCGACCTGTTTCTTTCTTGGAAAGTGCTTCTCCAGCAGCGGCTTCGGGTCGAACCGCACTCCGGTTACAGGATCGGCTCCGCAATACGGACAGAGCTTCGACCTGTCGTCTATGGTGTGGCGGCAGTTGGTGCATTTACTCATTGCTGTGCGTTGAAGGATAGTTCGGTATCGAATGTACCTTCAACTGCTCTGCCATCTTCTGTCGCCGGACGGAATCGCCATTGCTGAATCGCGCCGATGAGCCGCGCCGTCGCGCCTGAGAGCGGCTGAAGGACGTCGACTTCCCTGACGCGTCCGTCCGCACCCACCGTCAGCCGCGCCTTGAACGTACCGCCCTCTCGCAGCGACTTCTCAATGGACGGAACCGGCTGATAGACAGGCTCGGGCGATGTTCGGTTCCTTTCATGACGTTCATTTCGAATGTGACTGTGTTCTTCGACGATGATCGGCGCAGGGACGTCGACACTGCTCCCCGACGTCGCCTGGGACGGACGGTTCGAAGTGTCGCCTCGGGGAATGGAGGTTTGCCTAACCTGTCGAGGGTCGGGTAGCGCCGGCGGAGCCGCGATCGCGGGAGCGGGGCGCTGCTGTGCCTGCGAATAGACCTGTCCAGGGTTCGCAGTGACATCCGCCCCGGGCATCGGCACCAGAATGTTCGGTTGCATGGTGGGTTGCTGCTCTGCGACGTCTACTGTCTGCGTCACCGGCTCTTCGGCGGGCAGCACAACTCCCTCGCCCGGTGCCGGTTCCACTCGCCCTTCACGAATCGTGGACTTCACTTTCTGCGAATGTTCACGATTGGCTCCTACACCGATGAGCAGGCTTCCAATCGCGAAGATGGCCAGAAGAACCATTCCGATAGCCGTCCCGATCAGCACTTTCATTTTTCGCTCACTGTCAGGGCGTCGACGGGGCGGAACGGCCGCTGCTGCGGTCGGTTGTGAATTCCTGGTTGGTGTCGCTTTCATCTGATCCCAGTTGCAGTACGGACAGATGCGCGCCGAGGCGTCTATGTTTCGGTTGCAGATGCTACAGCTCGTTTTCTCACTCATGACACCAGCTGTTTCTGCAACGGCTGTACCGAGGTTTGTGTAGCACAGGCACTCTTGCCTGTGTGTCGGCCGTCGAGGCCGACCTCTCTGTGGATCATTCACAGGAACGCCACGGCTCGACGCCGTGGCACACAGGCAAGAGTGCCTGTGCCACACAGATGCCCGGTGGAACACGTGTCGGGCTCAGCGCGCTCACTATTCTTCAAGCCGCCTGGAGCGACGCCTTAGTACGTTGCCCCCTTGGTTTGAGTCTTGATGGCTTCCTCAACGCGAGCTTGCTGCTTCGGGCCACAGGGGAAACCAAAGCTTTTGTCAAAACCACAACTCGGGACAGCCAAAGGAGTTTCGACCGGCGACGCGGGACAACCGGAATGATAGAAGAGATACTTCGTGATTCCGTTGACCCACAACGCCATTCTAGAAGACGCCAAAATGGTTGATGTGGCGCGGTCGATCATCTCGAGAAGCTCGAACGAAACCGAATGCCTCAATTGAGATGTCAGCTGCCCATTAACCCAATCCTTCTCGGTTACTACCCATCGACCGCCATTGGTTTCGAGTTCTCTATGCGGATAAGAATCCATGAGCTCTGGATTCTGACTCGCCTCTTTGAGAGTCTCTTCACAAGTACCTGAAGTGAATGAGAGATGGCTTCGAATCCGGATCCACGACGTACCTTTGAGATCTCGAATCAAGTATTCTGCGGACTGCTTTTCACAATCCAATCCGCCTTCGAGGACCAATTCATCCCCGCTATTGCTTCTGAAGAGAAGAAACGTATGATCCCCCACGGGGCTCACTCGGACGACCGAAGAGTATTCACCAACGGATTTTGAGCCAACGATGACAACGCGATGCTCGCGCATCTCAACGGGTTTTTCTTCGCCGAAGGCGGAAAACGGCAAAAGAAGAAGCAGGAAGGCGGCTACTCGTTCCAGTCGGTTACACAATACGCTTTGCATACAGTCTCCCCTCGCGCAGAATATATCAAGCATTCAGCGCCTCCCTTGCAGTCAGTGTCGAGGTTGTACCTCTTGCATTCGCAGAGGTCGCTGCAGGTAGAGATATTGGTAACCTTAATTTTGCTACAATCTCGCTTGGGAAGGGCTCCGAAGATTCCCGTTCCATAACCACCCCACATGCACTGGTCAATTGTCAGGCCTGCGCATTCGTCGGGGATATAAGTTATGTTCCGTACGTCCGCATGAGCAGAATCAACGGCGAAGATGGAGCCAAGCACGAGTAAACAAACAATTATTGCGTAACGCATAAACGCCCCTATTTTTTCGATTATTTAATGCCACGACTTTTTGGAGAGCGCGTTTATA
>DASZZV010000065.1:0-4842 GCA_035544835.1 Thermoanaerobaculia bacterium
CGCAAACATTTTCGATTGCCAAGGGTCTAAGGCCCCCGCCCAGATCCCTCGCTGCGGCTCGGGATGACACCCACCCAGTTTCTTTTCTCAGTGGCAGCGCGCACGCTGTCCCTTGCTCGGGATGACACACTGGCTTCCCTCGCAACGAGCAACGCATCTACCGTCCTACGAGCCAAACCAGATCCGCTCATACGGCACGACCGGAGAGAAGAAATTCAGATCGAAGCCCTCGATCTCAGGACGCGCGAAGCGATAGGACTGCTCGTGGAACAGCGGCAGGAGTAGAGCGTGTCGCCGCAGCATCACCTCGACCTCGCGGTAAATTTCGCGGCGGATCGCGGAGTTGGACTCCGTTTCTCCCTTTTCGATGAGTCGATCGATGTCGGGACGGCCGCACAGCTTCCCGACATAGCCCTTCTCGGAATGAAGGAATGAGACGAAGTCGTGGGCATCGGGATAGTCCGCAATCCACCTCGTGAGAACCAGATCGACCCGGCCAAGTGCCTCGGCCTGACCCTGAAAATTCTCCGAGCTTCCCTCGACGACTTCGATCTGTACTCCGACCTCGTTGAGGTTCTCCAGAAGGAGTGTCGCGAACTTCGAATAGGCGTGGCGGTATGCGGAGTTGAACATCGCCGACAAACGGAGATCGCCAACCGGATCGGCACGCTTGAATCGCTGGCTCGTTCGTGAGGAATCGTAGCCGAGCAATCCGGGCGGGATGATGCCGTGGGCTGGTACACCGAGACGCCCCACAGCCCTCTTGAGCAATCCGCGAACGTCGATGCTCTGGATCAGCCGATGGCGAAGCCCTTCGTCGACGAGTGGCCCGCGTTGAGAGTTGAGCGCCAGAAAGTAGGTCGCCAGTCGCGGTGTCTCCCGATAGTTGCGGGCGAAGCGGGGATCGCGCCGCAAGGGATCCACGTCGGCTGCAATGAGATCAGAGGCGATCGAGTAGTGGCCGCTGCGGAATCCCGTGAGGATCTCCACTGGGGAGAGGCCAAAGGTGAAGGTGAGATGTTTGCAACGAGGCAGCTCCTGGCGCCAGTAATAGGGGTTGGCTTCCAGCTCGAGCTGACGCCCGGGATCGAAGCTCAACACACGATAAGGGCCGGTCCCGACCACTCCGTCCCGCCACGTTCCGACAAAATTCTCCAGACCTTCGGGGACGATCGACGCCGCGATGTTGGTCAGAAGCGCAGGAAAAAAGGCCACGGGCTGCGCAAGCTCAATGGTGAAGTCCTCATCGCTCACGGCCGTGAAGCCGGCCAGAGAGCCAGCCTTGCCGTGGATCACATCAGCGGCGCCCATGACTCGCGACAGAACGAAACGGCATTCGCAGAGTGGATTACTCAGGAGGCGATTAAACGAATACAGCACGTCGCGGCTTCTAACTCGACGTCCATCCTGAAAGTGGAGGTTTCGCTGAAGCCTGAATCGGTAAAGACTCGTTCCCTCGATTGTGAAATCCTCGGCAAGCCACGGCACCGCGCGCGCTCCCTCAGCCTCTCGCGTCAGGCTCTCGAAAATATTCGGGATCGCCTCGGTCTGGGCCAGCGTAAATGTCAGCGATGGGTCGAGGGAGGTGACATCTCCGGACATGGGGATCTGGAGCACGCCGCTCGAAACGTGACGGCTTGGCGATCGACGCTCCTGAGGCAGGAGGAGCGCAGCAGCCTGAAGGTAGGCCTGGGCTTTCTGCGTGTCGGCAGCCAGGTTGGCGACAGTAGCGCCGAGTGAGTAGAGCCGGCGTAACGTGGCGACGTCAGCATCGTCACGGATGGTCAGCCCACGATCGATCCATGCTGCCGCGGCCTCGACCTGTCGGGTCTCCCAGGCCAGATCCGCAGCGGAAGCAAAGATTCTGGTCAGCTCCTTGCGACTGCCGAGCGTTTCCAGAATGCGGGCAGCCTGACTCAACTCCTGCAGTGCTGCTTCATCCTGACCTGCCATCCGGTACGCCTCGGCCAGACACTCCCTGGCCTTTGCCTCGATGGCCAGATCCTCGCCCTCATCCGAGACGAAGTCGAGCGTGAGCCGCAGGACGCGAATGGCGTCGAGCGCGCTGAATGCATCGAGGTATCGCTGGGCCGCTTTCGGGCCGTAGTCGATGACCTTCTCGGCGGCATCGGCGCTGGCGAAGTGATGCAGCAATTCGGCATAGGCACGCTCGATTCGCCCGCCATACTGTTCTTCGAGATGCTGCGCGAAGCGAAGGTGAAGCGCCTTCCGTTTTCGCCGAGGAATGTTGGTGTACACAACGTCTCGAAAGACATTGCTGACGAAGCTGAAGTGATCGCCTCTCAGCTCCCGCTCTTCCTCCAGGATTCCCTCGGCAACCAACGATTCGATCATCGCGTCGAGGTCCGCCGATCGACCCGCCAGGTACTCGAGGTTACTCAGCTCGAAGGTCCGCCCCAGAACGGATGCCGTTGCCAGGAGGGATCGCGCTTCGTCATCGAGCTTATCGAGTCGCCGCTCCACGACCTGATGGATGGTCTCCGGCAGTTTCTCCGGGGTCAGGGCATCATCGTGGAAGATCCGCCAGATGCCATCCTCGTCCTCGGCAATGGCGCCGGAGTCGATGAGAGACCGGACCAGCTCACTCGTGAAGTAAGGATTGCCCTCGGTGGCAGCATGAAGTCTGGCGGCTAACTCCTCCTCAATCTCACGCGCACCGATGAGGCTCTCGATGAAGATTCGCTGTTCGCCTTCAGAGAACCCGGTCAGCGTGAGCGACGAGAAATTCTTTTCGCCTCGGAGATTCTGAATGAGTCTGGGAATGGGATGGCGGCGGTCGAGCTCAGAGGAACGGTACGTTCCGACCAGAACCAGCGGGAGATTGGGAAGGCGTCGCAGAAAGTACTGCAGTGCCTGAACCGAGATATCGGCGGCGTGCATGTTCTCGATGGTCAGCAAGAGAGGCTTCCCGTCGCCGATGCGGGCGATGGTTTTCGCGAGAAGCTCGAACACATGGGTCTGATCCTCGGCGGCGCGGGGCGTCAGCAGGCGCTCGGCCGAATACGCCCGGATTCCCGGGACTTCCGTCAGCACCGGAAACAGAGAGATCAGATCGGGGAGGAGATCGGCGAAGTCGGGAAGCGCGGCGCCGTGTCTGGTAAAGAATTCGTGGAGGATGTCGCCAAAGGCCTGATAGGGGAAGCCTCGGTCCTGCTCGATGAAGCGCCCCCGGTACGTGGCGACGTCGCGGACGCGGGCCAGGCGCTGGATCTCCTCGACGAGCCGGCTCTTGCCGATGCCGGCCTCTCCGCCGATCAGGACGAGTTGACACTCGCCGAGCAGGGAGGCAGTGACGCGGCGTTGCAGCTCCTCGAACTCTTCCTGCCTTCCCACCAGCGAGACTCCGACGCGCACCACTCGCGGAAAACGGGCCGTGCGCTTCTCCGGGGACGGCTCCTGCTTGGTACCGCCACGGCCGGACACGCTGCCGATGAAGTCGCGCAGGATGATGGCCAGATCGGCAGCGCTTTCGATGCGGTCAGCGGGCGCCTTTGCCAGGAGGGTCATCACCAGCTCGCTGAGCCCCTCCGGGAGGTCGGGCCGAATCGTGGCGAGACGCTTCGGGGTCTCGTGAAGAACGCTGTAGAGCATGCCGGGGAAGTCACCTTCAATCGGTGGCTTCCCGGCCAGACACTCGTAGAGGACGGCGCCGAGCGAGTAAATGTCGGAGCGGGCATCGATCGCTCCGCCCGCAATCTGCTCGGGAGATAGATAGGCCAGCGTTCCGACCAGCGAGCCACTGTTCGTGAAACGGTCCTGCGATCCGGAGACGGCAAGTCCGAAATCGGTGATGCGGGCCCGGATACCGCTGGACTCACGCGTCACGATGATGTTCTCAGGCTTGACATCGCGATGCACAACGCCGCGCTGATGGCTGTGGTGAAGCGCCTCTGCGGCTTGTATGGCGACCTGCAGAATCTCGGATGCAGTGAGCCGCGTCTCCTGAATGTAGATGCGGAGATTCGCTCCGGGAACGTAGGCCATCACGATGAATACCGATCCGTCGTGCTCGCCGAAGTCGTACACAGGCACGATGCCGGGGTGGTCCATCCCCGCCACGATCCGCGCCTCGGCGCGAAACCGCTCGTCGGCGTTGGCGCTCATGGTCAATGGCGAGAGAACCTTCACGGCAACCTCGCGATCCAGCAACGGATCGTGGGCCAGGTACACCGTGCCCATACCACCCTTTCCGAGCTGACTCACGACGCGGTAGCGATTCGAGAGGGTCGTTGCGATCATGTCGAAGGTATCTGCTTCAATTAAACACAATTTGGTGGAGCGCCGCATGGATTTTAGTGAACGGGGTTCTGTTGTCATCCCGAGCAAAGGACGACGCTGCGTCGCCGATGAGGGAAAGAAACGAGCTTGTCATCCTGAGCGGATTTACGACGTGGCGTAGTTGGTGAGAGAGAGAAACCCGATACGAGGGAGCGTCCAGCGCCGTAGGGGCGTTTGAGAATAGCCCAGGACGAAGTCCTGGGATGCGCGTCTCGGCTCTTTTTTGTCGAGCCCCGGAGGGGCCGATTGAGCGGCCCCTCAATCGCCCCTCCGGGGCTCGACACTACTTCCAGGACCCGACAACCCAGCACTTCGTGCTTGGCTATTCTCAAACGCCCCTACGGGGCTGGGCGCCATTTACACGCCGACTGGACCTTCAATTTTCTTCAGCGAAAAGCTCGCCAACCCGCATGAATACTGGCAGTTTCTTAGCAGCCGCCGCGGCGAAGGATCTCCAGTGGCAGGATCTGAATTCAGATCTACCTATCTTGAGATCCTTCGCTGCGGCTCAGGATGACAACGGTTGATTTGGGCTTCAACAAC
>DASZZV010000066.1:0-11494 GCA_035544835.1 Thermoanaerobaculia bacterium
GCAACGATGAACGTCGACGGAGCGAGACCGATTGCTGTGGAGATCAGAAAATAACGGGCCTTCACCTTCGCTACCCCAGCGCCGTAGTTGATGAAGGCAAAGGGAAAGATCGGGATGAAGCGCATGACCAGAAGGGATCGAAAGCTGGCGTTCCGGAGGATGTCGGATACCTTCTGCCCTTTTGGTCCGAAACGCCTCAGGGCATCACCGCCCATAAAGCCGCCGATGTAGTAGCAGCCTAACGCTCCGATGACGCCCCCGATGAGGGCAAACGTGCCACCGAGCTTCCATCCCCAGATCAGGCCGGCTGTCAGAATGAAGACGGTCGCTGGAACGATGACAATGCATCCGGCGGCATAGATGGCCATGAAGAGCAGAGGCGCGTACCAGAGTTTCTCGATCCGGCCGAGAGCCTCGCGCAGCTTCGCTGTGTCAGTGAGGTAGCCGCGCAGCGGTGAAAAGTACACGCCTGCAATTGCCCCTGCCAGGAGAAGTCCCACACCAATCTTGATGAGAAGTGCAGAACTCTTTTTTTGTTCGTGAACGGTCATTTTCTCTCGGCGACATGAACCAGCGAGCCCGACTCGAACTCGGCTGACAGTCCGAGAGTGCTGAATACCGTCTTCAATGCCGTTTCGCAAGGAAGATTTGTAAACAGGAACGTGCCGCTACCCTGCACGTTGGAATCGATGATGAGGTTCCTGATGCCGCACTGCTTCTTGAGGGAGGCGAGAATGTCGTGTACGTCGGCGTCCTTGACATCGAGTGTGACCGTTGCCTCATGCACGTCACGAAGGATGAGCTCACGGCCCCTCGCGCTCAACGCCAGGTGACATTCGCGAGCGAGGCGTTCCAGGGCGTCGGTGGCGGAGGCGAACACTCCGTCGAAATCGACGAGCCTTCGCGTGTTGGTCTGCGCGACGATCTTCTTACCGGTCAACGGCTCGAGGGCCGACAGAATCGACTTCAGCGAAGCCTGCTCTGCATGCACCACCACTTCGGTTCCCCGACGACCGGGCCGCTGGGAAACACCCATGAGCGACCGCGGAGCAGCAAAGGCCACCGAGGTCAGACAAAGGGTGGCGACGAAAGTGACAACGAACCTCTTCATATCACCGGTCCAACAGTCCCGCTTTGACTTTTATTTGCGACTCGGCCATGGTGGCCGCCGTGACGACAACCGTCCTCATTCCGGAACACTTCGAGTCCGACCTGGCGCCTCGGAGCGGCGAGCTCGGTGTCAACTTCATCCCCTACGATCCGGAAGGCCGGCCCCTTCGTGACCCCTCGGGAGCGGCAGCACTTTTCCGCTGGTGGATCCCACGGGCGCAGGGAGATCGGCTGATCGAAACCATTCCGACACTGTGGTGGATCCACACGGGATCGGCCGGCGTGGACCACATCCTGACACCGGCTTTTCTCGCGTCGAACATCCAGCTCACGAACTCCGCCGGCGTGCATGCTGTCTCCATTTCCGAGTGGGTCGTTGCGGCCATGCTGTCGATCACAAAAGACCTGCCGCGTATGAGGGAACAGCAGCGATCGCGAATCTGGGAGAAGGTGGAACGGCCCGAGCTCGGCCGGCAGCAGGTCGTGATCCTCGGAGCGGGTGAGATCGCAGGGCACATCTCCAGAAGACTGCGGGCCTTTGATGTGACGGTTACGGCAGTTCGAAGACGTGCCTCACCCGACGCTCGATTCGACGCCGTGGCTCTTGTCTCTGATCTACCGGCGCTTCTGAAGAGTGCGGACTGGCTGATCATAGCCGTTCCGTTGACGGCCGAGACGCGCGGGCTGGTCAATAGATCGATGATGGAACAGATTCCATCTACCGGGCGAGTCGTGAACGTTGCTCGAGGCGAGATCGTCGATGAAGGCGCACTCGTCGATCTGCTCCGGGAAGGCCGCCTCGCCGGAGCAGTCCTGGACGTCTTTCAGGAAGAACCACTCCCCTCTGCGCACCCATTCTGGACTCTCGACGGCGTGACGCTCCTCCCCCACACCACATGGCGCAGCCCGCGAGTCAAAGAGCGCCAACTGGATCTGTTCCTCAGAAATCTCCGTCACTTCGTAGCGTCGGAGTCGCTCGAGAATCTGGTGGATGTTAGAGCGGGGTACTAGTGGCGCATTCGGAGCGCCGGCATCCTGCCGGCCGGGCCGCCGGCTTCAAGCCGGCCGCGCTGAACGAACGTGTCGCGCGAACGTCTGCAGCTCTCCGTCAGTGCAGCGCGGCCGGCATGATGCCGGCGGTCCGGCCGCCTTGAAGGCGGCGCTCCGACGACCTCCTCATTCAAGGCGCAGCGTGATGTCGCCGCTTCCGTTGTCTTTGGTCGTGACGAAAGGAGTGATTGCGCCGCTCCCGCTGACGACCTGGAGCTCGATCTGAATGTCGCGCAGATCGCCTAGCTGCGTCTCGCGCTCCGGACCGACGATGGCCCGGGCGATGTTCGGCATCAGAAGCAGTTGCATCGGCCCGACCTGAAAATCGCGCGTACGAACCGACGCCGCAAGTGAACGTCCGTCGTAGAAGAGCATCGAAGCGCGCACGGTGATACTCCGGCCTTCGCTTTCGGCAAAGCCGACCGTCGTGGTGAAGGTTCCCGGCGCCTTCGCATCGATCGTCGACTGCCGTGCATCCTCGAGGCCGGCGAAGATCTGCGATTGCCCGAGTCGCAGCGCCACGGTTCGGGCGAGGACGGGAATGGTTGTTCCCGTCGCACCTGCGCCGCTTCCGGTCGTCGTCAGGTGAGCGGTCATCGCGAACGATCCCCGCGACGGAGTGAAGACGATCTGTCCGTTCGATTGCCCGTGTCGCCCGAAGAACAGGCTGACAACGTTCGAATAGATCCGCGTCTCGCGGGGGCCGAGGGTGACGAGCTGTTCGGAGACCATGGAGCCGTCCTCGACATAGGCGAGTGTGCCATTCGCAGCAGTAGATCCGCTGTTGAAGAGAGTCAGATCGATGCCGGTCCGTCCGGCGACGACATCGGTTCCGCCGACCGTCTTCGCGCCGCGGCGCACAGGACGGCGGCGCGTCGACTCGGCGACCGTGGCATAGACAACTTTCACTGGCTGGTTTGCCGAGTAGCCGTAGAACCTGGGCCAATCGACGACGACCCAGGTGTCGCCACTCGCTCCATCGGCGTTGAGTCCATAGGCGAGCACCCTGCCCGCAGACCCGCTCTTGTTCGTAACAACCGCCGTGATCGCATTCGCTGGCACGGCGTTGCGAAGTTCGAGCGTCCCATATCCCTCAATAGCGGGCGGCTCGAAGGTAGAGACGAGCGCACCGGAAGAGCTCAGGAACTCGATCTTGACCGAAGCGCTCGCGCCCGAGGTCTCCTGTACCACGAGATCGCTCTCGGTTGCCTCGAATCGAAGACCGGTCAGGTTAATCGCCTCGCCGGCCAGGGCGGCGCGATCCGATCGAAAAACGGGCAGCGAAGTACCGACCGTTCCCCTTCCGGTTTTCACCGTGAGCAGCCTCGCGCTGACCAGGATTCGATTGATGTCCTGCGAACGAATCTGCAGTCCGCCGACGCTGTCGCTCTGGCCGTAGACGGTCTTGACTGCATCGGCGAGCAGAAGCGATCCACGGGCGGGAATCGGATTGAGCGACGCCGCCGACCCGGAAGCGACCGCTCCGCTCGGCGAGTAGAAGATGCGAAGGTCGGCGAGCGGCATCACCGCGAATGAGTTCGCGACCGACAGATCCGAAAGAAGCTCACCGAACGACCGGGTCTGGTGACGTACCCCCGGAATGAAGAGGGCGATCTGTCCTGCCGGCAGTTGAGGAATCGACGAGCCGCTCACCGGCGGAGGGACGGTGTCGACGATTCCGACGAGACTCGTCGCGGGCCCGGCCGGCCCATCCTCCGGCTCATCGCCACCGCGGGTGAGGGCGCTGGTGTTGCCGGTATAGACGAGCTTGAGCTCTCCGCGAAACGCCGCGCCATCCTGGGCCGCGGCGTCGGGACGTTTGGAGCGATCAATGGTGAAAGTGACGCTGATCGTCTGTCCCGGGTCGATCGTTACGAGTCCGGATTGGGGAATGAGCCACGGCACATCGGAAACTAGAACGCCGGCCAACGGCGCCGTTCCCGTGTTGGTGAAGCTGACCGAGCCGGTGGTCGTGGCACTGCGATTGCCGGCCACGTCGATACGATTCGACGACGCTTGGGCGAACACCGATCCTGCGGGTGCGGCCGACGACGAGACCAGTCGGATTGGAATCGTCAGCCCGGTCTCGACGCCGGCACCCGACGGAATCGACGCTCCCTCGTATTCTCCCGGCGGCTGAGAAATTGAGGCGATCGTCACGATTTGCGTTTGCCCCGCTGCGAGATTGAATGACGTCGGTGATTGATCGAAGAAGGAGCCCGCCTTCGAGAGCGTGATCGACGTGGCCATCGTCCCGCTGTTGATGAGCGCGTAACTCGTCTGATTGCTCGCCGCGCCCTCGATCTGCACGAGGCCCTCTGGCCGCACACTCAACTCGACGCGCGCGAAGCTCGGCGTTGCCACCGTGATTGTCATCGCAACCGCCGCTGTCGGATCACTGGTGATCGTATTCTGCTGCAGGCCGTGCGGATGCGTCACCGTCTGCACGAGGACGGAATAGGTTCCCGGTTGGAGTCCCGGAAGAAGAATACTATCCAGCTCCTTGGAGGCGGTTGTAGCCACCACTGGCTGGCTGCCTCCACTCGTCGGCGCCGCCGTCACCTGATATCCGCCGGGATCAGCGAAGTAGGTGACGAGCGTCCATCGAACAACTCCGTTGCCGTCGGTCTGGACGTTCGTCGGCGGAAGCGTCTGCGTCGCCTGCCAGTTGCCACCGCTCTGCTTGCGATCCAGGAATGAGCGAAGTGTCGGATTCGAGGTCGTCAGGGCGTTGAAGCCGATGTCGAGAAACCCGTCGGCAAGGTTGGCCAGGCTGAGAAAGGTCGAAGGGACATCACCTCGAAACTGATTGTTTCCGAGATCGAGCGAGACGAGGTTGGTCAACTGCCCGAACGAGGAAGGAAGAGCTCCGCCGAACTTGTTTCCGCCGAGAGCCAACGACGTCAAACCGGTAAGACCGAACAGCTCGTTCGGAATCGTTCCCTCAAAATGATTCTTCGACAGGAGGAGCGCGCGTAGTTTCGTGAGCCCTCCGATCTGTGGCGGAATCACACCCGTCAATTGATTGCCATCGACGCGAAAGGTCTCGAGAGCCGTGAGATTGCCGATGCTTGTCGGGAGCGAGCCGGTCACCGAGTTGCCCTCCAGACTGAAATAGGTGAGCCTGGTCAGTCGCCCCAGGTCGGTCGGAAGCGTGCCGGTGAAATTGTTCCCGCGAAGATCGAGGAAGGTGAGATTGGTGAGGTTGGCGATCTCGGTTGGAATCGTGCCGGTGAGAAGATTCCCGCCGATGGCGAGATAGTCGAGCTTCGTGAGATTGCCGATGCCGGGAGGGATCGTGCCCGTCAGTTGATTGCTAAAGAGGACTAGCTCGGTTAGCTCGGTGAGACCGGTGATCTCGATGGGAATGGAGCCGCTGAGTGTCATCCCATAAGCGCTGAACGAGAAGAGTTTCTTCAGGTTGCCGATCTCACGCGGAATGGGGCCGGTCAATCGATTTTGACTGAGCGTGAGCACTAAGAGATTCGACAGCTTTCCGAGTTGCGATGGGATCGTGCCGGTGAGCTGATTTCCATCGAGCTGCAAGCGCTCCAGGCTGGCGAGCTCGCCCAGCTCCGGCGGTATCGATCCGTTCAGTTGATTGGCACCTAACTGCAGCGTACGCAGTGTTGCCAGTTTCCCGAGCTCCGGAGGAATCGGGCCCGCCAACTGATTCTGAGCGAGCTCGAGACCTTCGATCCTCGGGAGGTCTCCGAGCTCTTTTGGGATCAAGCCGCTGAGCTGATTATTGGAGAGGTTCAGGTCGACCAGGTTCGGCATCGAGCCGAGCGATCCAGGGATTGTGCCCGAGAGCTGATTCGTGGCCAGCGTGATGTAGGCGAGGCTCTGCGCGCCGGAGATCTCCGGAGGGATCGATCCCGTGATGGCGTTATTGTTTAGAAAGATTTCGGTTACTCCTGCGAGTTGACCCAGGGTCGATGGAAGCGGACCTCCGATGGCGTTGTAGGAGAGATCGAGCGATTTGAGCTTCGAGAGTTGACCGATGGTCGAAGGAAGAGGCCCGGTGAGCTGATTGCCGTTGGCGTGAAACGTTTCCAGATTCGTGAGCGAGCCAATCGTCGATGGAATCGAGCCGGAGAAGAGATTGCGGTCGAGAAACAGACTGGTGAGCTGGGAGAGGCTCCCGATCGATGACGGGATCGAACCGGTCAACCTGTTGTCGAACAGAAGCATCCGCTGAAGTCTGACCAGGCTGCCGATCTGTGATGGCAGCACGCCGCCGATACGATTGTCGTAGAGCTCGAGCTCGGTCAGATTGGGGAAGTCGCCGATCTGCGTCGGGAGCGTTCCAGAGAGGTTATTGGTCCCGAGAAAGATGCCGCCGACGCCGGTCTGCGTGTCATTGCAGCGGATCCCGACCCATGTGCATTCGCTTCCTGCAGTTCCGAGCCAGTTCGTGCTCGTCGTCCATGAAGGGCCGCCTGTCGAATTGTAGAGGGCGATCAGAGCGGCACGTTCCGGGGAGGGAATCATCGCCGAGGCGGTCGTGGAAAGGAGAAGGAATGCAAGAGTGGCGGTGACGGCGATACGTTTCTTCACGACGAAGACTCCTTGCGTACAGCCTCGCCCGACATGCTGCCTTGACTCGAGTGGAGGAATTCTATGACAGGTGATCTAACCCGTGCGGCCAACGTAACCCCTGGCGTCTCTCCTACTTGTAGCTCTCCACGATCATGGCAATCCCCTGCCCGCCACCAATGCAGGCCGAGGCGAGGCCGTAACGGCCTTTACGCCGGCGAAGCTCGTTGAGGAGCGTGATGACCAGGCGCGTGCCGGAAGCGGCGAGGGGATGGCCGAGCGCAATCGCGCCGCCGTTCACATTCAGCTTCTCCTCGTCGAGACCAAGCTCACGCGAGACGGCCAGGATCTGCCCGGCGAAGGCTTCGTTGATCTCGATGACGTCCAGGTCACCAATCTGCAGTCCCGCTTTCTTCAGAGCGATCTTCGTAGCTGGTACCGGACCAATCCCCATCACCTCGGGGTCGCATCCCGTGATGCCCCAGGAAACGATACGACCGAGGGGCGTCTTGCCTTTCTGTCGGGCCCGATCGCCGGTCGTTACGACGACCATGGCGGCGCCGTCGACGATTCCACTGGCGTTTCCGGCCGTCACGAAACCGTCCTTGGCAAAAGCGGGCTTCAACTTCGCCAATCCATCGAGCGTCGTCTCGGGGCGGATGTGATCGTCGGCAGTGACTTTCTCTCCCTTCCGGCCAACCTCGACCGGCACGATCTCGGCGCTCAGGAAACAGGACTCGCTCGCTTTCGTCGCCCGCTGCTGACTGCGCAAGGCGTAGGCATCCTGATCTTCGCGGGAGATGTTGTACATGCGGGAGAGGTTGTCGGAGGTCTGGGCCATGTAGAGGCCGCAATAGGTATCGAGCAGCGCCACCATCAACGAGTCTTCGATGGCGCCCTGTCCGAGCTTGAAGCCCTTGCGCGCTCCGCGAATCACGTGAGGGGCCTGCGACATGTTCTCCATGCCGCCGGCCAGAACGGTCGTCGCCTCATCGAGCTCGATCTGCTCGGCGGCGCTGACGATGGACTGGATTCCGGAGCCGCACAGGCGATTGAGCGTGAGGGCAGGTTTGTCTTTCGGCACTCCGGCCTTGAGTCCCACGTGTCGCGCACCGTAGATGGCATCTCCGGAAGTCTGGAGCGCATTACCGACGATCACATGATCGATTTCTTCGGGTGCTGTGTCGCTGCGCCGCAGCGCTTCCTTCGCCGCGATGACCCCGAGATCAATGGCGCTGATGTCGGTGAAGTGACCGTTGTACTCGGCCATGGGCGTTCTTGCACCATCGATGATTACGATTTCCTTCATGATTCGAAAAGCTCCTTTGAGGTGTCGCCACTAGTGATACGGCGCTGGATATTAACCCGCATCCGCCGTAGAAGAAAACGGCCCCGAGCGGCGCCGAATTCTCCACGCCAGAGCGGCGATGCCGGCGATTTCCATCAGCGACGTCCATATGCTCGCCTCGATCCCGAACGAGCCGCCCGTCAACGCTGCCGGCCCATGATCGATTGTCCTGAACAGCGTCGGCTGGATCACGAACCCGCTCACTTCATGACCGAGAACCGGCCCGCTGAAAATGTTCCACCAGGTATGCAGAAAAATCGGCATCCACAGCGACTCGGCCAGTAGATAAGCAAGTGACAGGAGAAGGCCAGCCAGAAAGATATTGAAGATGGCAATGAAGCCGACGGAACGGTTTCCGATATGGAGCAGTCCAAACAGGAGCGATGCCCCGATGGTTCCCCACAGCCGGCTGCGATGAATGAGTTTCTGAAAGATGAAGCCGCGGAAGAGCAGCTCCTCATGTACGGCAGCGGGGATAAAAACGAGGAGAATCTCTCGCCAGGGAAGTGAGGCGCCGCGCGCATGCCGCAGGGAGGTCGTAAGACCGATCAGCAGATCGGCTCCCCCGATCAGAACCGTGGCGATGCCGATACCGGTCAGAGCATCGACGGTGATTCGCGATGGGTCGAGGCCCAGCCTCCACCTGGGATTTGAAATTGCGCAACTGACCACCGATGCGATGGAGACCGCGACGAAGCCTGCCCACTGATTCTTCATCAGGTCCGACCTGGCCATGAACTGCACCAGTGCCGCCAGTAGCGAGAGGTAGAGAACGAGAAAGACCGCGATCGGTCTGACCGCCTCGTTATGTTCGAGTCGCAACATTTTGTGAAGAATGCGGAATTCAGAATCCAGAAAATTCAGAATGCGGAAAGCGGAATGAGAATGCAACGCTCAGAGGAGTGATAACGATTAGAGCGATTCGCCGGGTGAGCCCGAAATCAGCGCACAAATCCAGGCGGGCAACCCCTCTCCCCGAGGGAGAGGGTGGACCGAAGGCCGGGTGAGGGCGCCGTAAATCGGCGCACAAATCCGGGCGAGCAACTTCTCTATCGGAAGAAGTGCTGGTCGCTTACGGCGCGTTGCTTTCGACAGGCGACAGGAATGATCGCGTTGTGCTTTCACTCCGCGGCGGGTGGGTGACATTAACGGTTGACTTTCGATTGCCCTCATCCGGCCTCACGGCCACCTTCTCCCTCGGGAGAAGGGTTGGTTTCTCCACCCTGCCTTCTGCTTCAGGAAATTAAAAGGGCGGCCTGGGGCCGCCCTGGAGGACTTTTTGTATTTCCCAGCTTATTGACCGCTTACATCCTCGACGATGATGCCGATGTTGTGAGCTCCACTGGAGCGGGCCATGTCGAGAAACTTCAGCGCCGAGTCGTAGGTGAGATCACGCGCACCGGCGAAGAAGATCATCTTGTTCATGTTGCCCTTCAGGATCTCGCGGAGCTTTGCGGGGAACTGATCAGGCGACACTTCAGTCTTGTTGATCATGATGCGGTTATCCGGGGTGTAGCGGAGAACGATCTGATCGTTGATGACCTCTGTCGGCAGCACAGGAGGTGCTTTGGGGGGAACCTTGACGAGGTATCCCATCTGTACGACCGGCGTAATAACCATGAAGATGATGAGTAGCACTAGGACGACGTCCACCAGAGGCGTGACGTTGATGTCTGATTTGACTGAACCGCTGCCACCTACCTGCATGTTCTAACCCCCGGCGCCTGCTGACTTGGCGGGCTGAGCTACCAGACCTACATCGTTGAAACCAACTTCGCGGCAGGCCTTCATGACGTCAAGCACAACGCCATACTTCACGGCCTTGTCCCCCTTGACGGCAATCTCGCGATCGGGAGTCCTGGCGTGAATGCTCTCCAGCTCGTGCTGGAGCTGCTCTTTCCGGATGACCAGCGGCCCCAGGTAAACGGTTCCGTCGGCCTTGACCGAGATCTGGAGCTGCTTATCGGTGTCCGGGGTCTTATCCGGATCAGTGGTCACCGGGAGATTCACCGGGACGCCCTTCTGCAGCAAGGGCGTAACGACCATGAAGATGATCAGGAGGACCAGGCAGACGTCAACGAGCGGGGTGACATTAATGTCGGAACTGAGACCCGCTTTTTGAAACTTGCCGACCGGGCTAACCGATAGATGCTTTCGCATCGTCTCCGGCTCCTGCTTCCTTGAGCAAGTAGATGTTCATTTCCGAGCCCGAGTTGGACATCTCGACCGTGAAACGATCGATGCGGTTCTGGAAGTAGTTGTAGGCCCAGACCGCCGGAATGGCAACGAAGAGTCCGATTGCCGTCGTGACGAGAGCCTCGGAGATACCAGCCGAAACCGAGGCGATACCGCCGCCCGACTTGGCCATGCCCTGGAAGGCGTTAATGATTCCGATGACCGTTCCGAAGAGACCGACGAACGGTGCGGTTGCTCCGATGGTCGCCAGAACACCCAGATTCTCCTTGAGCTCGGCGACCGTGATCATGGCGGTCCGATCCATCCCCTGACGGGCTGCCTCGACGGTGATCTCGGGATCGATGTTGCGCTTGTCGCGTCGCCCTGCTTCAAACTCGAGCAGACCTGCGGCGATGACTTTCGCCAGGTGGCTCTGTTTGTATTTCTTGGTGACGTCGATTGCTTCCTGGTACGCGCCGCGCGTGAGCACGTTCGACAGGGAACCAATCAGCTTCATCGACTGGTTCTTGGCCTGCTGGAACACGATGAAGCGCTCGACCATAACCCAGATTGAATAGATCGACATGATCGCCATCACGATCACGACGGCCTTGGCCATGCCGCCCATCGAATTCCACATCCCTACAGGACTCATATCCATGGTTGGGTATCCTCCTCGATCAGGGACGGCGCGAGCCGCCACTGCCGTTTTATTATCTCGAAATCTTGAAAATGACGGTCAGGTTGAAAATGACATCTACAGCATTCCCGTTGAGTGTACCGGGCTTGAATCTCCACTTCTTCACGGCGTTCTCTGCCGCCACGTCGAGACCAAAAGGAAGCCCCTTCAGAATCTTTACGTCGCGAACCGAGCCGCTCTTGTCGATGATGGCCTCGATGATGACGATGCCCTGTACGCCAGCCTTGCGAGCCACTTCAGGGTAGGTCGGCTCGACGCGGCTGATGACGACCGGTGCTTTGACGTCACCGCCGACGCGAATCGGACCTTCCGGTTTGGGGACATCGACTACGCCACCGACCACACCACCCACCACGCCGCCGACGACCCCACCTTCGACACCACCTTCGACACCACCTTCGACTCCGGCATCGCTGGCGACGGCCGGAACTTCCGGGACCTTCTCGGGAACGACGGTCGGAGCGAGATCCTGAACATTAGATGGCACCACGACCGGCTTCACGACCGTAGTCGTCGCCTTCGCCTTGGGCGGGGGTGGCGGGGGTGGCGGGGGTGGCGGGGACGCGGCCACG
>DASZZV010000067.1:0-9364 GCA_035544835.1 Thermoanaerobaculia bacterium
ATCAGAATATTCGGACGGAAGCGCCGCACGTCTGCCGCTCTTTCGGCCGCGGAACAGATCGCTTCGATCGTCTTCTCGCCGATCACGGAGAGGGTCCCGTCATCGAAGATACCGTTGTCGATCTGTACCAGTTCGACCTCGGCTCCATGCACCGTCGAGATCTCCTGCCTCAGCTCCTCGCCGCGCAGCGCCACCACCCTGCCCTGCGGGGTGCGAACGAGAGACGGGAGCACGTCCGGTCCTTCCCCTTCGCGGCGTTCCGGCCTGTATGTGACCAGCGCCGGAAGCTTGCTCGCCGTAAGCCACGGGAATCCACCCCCCGGCAGACCTCGCCGCAGAAAGGCCAGCCGCCGATCTCCCTGAACTCCATGCCATCCCAGCTCAGCCGATTGCAGCGGCTCGCCCGCCATCGACTTCACCGGATAGCGATACAACCCGGCGATCCGTCCAACCTTCGTCATGGCTGAATGGTAAGAGAAAGCAAAAGGAAAATTGAAAGAATGTGAACTTGCCCCATAAGGCGTCCCCACCGCGACGTTCTCACAATGACGAATCAATTCCACCGTGGCATCGCCGAGCACCGCATCGTGTCCGGTTCTGATACGCTTCCTGTCGTGCTACCTCGCCTCCTTGTTGTGGAAGATGATGCGCTGGCTCGAAGCGAAGTCGTCAGAGTCGTCAATCCGTCATGGTCCGTGACGGAGGCGGTGGATGGCGAAGGAGCGATCAAGTACCTTTGGGATGAGTCATTCGAGGCCATCGTCCTCGATCTCATGCTCCCGCACTTGAGCGGATACGACGTGATCCGTCATCTCAGCATGCGCCGGCCCGAGCTCCTCGCGCGCACGATCATTCTCACCGGAGTTACTGATGTGAGTCTGGCGTTCATCGACCCCCAGTCCGTGTTCGCGATCATCAAAAAACCCCTTGATGCCCAGGAGCTCCTGCAAACGCTCGAGCGGCTTGGGTAAGAAGCGGGCGTCTCAAAAGAATCGCCGCACCCTATTCCGTCACGAGTCCTCCTTGCCGGAAACCTCACCTCCACTCTTTCGTAAACGGGCAGACAGATTCCCGAAGGGGAATCGTGAAGGAGATTTTGATGAATCGAACAAGATGCCTGGTCCTCTTTTGTTCTCTGCTGGCCGGCACCCGGTCTCTCGCGGCCGCCGAAGCCCGTCTCAGCCATGACGTCGTTCCCACCTCGGAACGGGTTTCACTCCATTTGAATCCGGATGAGAAGAGCTACTCCGGCTCGGTCGAAATCAAATTGCATGTCAACAAGCCGGTCCGTTCGTTTCGCTTTCACGCCGAACGGATGAAGCTTGCCGACGCCCTGCTCAAAGGGAAGGAGACCTTGAAGCTCGAGACCGTCTCGGGCGACCAGGGCACCATCACCGCCACCGCAACCAGGCCCATCCCCCCGGGCGACTACGAGCTCACCATCAACTTCACCAACGAGTTCGACACTCGCTCGGTCGGCCTCTATCGGATGGAGAAAGACGGCCAGGGTTACGCCTTCACGCAGTTCGAGGCCGCCGACGCACGGAAGGCCTTCCCCTGCTGGGACGAGCCGGAGTTCAAGATTC
This sequence comes from Thermoanaerobaculia bacterium, assembly GCA_035544835.1. GTDB lineage: Bacteria > Acidobacteriota > Thermoanaerobaculia > Gp7-AA8 > Gp7-AA8 > DASZZV01. The sequence continues at coordinate 1,587 of DASZZV010000067.1, forward strand.
CTTACCAGCTCACCCTCACCATCCCCAAGGGAATGGAAGCGGTGACGAACACGCCGATTCAGAAGGTCGAGGAGAAGAACGACTGGAAAGTCGTAGCCTTTCAAAAGACCAGGCCGCTGCCGAGTTACCTCCTCGACATCACTGTTGGAAGACTGGAGTTCGTTCCCATCGAGGGAATGTCGATCCCCGGGCGCGTGGTCACGATCAAGGGTCAGAAGCAGCTGGCCACGCTGGCCGCGTCGCTGACTGCGGGCATCGTCAAAGCCGAGGAAGCCTACTTCGGCATGCCCTACCCGTTTGAGAAACTGGACCTGATCGCTGTTCCGGAGTTCTGGCCGGGAGCCATGGAGAATCCCGGGGCAATTACGTTCGCCGACAGCGTTCTTCTTCTCGATCCCACCAACGCCACGGCCGGTCAGCGCCGCAACTTCATCCGCACCACCGCCCACGAGGTCGCGCACATGTGGTTCGGCGATCTGGTCACCATGCGCTGGTGGGACGATCTCTGGCTCAACGAGTCCTTCGCCGACTGGATGGGCGACAAGATCACCGACCAGCTCTACCCGCAGTACAAGTTCTCCCTCAGCGAGCTGGCTGGAATCAGCGGCGTGATGCAGGAGGACGCGCAGCCGTCGATCGAGCCCGTTCGCCACGAGATCGCAGTTGCCGAAAACGCGCTGAATGATGTGGGCGTCGCCTACGACAAAGGGAAGTCCGTCATCGGCATGTTCGAGCGCTACCTCGGTCCCGAAAAGTTCCGCTCCGGCGTGAATGCCTACCTGAAAGCCAACGCCTGGAAGAACACGGAGTCGAGCGATTTCTGGAAGGCCCTGTCGAAATCTTCGGGGAAGAACATCGCCGGCCCCATGTCCGGCTTCCTGGAACAGCCCGGCCTGCCCCTCGTGAGCGCCTCCATTCTCCCTGACGGTTCGCTGCAGCTGGCGCAGACACGCTTCCTCAATTACGGCATCACGGCCAAACCGGAGCAGTGGCAGATTCCGGTGATCCTGAAGGTTTCGGATGGTTCGAAGATTCAGACCAGAACCGTGCTCCTCGATCAGCCGAAAATCATCGTCAACCTCGGTACTAAGAAGCTGGCCTGGGTTCTTCCCAACGCCGACGCCAGCGGCTACTACCGTTGGCGAGTTAGTCCTGAAATGCTCCTCACCCTCGCACAGGAAGGACCGAAAGCAATGAACGCCCGCGAGCGGGTATCGTTCCTCGGGAATCTCTCGGCCCTCCTCCTTCGCGGCGAGATCAACGGCGGCGAATTTCTCGAGATCGTCAATCAGTTCGCCAACGATCCGGAGCCTCAGGTCATCTCCTCGGTCATCAACACCCTGGGGCAAACCAAGGCCGCCTTCGTGCCCGACTCCATGAAGGAGGCCTTCGCTAACTATGTTCGTCGCACGCTCCAACCTGCCCTCGACCGTTTCGGGATGGAGAAGAAGGCCGGGGAGGAAGAGGCCGTCTCGATCTTCCGCCCGCGTCTGATCAACTGGCTGGGCACTGAAGGTCACGACCCGAAGATCATGAGCTTTGCACGCAGCACGGCCGAGGCCTATATGAAGGACACCCATTCGGTGGACCTCGCCATTGCCGGGACTGCGCTGCGTGTTGCAGCGCTGGAAGGAGATCAGGCCCTTTACGACAAGTATCTCGCGGGATTCCAGGCTGCGAAGACGCCGGGGGAACGTTCTAACTACCTCGGCGCCCTCGGCTCGTTCCAGGACCCCGCCATTCGGGAGAAAAGCCTCGAGTTCGCGCTGAAAGGAAAGCTTCGTCCCAACGAGCTCTTCGTCATTCCCCGTGGGCTCGGCTCGACTGCCGCCTCACGCGACCGTCTCTTCAAGTGGCTCACTGACAACTATGACACCATCACCTCGCGCCTTCCTCCCGCCTTCGTTTCCTTCATGCCCAACTTCGCCGCGGGCTGTGAGGCCGAGAGGCTTCAGGCTGCGAAGAGCTTCTTTGCGCAGGAGGGACATCATGTCGAAGGGACGGAGAAGGAGCTGCAGAAAGTGACCGAGCAGGTCAATGACTGCGTCGCCCTCCGCCAACGTGAGGGCTCCGCCGTGAGCGCCTACCTAAATGGTCTGAGCGCGCCGGTGAACTGACATTTCTGCTCCTCGCGATGATGCATCGCTGCGAACCGCTCCCTTCTCCCTCCGAGGGAGAAGGTGGCCGCCGCAGCGGCCGGATGAGGGCTCCGTGACGCAAGAACCGCCTGTAGTCGCGCTCAATGCAGCCAATCCCATCGCCCATACGCGACAAATGCCACAAGCACTCCTACGGCCAGTGGGAACAGCGCAGTCATGCCGCCCCCTCCCATCCAGGTCACAATCGTCGCGCCGGCCATGATGATCAGTAGCCCGGCCGCGGCCAGCGGCGTCAGCCCTCGCCGGATGCTCAGCAGTCCCGGCAGGATGAGACCGAGCCCGCCGAGCACCTCCGCCACGCCGATGAAGTGCAGAAACAGACCTGGTAGCTTGATCGGCCCCTCCTGCATTTTCGCGACCGGCATCACGAACTTCATGACTCCGGAGAAGACAAAGAGAAGCGCCAGGAGGAGCTGAACAATCCACAGCGCAACATTCCTTGCCGGCTTCCCGACCGCCGTGGCCGCAGCGCTTCCGTCACGTCCGTTTCCCTCAGTTGAAACCTGCATCGTCGATCTCCTCGGTTTGCTCCACTGAGGCTTGACTCTACAGGAACGACGAACGAAGCACGTCTGAATCGACACTCCTCTGTTTCTCGGAAATGTCTTCGAATCAGCACAATGCGGGAGAAGGGAGTGGGCTTGCCAATGTTGCCCCGTGACCAGCCCGAAAACTCACCAAGCGAATTTGATTTTGGGTCGTAGAGTTAGGTCGCGAGCCTGAGGGTTTGCGACTCTTCGCGATCTGCCGCCCGCGGGCAAGCCGGCCCTTGATGGCCGGAGCCTTACTTCTTCTTCGAGGAGGATTTAGACCGCGTCCGCTCGCTTGAGCTCTTCGATCTCGCAGAGGCCGCGTAGGCGTCTGACTTTCTAGTCGCATGCGCCGCCTTAGCCTGGGGCCGGCGTGTTGTCCGACGCCCCGCGTTTCCAAGCGGAAGGTAAGCAATCGCAGCAGCTTTGACTCCTGGCTTGCTCGGTGCGCCGCGCACCCCAAGCGTTCCTGGTGCGCGCCAAAGAATCCGAGACTCAGGTAGAGGTACCTCAGCAAAGAAAGCCTTCATCGAGTCCGAGACGTCCGTGCCCTCGGCGAACCGGACCGTTAGTTGCTTTGACACAAGTCCGTAAAAAAGAACGGCGAAAGGGCCACTGTCCAGGCGGAGCAATACACCCTTCGAAGGTTCTGGCACTTCGTCGGGATCATCCAGCTCCTGAAACGATACCGGAAACCATTTCGACAGCTCGCTCTCCGAGACGCGAGCTGTGAATGCGGGAATTGCGCGCTTCCTAAGCTCAGTCGGTCTTGCGATTCTCATGAAGGATCCGTCCTCCTGGTAATGACAACTCTGATTGCGACAAGCGACTTCCTTTCAAGCGTGATGACTCCGGGTCTTCCTTCGGACCATTCAGGCCATGCCGGAGCTCCCGTTAGATCTGGTTCCACCTCGGTATAAAACTCCACGCCAACAATGCCGGCCGGAAGTCGTCCCGCCCAGGCCTTCACAGCCGGAAAGTCGCCAGCGTAGAAGTTGCCACGCGGCTTGCCCCATAACAGACCAGAGGTTGCGACCCTCTCATTCTCCTCGAACGTTTTGTGGCGCCGATGAAATGGGCCGAAACGTGCGGCGCGGCGTTGTGGCACGAATCATTCTACCTCCTGATGATGCGTCCAAGTGACCAACCACTGAGCGAGGTATCCGCGTTTCCAACGCGTAATTGATCGTGGGTTGCGACGCTACTCGCTCTTCAGCGGTGCCGACAGGCGCTGCTTCCAGTCGGCGATCACCTTCACCGTTGGCGACTCTTCGTCGGCGATCGTATTCACAACGAAGCGCTGGCCGTCCTTGGTGACGTCGTAGAAACGGCACTGCGGGCGCGGCGAGGTGGTGAAGAGCGGCTGCGCCGTTTCGATGTCGACTTCGTTTCCGTTCTCGGCGATCGGCACGGCCATGATCCGATTGGACGGGTCGACGTAGTAGATCTCTCTGCCGTCGCCCCTGAAGCGGGGCAGCGCTCCGCCGGCCACCGAGACCTGCCACTTCACACTCGGGTCGCTCGCCGAGGCAAGAAACACCTCCGAGTGCTGGGTCTCGTCGGAGGAATAGGCGATCCACTTTCCGTTCGGCGAAAAGACCGCTCCGCGTGCGTTGCCGGCTCTGGCGATCTCCGCTGGCGGCTGCGAGCCGCTCAGGGCGATGGTGCACAGGACGCCCTTCGGATTCAGAGCGACCAGCGATTTGCCGTCCGGAGCAATCGTCTGCACCCCGTAACCCCGAGGATCACGAAGGATCGTCCGTTCACTGCCGGCCAGCCGCCGCTCGATCATTAGGAACTCGCCGCGACGTAGGACGTCGAGGTAGATCATCGAGCCGTCGAGGGACCAGACCACCCCGCCAATCCAGTTGGCCTCGAGTGGCAGCTTGATGCGCGTGTTCCTCTGCAGATCGGCGATCCACATTTCCCGAAGCGGATCGCCGATCACGAGCGCCAGCTTCTGATCATTGGGAGAGAGCTGGACGTCCCAGTACTGCCCCTTCTCGCCGACCGAGCCGGCCTCGCCGCCATTCCGTCCGAACCACTTCAACCGGGAGATCACCGACGCGTTTCCGGTGTGATACAGCAGGAGGCCATCACGCGACACGGAGAAGGCCGCACGCCAGATCCCTCCGTCATACAGTACGTCGGCGGCGACGGCGACGGCATCCCCCAGCATCGTCCCGTCGTCCTTCATTTTCTGCGCGTAAAGCATCTGTTCGCGCTCGAAGAGCAGCCAACCGTCCGAGTACACGGCGTTGGAAACCCCGCGCATCACGAGGCGAGGCTCGCCGCCGTCGAGCGAGGCCAGGTACACACCGTTGGCGCTGCCGGTCGGGTCCTGGTGGTTGGTGGCGAGATAGATGAAGTGCTTGCCGTAATCCAGAAAGAAGGGCCAGCGGTGGCTGGTGTGCTGCGGGCCGAGTTTCGTGAGCCGCTGCGGCTGACCGCCTGACGCTCGGACGCGAAGCAGCGGCGAGAGGGGCGCGATCGAAAAGACGATCCAGTCGGTCGACGACCACGCTCCCCCACGCCCGCCACTCGAACTGCAAATCGGAATCGGAGCCTCCCCGGCGACAGCAGCCCGCATCAGCTTCGTACCATTGTCAAAGGCGATGTTCCTGCTGTCGGGCGACCAGAAGGGAAACGTTGCCCCCTCGCTCCCGGCAATCACTCTCACCTTTCCGGTGGCCAGCGATCGCAACCCGAGGCGCGCTGAGCCTCCCTCGAGGACCGAGTAGACAACGTACTTGCCGTCCGGCGAAACGACGGCCGGACCGGCGGAATCGCCGACGGCGTTGAAGCGCATTCCACGCGGCGCCGCGAGGTCGGTGACGAAAGGCCGCGAGGATCTCTGCATGGCGCGAACGTAGAGCGCTCCTACACCGCCGAGTGCAATCGCCAGCGCCGCCGCGACTCCCCACGCCATCCGCTCGCGCGACTTCTTCCGCGCCGCGATTGGCGCGGCCAGTCCGGCCTGCGATCCCGCATCCTGAATCCATCGCAACTCCTCGGCGATGTCGTGTGCGCTCTGCCACCGGTCGTCTGGCGCCTTCGCCAGGCACTTTCCGATGACGTGCTCGAGCGCGGGTGGCGTTAGGGGCTGGAACGACGTGATCGGGACCGGATCGCGATCGACGATCGCCGCGATCATGCTGGTTTTCGTTTTACCGGTGAAAGCACGAGCGCCCGTTGCCATCTCGTACAGCACGGAACCGAGCGCAAAGATGTCGGTGCGGGCGTCGGCCTCCAGTCCTTCGAGCTGTTCAGGGGCCATGTATTGAAACGTCCCGAGGATCGTTCCTTCCCTGGTCAGCGGCTTGTGCTGCGTGGCGTCGCTGGTGATGTCGATGACCTCGGTCGATTTTGCCAGGCCGAAATCGAGCAGTTTCGCACCCGACTTCGTCAGCATCACGTTGCCGGGCTTGAGGTCCCGATGGACTACACCGGCCCGGTGCGCACGGTCGAGCGCGCTGGCGATCTCGATGCCGTAACGCATCACCTCTTTGAGTGTAAGCGGACCGCGGGCGAGGCGGTCGGCCAGCGACTCCCCGTCGAGCAGTTCCATCACCAGATAGCCGTCGCCTACGTCGTGGAGCGTGCAGATATTCGGGTGGTTCAGCTGCGAGATCGTCCTGGCTTCACGCTCGAAGCGCAGCCGGAACTGAGCATTCTCCGCCAGCTCTTCCGGGAGCACCTTGATGGCGACGTTGCGCTCGAGCCGCGTATCACGCGCCAGGAAAACCTCTCCCATCCCGCCGACGCCGATGCGCGAGATGATTTCATACGGCCCGAGCCGGGTGCCTGGTGAAGTCTGCATCGTGATGAAGCGCAATTATCGCAGATCCCGGCAATCCACTCTGATCGAACGACGACCGCCTCCTTCGCTTGCATCCATTCCCTATTCGCGCTTCCATGGAGACACGGCCGGTGGTTCTCGTTCTGGTCTCGTCGATCGTCTTCACGTACATCGTGCCGAGCCGGGACCTGCGCATGCTGACCAACTTACGGCCTCTCGTGTGGCGCGGCCGTCCTCGGCCGCCTTTCGAAAGACGAATCCAGCGAGACGATTCGTTCGAGACAGGGGGCGGCCAAGGACGGCCGCGCCACACGAGGGACGGCGGGCGCTCATCGCAGGAATGGCCCTGGACGATCGAGGATCGTGATCCGTAGTTATTAATATGAAACTCAGTGGTTTTTCCATTCTCTTTCTTCTGGTCCTTTTCTCCGTTCCCGCCAACGGCGCGGTCATCCTCGGACCTGAAAGCAGGGTCTCACCGGTGAGCTACGGCCCGGCACTTCTGCAGAATGCCGCGTTTGCCAGCGACGGGCGCGACTCTTTGGCCGTTGGAACCGTGGGGGCGCGCGTCGTGGCGGTGCGAGTCTCCGGCGCCGGGAGTCCGCTCGACCCGAACGGAATCGAAGTGTTTCGCAGCCTGGAACCGGGTTACCTGATCGGCTGCTGGTGGAACGGCGCAACGTACGTCGTTACATGGACCCTCTATCGCGGCAGGCCCGAGGGAAGCGGTTCATTCGAAACCTTCACCACGAGAATTTCGCGTGATGGCATCGCCGAGCCTCCTCGAAGGATTTCCGTCGTCAGCGCCGACAGGCTCTATCCCGTCGTTGCCGGTGCCACCAGGCAGATCCAGATCTACGAGATCAGCCATCGACTCTACGCGATCCTCTATGACTCTGAGTTGAACGAGCTCGGTCGCGGCATCCCTATCCCGGGCGGTCGAGGCCAGGGAAACGCCTCGGTCGCCTCCTCCGGCCATTCCTTCCTCGTGGCATGGGAGGACTTCAAACCGCCTGGCTACGATGTCTGGGCAACGCGTCTCACCGATGAAGGCGTTCCCCTCGATGGGGAGGGCATCTACCTCGGGAGGACGACCGGGGAGATCAGTGGAGCAGGAACACAACCGCGGTCATTGTGGAACGGGGTGAGATGGATCGTCGCCTGGAACGAGGAGGGAATCATCAGCCGTGCGATCGAAGAGAACGGGGTGCCCGGCACGCCGGTGAGAGTCGACCGGATCACCTCCTCTGTCGAGCTCCGTTTGTCGACATGGGGAATTGCCGGCGCTCG
>DASZZV010000068.1:0-12077 GCA_035544835.1 Thermoanaerobaculia bacterium
TGATGACGGCTTTCCTGCTGTTCGCTTCCCATGCCGCCGGGCGCGTTCACGCTGAGAGGCGGGACTCTCTGCCGCTCACGGGATTCCACTCCCTGCTCTGGGTGGGAGCACATCCGGATGACGAGGTTCTGGCAGCACCACTCCTCGCTTCACTTTGTCTCGAGCAGAAAGTGCATTGCTCCTTTCTGGTCCTGACCCGCGGCGAGGCGGGGCTTTGCGCCGCACCCGAGGGTTGTAATGGCGATCTGGCCACGATTCGAAGCGGCGAAGAGGCGGCAGCGGCGGAATGGTTCCGAGCTGATCTCTTTCTTCTTCGCTACCCCGATGGGGGCGCGTCTGCGGACGGCTCCTTCGAGGCCTGGGAAGCGCTGGCCGGTGGACGCGACGCTCTCATCTCGTCGATCGCCGGATTCATCGGAGCGTCAGGCGCTGATCTGGTGGTCACGTTCGATCCACGACATGGATCGACCTGCCATTCCGACCACAGGGCGACCGGGGCGCTGGTGATCGAGGCAATGAAGCTCGTTCATCCCGCTCCTGAGCTCTACCTTCTCGAGACTCGCGTCACCATCGGGACGCAGCCTCTGGAGATTCGCTTCACGCCTGCGGCAGACCCGGCTGAAGGCGTTAGCCGTCTCGACGGGAACGTAGGTCTCCCTGGGATCGGCCGCACGAGATGGGAGGCGATGATCGAAGACATGCAGCTGCACCGGAGTCAATTCGGCGCGGACTGGATCGCCGCCGTGAGGAACACTCCGGTGCCGGAGCAAGCTCTCTTCCTGTCGCGCGCCGCGGTGGCGCTGCAATCTCCGGCGATTGGAGGATGCCGCTGATGCGAGGCCCCTCGGGCCCCCGCACACAGTGACGACCTCACGCGTGTCCCTAAAGATCCTTCGGTCGCACCTGCTGTTCGGCGGTGCTAATGGTCTTCCGTGCTCTCTCAGGATGACAAGTCCTCCACAGGTATCACTCTCCCGACAGACCGAGCCTCCCGATGCCGATCGGTGATCCGACCGCTCCGCTGATGCGCGACAGGCGGCGGGCCTGCTTGCGGCAATGATCGCAGGAGCCTACATTCCAAGACCAACATTGCGGTAGGGATTGTGGCGGGCTTTTACCCCAGTTCGCGGCTACAGTCCTCGCCGCGCTCCTGCCGCCCGGCTGGAGAGTGGGCGGCTGTAGACACGTTTTACGCGGTCCGAGTCTTCACCGCCTACCCGTGCATATAAAAGCCTGGCACCGCTTCCGACTCTCGTCGCGGCAGGCCATAAGCCCGTCGAGTAGGCTGAGGGCGAGAGTTTCTCGAGGAGAAAATCTCTCACGTGCACGGGCGCTCCTCCGTGCTCGTCGAGAGAAGTGATGGTGAGCATCATTCCCTGATCCGTCCGGGCCGTGGCCGTGACGAAAAAGGCGTGTTCGTCGAAGACCGAAGCAGTCTCGAAAACGCCAGCTGATCCGAAGTTAAGACCCGGAATATCCAGCGGCAGTCCCGCATCGGAGATTCGAGTGCCTCGGACCATCCTGGTGGCGCCGTCGATCCATGTAACGAGGGACAGGTCTTGGCCCGACGTCACCGTGGGCGTATATCCATATCTCGCCAGAGCGATTCCACCTGCATCGAGATTCATTCCATTGCTATCGACGCGGGCAGCGAAGATACCCTGGCGCGGCGAGGGGTCGCACGCCGAGATGCAGGAAGGCGGGTCCTCCCTCCAGGTGACGAGAAATTGATTCCCGCGAGAACCGACTGCGACCCGAGAGGTGGTGGTATAGGGAGGGGAAAGAGACAGAGGTACCGTGTCGATGAGTCGTCCTTCCCGATCAATTCGTGCAGCATGGAGCTCGGTGCTCGACCACGCGACGAGATAGTAAAAGCCATTCCACGCGGCCGATATCGTCTGGAAGGATGAGTGCCTAACGCAATAGGCACTGTGTCCAGCACTTCACCGTTTCCCGACACCCGGACGGCGAAGCCATTGAAACCTGTGCTCCAGGCGATGAGATAGCTCTCGCCGTCACTTGCTACCGCGATGGCGTTTGCACCCGTCACGATTCGAGTCCCCTCGCTGTCCAGTGGTGATCCACTGGCGGCGAGCCTGGCGGCTCGCACTTCGGATCCGGAATCCCAGACACGAATCCAGGCCACGAGAGACTCACCCCTGGGGCCGGGAGCGGCTGCCGGAGCAAGCTGCATCGACGGGCCCAAGGCCACAGGAAAGGCCGGGGCTCCCGGCTCATCCCGAGTGACGGCGACATTCTCGCCCTGCATTCCGGTGATGTAGGCCGTACCGTTCTCGAAGAACAGCCGTGGTTGATACAAAGACTGCGAAGGTGGGAAAGGCGACGTGTGAAAGATTTCGCGGAACGGCTCGCCCGCGGCGTCGAGTCGACTCTCGCGCATCGCACCACCACTGTTCCAGACTCGAACAAAGAGGGTTCCCGTCCATATCACGTCGCCACCATCACTCTCATCCGTGTCGAGGATGGATCGTCCCCGCCCGCTGGCGCGCTCGAAAACGTAGGTCTGGCTGTGAGCAGAACTGATTCGTGAGCCATAGACCGAGCCGACGGCGACACAGGCGAGCTCGCTGCAGGCAAGGCGCTGGACGCCATACCTCGAGAAGGGCATCGTCTGCGTCGATAACGTCGTTCCTTCGAGACTGATTGTCTGGACCACGGCCGTCGTCCCCCCGGCTCGAACCGTGACAATGCCCGAGGAGGTAACAGTCGACACATCCGACCTGCCGATCGGGAAAGATCTTCGGAGCTCGAGCTCAGGACTGAAAACGAGAACGTCGCCATCCTCGGAAGGAATCGCGACGAGGTCCGAGCCGGACATGGACATTCGATAGACGTTTCTCGAGGGGGAAATCGCAGCCCGGAGCGGCGCATCATCGATGAAGTGCCCGTCGGAATCGATGCGCCGGAAAAAGAGAATCGCGCTCGAATCGACCGTCTGCCAGACCACGACGAAGTTGTGGCCCGTCCAGAAAACTGCCGGGTTGATCTCGGCGACATCGCTTTCTGCAATTCGTATCGGTGTCGAGTCAAGGACCTTTCCATCCTCATCGAATCGGGCCGCCATGATGTCTGAGTCTGAGCGGGGGCCGAGGATCTGCCAGTCCTGCCAGACACCGAGAAACGTCTTGCCGTTCGAGGCGATGTGCAGGTTCGTTTGCATTCCGATCGCCGGGACGACATCGCGGGTCGAAATGGGCAGCTCGCCCGCGACGGCACGGACGAAGAACAAAACGCTGAGCAGAGCGAAGAGCAGAGGGCTGGGCATGAAGTAGATCCTGAAGGGATTACGAATCGTCCGGCCGGGTCGTCTATATGGTTCGGCGACAGGCCGTGCGAACCCACAAGGCCCGGTCCGCTTGCGGCGATGCTCGCAGGAGCCTACACTCCGCGGAGGAGGACCATCATGGATCTACTCCTTCAGCTCGCCCAGAAACCGCCTGTCGCCACAGCTGCCGCGACCTCGGTGTTCGATGCCGTCACTCTGATGTCGAAGAACCGCGTAGGGGCCATCGCTATCGTCGAAGGAGGGGAGCTCCGCGGGATCTTCACCGAGCGCGATGTCATGGAGAAGGTCGTGTTGCATTCGCTCGATCCGAAGACCACTCCTCTTCGCGATGTCATGACCGCTACCGTCCTCTCGATTCGCTCCTCGGACGATCCGCAGAAGGCGCTGGAGACGATGGTCGATCGCCACATCCGCCACCTCGCGGTGACCGACGACGCCGGAAAGCTCGTCGGCATGCTGTCGATCCGGAACGTGCTCCAGAATCAACTCGAGCGCGCACGCAGCGAAGCCGATTCGCTGGAGGCCTACATGACGGCTGACGGGCCGGGAGGCTGAGGTCATCAGCGGGACCGCGCCAGCACCCTGGCACGACTTGCGGTAGAATCGGCGTTAACTCCAACAGATCGCGAGACCACTATGGCGTATCGGCGCAAGCTCTGCTTCTTTTCGTTTCTCACTCTTCTCCTCGGTGCCTGGACGGGCGATCGGCCGGCCACTCAGTTGCAGTCGATCGATAATCCGATCCTCTTCGTGACGCAGGTTCCGACTCCGGCCGACTTCACCACCGTCGCCTCCGTCTTCGGCAATCAACGCAGCGATGTCGAAAGCGCCCCCCGAGGGGGCGATCTGATGATTCGATATCCGGATGGAACCCTGCGCAATCTGACGAAGCTGGCCGGCTACGGCATGGACGGTATGCAGGGAGCGAACGCCATTGCCGTGCGCGAGCCGGCGGTTCACTGGGGCGGAACAAAGGCGCTCTTCTCGATGGTCATCGGATCTCCGACGGAACAATTCGTCTCGGGCTCCTACCGATGGCAGATCTATGAGATCACCGGCCTGGGGAAGAATGATCCGCCGGTCATCCGGAAGATTCCGAATCAGCCGGCAGCGTTCAACAATGTCAGTCCGATCTATGGCACCGACGACCGCATCCTCTTCACCTCGGACAGGCCCCGCAATGGCGCTGCTCACCTCTATCCCCAACTCGATGAGTATGAGGAAGCAGCCGTCGTCACCGGCATCTGGAGTCTCGATCCGATCGGCGGCGACCTCTTTCTGCTCGACCATGCCCCGTCCGGCGACTTCTCCCCTTCCATCGACTCCTTCGGCCGTGTCGTCTTCACGCGATGGGATCATCTGCAGCGAGACCAGCAGGCCGACGGGGACGCGGGTGGAGGCGACTTCGGCACCTTCGACTACGCCGATGAATCGGCAACTGCCACGCGCCTCCCGCGGCGGGAAGAGGTTTACCCCGAGCCGCGCAGTTCCCGCACCGATCTTCTGCGAGGGACGAACCTGGAGGGACACTCGTTCAATCAGTTTTTCCCCTGGACCATCAACGAAGACGGAACCGCGGTGGAGACCCTCAGCCACATCGGCCGGCATGAGCTGCAGACCTACTTCAACCGCTCCCTTAACGACGACCCGAACCTCGAAGAGTTCACCACGGCGCGTCCGCGAACGAATTCCAACGACCTTGCGAGCCTGCTGCAGATGCGAGAGGATCCGCAAAGGCCCGGGACCTACTTCGGCATCGACGCACCAGAGTTTAGTACGCACGCCGCCGGACAGCTGGTGTCGATCAATGCTCCCCCTTCGCTGCGGGCCGATCAAATCCAGGTCACCTGGGTCACCGCCAGGTCGACTGCCCAGCCGACCGCTGAGGGGATGACTCCGCCCCCCGATCACACCGGCCTCTATCGGAATCCTCTGCCGCTCGCGGACGGAACCCTCGTCGTCGTTCACACCGCGGAGACGCGCTCGGATGGGAACGAGGGAACGCGGGAGAAACCTCGCTCCCGTTATGACTTCCGACTGAAGACGATTCAGCGGGAGGGCACCTTCTGGCGCGCCGGCGACCCATTGACGGCAGGGATCTCGAAGGCGGTCTCCTACTTCGACCCCGACGTCCTCGTCAGCTTCAGCGGCAACCTCTGGGAGCTCGATCCGGTCGAGGTTCGAGCGAGACCTCGCCCGGCCCGCCTCTCTCCGAAGCTCGAGCAGCAGGAGCTCGACGTCTTCTCCCAGGAGGGGGTAAACGTCAGCGAGTTGAAGAAATACCTGCAGGACAGAAGTCTGGCCCTCATCGTCAGCCGTGACGTGACGGTGCGCGACGCGGCCGACCGCCAGCAACCGTTCAACCTCTCGGTAGCAGGATCGGCTCATCAGACCGTCGCGCGTCCCGGGAAAATCTATGCCCTGAAATTCCTCGACCTCTTCCAGGCCGACCAGATCCGTGGAATCGGCGGGATGGCCAGTCCGCGCGAAGGACGGCGCGTTCTGGCCCAGCGAATGCACGATCCCGCGGTGAGGAACCCGAACGCGTCGACCAATCCCGCCGGGAGCGTCCGTGTTGCCGCCGACGGCTCGGTCGCCGCGTTCGTCCCGGCACGACGGGCCATGACCTGGCAGACTTCCGACGCCAGCGGCACGGGAGTCGTGCGCGAGCGGTACTGGCTGACGTTTCAGCCCGGGGAAATCCGCGTCTGTGTGTCGTGCCACGGCGTGAATTCCGTGGACCAGATCGGCCGCAGCGCGCCGGTCAATCAACCGGAAGCACTGCGCGAGATTCTCAGATTCTGGAAGAGCGATCTGAAACCGGCCGGACGGAGAAGAGCGGCGCGAAGGTAGGGACGACGCTAACGACGCCGTGAGTTCTCCGCCCGAGGGGAGCGGGCGCCTCCGCAGATGGATAGAGGAGCACGATGGGTCGCCGCTTTCTAACCGCCGAATGGCGCAATCTGTTGATGCTCAACTACGAGGTCGACCCGTCGGTGTTGCGGCCCCTGGTTCCGCGAGGTACTGAGCTCGATTCGTGGGATGGACGGGTGCTCTTCAGCGTGGTGGGGTTCCACTTCCTGGGCACGCGGGTAATGGGGCTGCCGATTCCGTTTCATCGGGACTTCGAAGAGATCAATCTCCGCTTCTATGTTCGTCGAGAAGCAAAGGACGGCTGGCGTCGGGGCGTGGTCTTCGTAAAGGAGATCGTTCCCCGATTCTTCGTCGCCGCAGTCGCCCGCTGGTTGTACAACGAGAACTACGTGGCCTGTCCTATGAGCGCGAGGGTTCGATTTCCCGAGAGCGGAAACGATGGCTCCGTCGAATACAGCTGGACCAGTGGCGCGCGACGAAATGCCCTGGGAGCCGAATTTCAGGGGACGCCGCGCCTGCCTGCCGCGGGGTCGGAGGAAGAGTTCATCACCGAGCACTATTGGGGCTACGTCTCGCAGCGGGATGGCTCGGCCGTGGAGTACGAGGTCAGGCATCCGCAGTGGCGAGTCTGGCGCGCCGCAACCGCGAAGCTCGACTGCGACGTGAAGGGGTTCTACGGAGAGCAATACCAGCACGCCCTGAGCGGTGGGCCCAGCTCGGCATTCGTGGCCGAGGGATCGGCGATTGAGGTCTTCAGGGGAATGCGAATCCAGCTCTAGTCAGAGCATTCGCTCAGCCACCATCCAGCGGAAGCAGTCTTCGAACATCACCTCCAGCGCGACCGGCTGGTATCCCAGTTCTCGAATTGCTTTCGAGCAGTCGCAGACCATGGTCTCGCAGATCAGCGCCGCTCCCTCTCGTGTGATGTCGGGCTCCTTACCCGAAATGAGGGAGAACAGATCGCTGGCGCGGGCGACGAAGTGCAGGATGGCCGGGTGCATTGCTTTGTCAGGCACTTTCTTCCCGGTGAGCCGGCCGATAACTTGGATGGCTTCGAGGAAGGAGGCGTCGACCCCGCCCAGGAGGTAACGGTGGCCAGTGCGCCCACGGTCGGCGGCGGCGAGGTGAGCCCTGGCCACTTCGTTGACGTGACACCACGATCCTCTCCCGGGAGGAGCGCCGCGTAGCTTGCCTTCATTCACCATACGAAACATGCGCGACCAGTTCGTGAGATCGAATGAGCCGACGATGTGCGCGGGATTGATGAAGACCGCGTCGAGCCCGCGGCCGATGCGTTTCTCCACCTCCAGCTCGGCCAGCCACTTGGTCCGGTAGTAGTTGATCCGCGAGCCGGCGGCGTTGGAGAGTGTCTCTTCGGTCACTCGCTGCTCGTGATGGCCGAAGGCGGCGATGCTGGAGGTCTGCACCAGACGTCTGGCCCCTCGGGACAGTGCGGCATCGGCGACATTGGCGGTTCCCTTTACATTGTCGAGGGTCTGTTCTGCGTTGCGGCGCGACCAGAAGCTGGTGTTCCCGGCCACATGAAAAACCGCATCGGCGTTCTGAGGCATGGTCCGCTCGAGGGAGCCGCGATCCAGAATCGTTCCCTCGACCAGTTCGACGTTGAGAGCACGCAGATGAGAGGTATTCGAACCCGGTCGATGAAGCGCGACCACGCGCCATCCCGCGGCCGACAGCTCCCTGGCCACGTGATGGCCGACGAAGCCAGTACCGCCCGTGAGAAATGCCGTTCGAGTCACGAGACGAGATTATTGATGACGCGGCCCAGAAAAGAAAACGGGCCGGCACGGCAAGGCTCGAGGGTCAGACCTTGATTTTTGCGCGATTTCGGCATTGCCGTTGAACGGTTGGTGTGGAATCATGTTCAGAGCGATCTTGAGCTTAGGCGGACTATGGTGTACACCGCGATTAGCCGAGACAGCAAGGGCCGCTTCATCAAGTCCGTTGATTACACGGATTATTGTGATCAGAAGCTTATCCAGTTTGACGTCTACTCCAACACTCCCCGCTCCATCAGGGAGCATACGAACAAGTACAACGTCCTGGGCTGGGTTGGCGTCATTCACTTGCTCTACACAAGGCCGCCAGGAATTATGTTCCCATGACGACAGCGATCGATGGCCAAACCTTCAAGCTGGTGCACGATGATGATGGTGGCCAGCACATCCATGACAAGACCTTCACCAATTGTGTCTTCGACAATTGTACTTTTGCTATTCCTCGTGACCTTCATTCACGGAGTACTGCCTCTCACCTCAAGTTTATTGATTGCGTCGCTGCTAGCAGCAGTGTCGGTCCTGGGCTCATTGACGAGGTAATCATTGATGGTCTAGAGGTTCGTCCGATTCTTCTCCTCTGGAGCCCCTTTCTGCGACATGTGACACTGCGAGGTCGTATAGGCCCGCTGAATATCAACAGCATCCCAACCTTCGTCAATCTCACAGCGGCATTGACAGCGTCATTTGCTGAGGCGAGAGCGGCGCACTATCAAACCGTCGACTGGGCGCTTGATATTCGTGAGGGCAGATTTGAGGGGTTTAGTCTCAGCGGCGTTCCGGCGTCACTGGTCCGGCGCGATCCCGTAACACAAGTTGTCGTGACACGCATGAAGGCCAGCAGTGATGGTTGGAAGACGGTTGTGCCCTCTTGGAATTCTCATTGGGCTAGCGTGATCGACAGTTTTCTCAACGACAAGTATCTGGCTGATGACGCTGAGTTGATTTTGGTAGCCTATTGGGATGCTTCAAAAAAACGCTTCCAAAGAGTTGTGGATGGACTGCGAAACTTGCAAGATATCGGGGTCGCCGAGCTTGATTGAAGGTGAAGTAGGGTTGGGGTAGTTGGCGCCCGAGGCTCGAGGGTCAGACCTTGATTTTTGCGCGATTGATTTGAGTTACGACACCCGGTGTGAATGAGTCAGCAAGAATCAAGGTCAGATCCAAGCCCGCCGAGGGCAGCGAGTTGGCGCTGTTTGCGTGAGAACATTGGCGCGCAATGTCACACCGACGTCTTCAGGAGTTTCCGTGATTACCACGTCAGCGACTGTCTGGTTCTGCATCCTTACCGCCGTGAGCTCCGGCACCGTTCATCTTGTTGCGGAATATTGGGGTCCGGACTGGCTCCTGTTCTCATCCAAGCCACTGACCACGGCGTTGCTCGTCGGTGCTGCGGCCGTGGCGCCCGCGGCGGAACCGCGTTATCGGCTCTTCATCGTCCTTGGGCTGCTCTTCTCGCTCGCCGGTGACGTCTTTCTCATGCTCCCGCGCGACCGTTTCATTGCCGGATTGATGAGCTTTCTCATCGCGCACGTTTTCTACATCGGGGCGTTTACTACAGGCGTGCCCTTCGGCGCGCGACCACTCCTACTCATCCCCTATCTGGCGGTTGCCTTCGCGGTCCTGAAGATCCTCTGGCCGGGACTCGGCAGGCTGCGCATTCCGGTCGTCGTTTATGTAGTTGCGCTCGTGGCGATGGCGTGGCAGGCAGGTGTGCGAGCATCGTTCGTCGACTCCCCGTCAGCGATCGCCGCCGCCGTCGGCGCGACGCTCTTCGTCATTTCCGATGCCACTCTGGCCATCGATCGCTTCCGCGTTCGTTTCCGTGCCGCGCAGTCCGTAATCATGAGCAGCTACGTGATCGCACAGGCGCTCATCGCGTTGTCAGTCTCTGCCTCGGGAGGCTGAAGTACTCCGCATAGTCGCCTTCGACTGCTGCATTCCACGCGAAAGCGTTAGCTCAATGGTTTCGCTTGAGCAGATGAAAGTGGTTCGTCATCAGGTGGTGCTGATGAAGTCTCCAGGAGGAAGTTGGGGTCACCCATCGGATTTGCCTACGGGAGGCATCTCCTGGCTATCGGGGAATCGATCGGTTATGGCGCCGGCCAGCGCTGAGCCCCATGCAGGATTCGCAATACCTGCACGTCATCACTACGCACTTCGTAGATGGCGATGAAAGGAAGAGAAACGAACACGAGCTCACGGGTGCCTTCGACGCGTCCCGTGCGTACTCGGTTCGGAAACGTACTCAGTGCCGCGATGCTCTGAACTATTGTTTGTGCGATTCGCCAGGCGGACTCGGGTCGGTCTTCGGCAATGTGGTTCGCAGATTCCTTCGAGATCACGGACGGCATCTGTCGTCCAGCGGACATGCATCAGCGGCGATAGCGCTTGTCGATCCGAGCAGCAACCTCGTCATGGTCCAGCAGTTGCCCTTCGCGCGCGGAAAGACGGCCCTTCTCGACTTCCCGGCGGAACCAATCGTCATGCTCGACCGAGTTGGCCAGAAGGTCCAGTGCCACCTGATCGGGATGGCGTCCTTTCTCAGCGGCAAGTCGATTCAGCTTGGCTTCAAGTTCCGGCGGCACATGCAGGTCCACGAGCTCAGCGTAGGGTGAAGCGAAGGGGCTGTCAACTGAAGCTGCAGTTGGGTCCGAGGGCCCAACTCAACTCCGAAAAAGTCATCTCCCTGCAGTCGCGGAATCGAGTCGTGTCAGCGAGATGGGCTTAGCGGCTGCGTGGACGGAGGCCAGACACCAACCTTCAGCGCATCTGCAGGCGAACAAAGAGGGTCAAGCCTCTTCTTCTCGAGAAAGCCATTCTCAATGGCGCGCTCCTCGAGGCCGCGGGCCGATCGAGGCGAGCCGATCGAAGATCACGGAGGGGCTTTGGTCAACCTCCGGCGAAGGACGCGAATAGACGAGCAGAAATTTCCCGCCGTCGCGGCCAGCAACCTGTGGTCCCGGATCTGCGAAGTTCAGAGCCGGTTCGTCCGAACGAGAGTCGAGGAGCGTCAGAGTGTCGTCGTTCAACCGAAGGACAGTAAGATGGAGAACCGGCCTGGCACTGTAAGAAAAGCGGGATGACGCTACCATGACCTGCTCACCGCTCACGGCTACATGAACCGGGCCGGTAAAGGAAAGGATTTCGGCCGGTTTCGCAAGGGCTCCGCCGAGAGACAGGAACTGAGCGACGGTGCTGTTGTCGCCATGACTGTAGATCAGAACCCACCCGCCCGAGGCCGCAGCGACATCGGCAGAGCTCGCACTCTCCTCTAATACGGCGGGGTCTGCTTCCAACTCCGCGTTAGCATTGAGCCGAAGCATCCGCAGGGAGTGATCGTCGGCTGAAAATTGCGCGAAGAGCACCAGGCTATGTCCACCTGATGAAGCGGCTGCCAAAGGAAATCCGCGGGCGATTTCCGTTGAGTCGCCGACGGCGCCGTCACGACTCACGATCGTTCTCCGCAGCGAACCTTCCTCGGACCAGAAAACCACGAATCGAGAGCCATTCCACACAACCTCGTGGAACCCGGACACCGGGCGATCGGAAATCACGAGATCGTCACCACCAAGAACGACTCCTGCCCGCGAAACCCGTCGTGCGTGGAGTTGGAATCTGACCTCGTGAATGCTGGGCCGATCGAGCTGCAGCCACGTAATCAGATAGCCGTCGCTGCCTTCGGCAACCCGCGGCGCAATCTGGTCGGAGACACCATTCGAGATCGCTAGCGCTCTCGGACCTCCCTCCGTCGGAGCAAGCGTGAACTTGACGCGGTCGCCCCGGTAAACCGAATAGTAACCTTGATAGGAGATAGAACCTCGCTCAGTCCAGGCAATCAACGATCCGGTTGAAGTCACAACGGGCTCTTCCTGTCGGTTCGCGGAGCGCACCAGAACCGGAATGTCGAGCTTCCTCAGCTCGGGAGAAGAGGTGAAAGGTGGCGGGAGAAAATACATACCCAGATCCCAGCTCACGACGGCGGATGAAGCGACTGTCTCGACCGCTGTCTGCTGGATCAGGTACTGGAATCCGCTCACCTTCGCGATGGTCGTTGCTTCGTCAATCACTGAACCGTTCTCCGCGATGAGCGCCTCCCG
>DASZZV010000069.1:0-6953 GCA_035544835.1 Thermoanaerobaculia bacterium
TGGTCTTGTTGAACAGCTCGAACGAGTCGCCGTTGAATCGAGCCAGGCCATCGTAGGTACCGATCCAGATGCTGCCGTCGCTGGTCTGCGTGATTCCTCGAACGACGCTATTGGGCAGTCCTTCTTCGATTCGCCAGGTGCGGTGCGCGTACTGGCTGATGGCCCGATCGACCGGAAGCGCGTGTAACGAAGCCGCCAACAACCAGAAGGCGGCCGCCAGAGAGAAAACTCGATCGAGACGCCGGAAGAAGGACTGCGCGCCGGTTTCATCCCGTAGACGCCATCTACGATTCATGGGGAGATTCGATTCTCTCGCTGCGATCGAAGATACGCAACCGAGAGCCGGGCCTGCGAGGGGCGCACGGAAGGAGGTCCGGTCGGATGAAGATGCTCTAACCAAGCCCATCCCAGGCCGGGCCGGCGAGTGGCTTGCCGTTTCCGTCCACGACCGAGCCAACGCCGGCGCGTAGAATCACGTTGTGAAACGATCCCAGCGCCGGCTCGTCGGGCTCATGATCGCAGTACCACTCTTCGTCGTTCTTTCGGGCGCGATCTACATGGAGGGCATGGCCAGGCTCGAGGGGAAATCGCGCTCCTTCTGGCAAGCCGTCGAGTGGGCTGCCGAGACGCTGAGCACGACCGGGTATGGCTACGACTCGCAATGGTCGCATCCGGTGATGGTTCTCTTCGTGATAGGAGTGCAGTTCGCGGGCGTCTTTCTGGTTTTCCTGATCATTCCCATCTATCTGGTTCCTTTCCTGGAGGAGCGTTTCGAAGAGCGACTCCCGCGGCAGGCCCCCGCAAAATTGCACGGCCACGTCATCGTCTATCGATACGGTCCCGCCGTCGAGATGCTGCTGGAGCGTTTGCGGAGCGCGAGGGTTCCTGCTCTGGTGGTCGAGCGAGACGAGCAGGTGGCCCGTTCTCTTGTCGATCGCGAGTTACCTGTCGTCTTCAGCCGGGAAGAGGAGGACTCGCTCGATATCTGCAACCTGGGCAACGCCCGGGCCGTCGTCGCCAACGGACGCGATGAGGAGAATGGTGCGCTCATTCTCCGCGCCCGGCAGCTCGGATTCCGCGGGGCCATCTATGCATTGGTGGAGGAGCCGGCGCACCGCCGCCCCATGGAGCTGGCCGGGGCGACGGCCGCTTACACACCACGACATATTCTCGCTGCCGCACTGGCCACGAGGGTGAGCGAGCGCATCAGCCCACGCCTGCCCGGCCTCGAGCAGCTGGACGGTCTGGAGCTCCGCGAGTTCCGCGTCCGATCGGGCACGCCCCTCATCGGGTCGGCCTTCTCGGACTCATCGCTCGCCGCCGCTGGCGCGATCCTGGCCGGACAGTGGACTCGGGGAAAGCTCAGCAGTGGCGGCCCCTCGGTCCGCCTCGAATCGGGATCGATTCTTCTCCTTCTGGGATCGGAGGCAGTCCTCGGAAGGATTGCAGCTGAGGATGCTCAGGTCGTTCCGCTTGCCAGTACCGGACCCTTTCTGGTGGCCGGTTTCGGTGAGGTCGGAATGAAGGTCCACGAGTTGCTGACCGATGCAGGCGACGAAGTGCTGGCCATCGACAGAGCTCCGCGCGCGAACGTCAGCGTGGTCGGAAACGTGCTCGACCCCTACGTGCTTCGGAGCGCGGGAATCGAGAGGGCGCGGGCAGTGGTGCTGGCGCTCGACAGCGATGATGCCACCCTCTTCGCCACGGTCATCGTCCGCGACACAGTTGCCAGCATTCCCATCATCGCCCGCGTCAACCACGCCAGGAACATCGACAACATCTATCGTGCCGGAGCCGACTACGCGCTGTCGATCAGCGAAGTCTCGGGACAGATGTTGTTGTACAGGCTGCTGGGCGATCAACGCTTGACGGGGGCTTCGCATCTTCGCGTTCACAAACGGTCGGCGGCAGGCTTCACCGGCAGACATCCCGATCAGGTGCTCCCTGAGGGCTCAGAAGAAATCTCGGTCATCGCCATCCGCCGCGGGAAAAGCCTGATCTCCAGCTTCGCCCCTGACCTCCGGCTGCAGCCGGAGGACGACGTCTACTTCTGTGGTAGCGAAGATGGAATCCGACTGATCCGCGAGGTGGGCTGAAGACCCCGTTCAAACGGGGAATTGAAAATTGAAAAAAACAGAGCGTTCCGTTTTTCAGTTTTCAATTTTCAATTCTTCAATTCCGCTCCCCGGACCTCCGAAAAGCTTCGCGAGGTCAAAAGGAAGAGCGGCACGGCAAGTGCGCTGACTGCCGCGGTCACGAGGTACGCCGTGCGGTAACCGGCGTGCTGCACGACGATGCCGGTGATGAGCGAGCCGCTGCCGATTCCGGTGTCGAAGGCCCAGATGACGCTGCCGAATGTCGTACCGCGCCGTTCCGGATCGGTGAACCGAAGAACGAACGACATGAAGGCCGGATAGGCGCCTCCGAAGCCGATGCCATAAAGGGCGGCCGCGGTGATGAGCCCCGCGCGGGAGTTGGTCACGGCGAGCACTGCCAGCGCGACGGGAACGATCAGCAACGACGGGATCAACAGCGCGACCGGCCCGAAGCGGTCGCCCTTGTCGGCGATGGCGACGCGCGAGACCAGAATCGTAACGGCAAAGACACTGAAGAAGAGCGAGGCCGGCTCAATCCGCCGCTCCCCCGCCAGCAACGCCACATAGCTGGTGATCCCACCGTAGCCGAACGAGATCACGAAAAGCGAGAGCGCGGTGACGGTGACGCGCCAGTCGATGAGCGATCCGAGCGGTGGAAACGTACGGGCGGCAGCACTCGTGTCAGGCCGCAGCCGCAGCGCGAAGAGGAACATAGCCGCCGACAGCACGGCCATCTCGGCACAGAGCGCGAACCAGCTCGTGCGCTTCATCATGACGAGCCCCGCCAGCGGAGCAACGGCAATGGCCGCGGTACTGGCCATCCCCCAGTACGCAAGCCCCTCGGTGCGCCGCGACTCGGGAATCGATTCCGACATGATCGCCGCACTCGAAGAGAGAATCCCCGACCAGCAGACCCCGTGCACCGTGGCTACCGCCAGGAGCAGCGGAATGCGGGTGATGGACCCGTAGCCGAGGGAGAAGACGATGAAGAGCAGCGAGGCAAAGAGGAGGACCCGGCGCCGCCCGAAATGATCGGCCACGCTTCCGGTGAGAGGAGCGGAGAAAGCGCACGCATAGGTATAGAGCGCGAGGAACGTCCCCGCCATGGCCTTCGTCCCGCCGAGGGCCAGAATGCGGAACGGGACCGTGGGCAAAAGCTGGAAGGCGGAGAAGAAGGTGACGAAGGCAAAAAGCCAGAGCCTGAGAAAATCCGCGGTGAAGAGTGGTGCGCGTTGAGACACCGGGGGATTGTAGACGGAGCAGAACTGAAAATTGAGCAAGCACACGGCATCTTCCAGCCCTTGGTTAGTCCATTCAGCCCTACGCAAGTGACGAGAATGGCTCTGATCCCTACTCCCTTCACCCGAACATCAAGTGGACGCGATGATCATTTGACCGACGATACATGGATACCGTCCCAGCCGGCTGGGGGCGGTTGTTCGGCCAGTCTCAGGCAGCGTTCGGTCAGTACGGAACTGGGACCATCGTCGAGCTGGTTCTTCAGTAGCTCGACGGCCTCGCGGAACTCACGCGAGAAATAGGACTGGAGGGCCTTCTCGTACGTTCTCGCCACCATGACACGAGGCTCCTGTTGGCCGGCGATTCCCAGGAGCTCGTACACCTCGATTCCGCGGGACTTTCCCTTGACTGCGACCCGGTCGAGGAGACGGAAGTCAAACCTTGCCGCGGCCGCGGAGTAGATCATTTCGCTGACGATGATCGTGGTCCGATACTGTTTGTTGAGGCTCTCCAGACGTGAAGCGAGATTCACCCCGTCGCCCAGCGCGGTGAAACTCATCCGATCGGGCGCCCCAAAGTGACCGACCATGACCTCGTCCCGGTGAAGCCCGAATCGCGTGACGAGCGGAGGCATTCCGCCCCACTGCGGAGAATCGAACAGTTGGCGGGTGGCTTCGATACACGCCAGCGCGGCCTCACACGCTTTCACGGCGTGATCGGGGCAGGGCGACGGCGAGTTCCAGATCACCATGACGGCGTCGCCGATATACTTGTCGACGGTACCGCTGTTGGCCTGAATGGCGACAGTCATAACCTCGAGATATCTGCCGAGAATTCGAGCCAGCTCGTCAGGAGAGAGTCGCTCAGCGAGGTTCGTGAATTCCTTGATGTCGGTAAACATCAGCGAGACCTCACGAAGCTCTCCGCCCAGCACAGGTTCGCGGTTGGCCTCGTAGAGCTGATGCACGAGGTCGATGGGCACGTACTTGCCCATGGCGCGGACGGCCGTCTTGGCACGTTCGAGACCTTCCAGCACGGCGCTCACATCACGAAACGGGCTCTCGATACCAGAGGCCGAGAACTCGAAACGCCGCATCCGCGCCGTCTGTCGCTCGATCTGCCGGAGACCGCGCCGGATCATCCTCAGGGTCGCGACGCCTCCGATGAGGATCGCAGCGATGAGGAACAGCGACACCACAATCAGATTGTTCCGGATCCCATTGAGCTTTCCCAGGTAGTGGCTCTGTGGGACGACGATTCCGATGCACCATTCCTGTGTGCGCGGAAGGCCACGGAAGCTGACGAAGAATTTCTGTCCGGCCGTAAGCTCACCAAATGCATTGAGCTGGCCGGAAGTGACCAGGCCGAGGGCCGGATGATGCAGGGCCAGCGCGACCTCCGATGGAAGATGTACCGGGGCCACCCGCAGCGCCTCGTCGGAGTCCTCGACCATACGATCGCCAGGACTGACGCGGGTAATCAGCCGCCCCTCGCTGTCACAGATGAAGATGCGGTGGGGCGCGTTCTCGGCCGACTCCTTCCGAATCATCTCGTCGAGCTGCTCGGTAAGCAGACCGATGCGGAGGACGCCGAGAAAGCGGCCGTCTTTGTCTTCGATAGCCTTCATCACGGTGACAACGACTCGTCTCTGCATCTCCGGCAGACGCTCATCGAGCTGCGTAAAGCTCAGGTCACTCCAGACGATCTGACCGCGGTTGATCTTCGCGGCCGTGGTCGAGAATGTCAGATGCTGAGTCGGATCCTCGACACCTTCTTCGCGTCGCCCCTCAGAGTGCGAGCCCGGGGCCCGCATTTCCGAAACGAACCCTCCATGATCCTGGAATGTCGTACGGACGCCGATCGAGGCGCCCACGGCCGCGCTCTCTCGAAACAGGGAGACCTGCCATCGGTCACGTTCTGCCAGTTTGAGATTCCCATCGGAATCGTATCCGAGGCTCGACGCGTGGCTCAGCGTTGCCTCGGCCAGATTGTTGTTGGTCAGAATCTGAGCGAAGAGGCACGGCTCTATGGCAGATGGCCCGTCAGCGCCACCCGCTCCGTTGCGTAGCTGGTTCTCGATGGCCTCGACCGATCCCTGCGCCAGGTTCAGATAGCTTTCGACCTGGCCGGCGATCCGCCTGCTGTGTGCTTCACGCAGGCGCTCAGAGCTATCGACGATCGATTTGCGCGATCCATCGAGGAGCAGATAGAAAAGCAGAGCGAGAAGGAGTGAAAGCCCAATGAGGGAAAGGTAAAAGATCTGTCCCAGTGTCCAACGTGATTTCACGGCCAAACCCAATCCAGGAAGATGTTACACGTCGAATCAGTAAAAGCTAGAAGGGCGTTCGAATCGGGCGATCATCGGGATCTCACTCTCCAATCATTCGAAAGGAAATGGCGCCTGATCACTTCCGGTACACGCCTCGGGCCTTACGAAATCGTGTCGCGCATCGGCGCGGGCGGGATGGGAGAGGTGTGGCGCGCGATCGACACGCGGCTTGATCGGAGCGTCGCCATCAAGGTGCTGCCGGCCGAGTTTGCGCAGAACGCGCAAGCGAGGACCCGTTTCGAACGGGAGGCGAAGGCGATCTCACAGCTCAACCACCCCAACATCTGTTCGCTATTCGACGTCGGCGACGGCTTCCTGGCGATGGAACTACTCGATGGAGTGAAGCTTCGCCAGAAGATTGATGACGGCGGGATTCCCGTTCGGAAGGCGATCGAATACGCCGTCGAGATGGCGAACGGCCTGGCGGCTGCGCATGAGAGAGGTGTCGTCCACCGCGACTTGAAACCGGAGAACGTTTTCATTACGCGAGATGGTCATGTGAAGCTTCTCGATTTCGGCCTCGCGAAATGGGACGAGAAGCGCGATGACAAAAACACCGAGGCGCCGACGCAGGCGCGGATGACGAATCCGGGAACGGTCATGGGAACGGTCGGCTACATGTCTCCCGAACAGGTTTTAGGTCAAGAGGTTGGCCATCGTTCGGACGTATTCTCCCTGGGTGCGGTCCTGTACGAGCTGCTGACTGGCCAGCGTGCCTTCCAGCGGGGGTCAGGACCGGAAACCATGACAGCGATCCTCAGGGAGGATCCGCCGGAATTGGCGGAGGGCAATCGCGTATCGCCGGCGCTCGAACGGGTCACCAGACGATGTCTGGAAAAGAATCGCGAAAAGCGTTTTCAATCGGCCCGCGATGTCGCCTTCGCACTCGAGGCGCTTTCCGTTTCCTCAAGCGGGATCGGTGATGCAGCCCTTCCTGCAGCAACCCGGCTTCGCCTGTCCGGCTGGGCTTTCGCGGCGCTCTTCCTTCTCACTTCGATCGTAGCGACCTCTCTGTATGTGGCGCGACTGCGCCAGCTCCCCCTGGTGCCGACCTTCCAGCCGCTGACCTTTCGCCATGGCCGTGTCGGGAGCGCCGCCTTCGCTCCCGATGGTCAGACGGTCGTCTACAGCGCGGCTTGGAACGGCGAACCGGAGGAGTTGTTCACGACGCGGATCGGCGATAGCGAGTCGCGATCGCTCGGGGTGCGCAACGCCGAGGTCCAGGCGATCTCACCCTCGGGCGAAATCGCTCTGGGAAGTTGGGGTCAAGTCTGGAAACCCAACTTAAC
>DASZZV010000070.1:0-1757 GCA_035544835.1 Thermoanaerobaculia bacterium
ATGAAAGGCGGCGTTCAGAACAGACCCGAGCACCGACGCGCTGTTGGCATGGCGGAGCGACGGGCGAGGTGAAAGATACAGACTGCCGTCAACCAGCTCGGCGACCTTCTCCGGCGGCGCCGCAATCAAGTCCCCATACAAAGCGGCATCTTTCACTTTGTCCGTCATGACCCGAGGCTACCTCGGAAGCCCGTGCAACGCAACGCGCGATGCCGCGGGACCACGTCATCCTGATCGAGTGGGGAACCTGAGGGGGACCGAGACTCCTTTGAAGCGACTTCGTGAATCGGTAAGGCCTCCGGGCAAAGGTCATCTGATAGAGTGTGGGCGTGGATCCTGACCTGGTCCGCGAATACCACGCGGAGCTGCGTGATACGTGCCGTGCGGGCGTTCTCCTGATCGGCACGCTGATCCTTACCATCTATCCATTGTGGGCCTGGGTCGACCTGCGGCTGGAACCGGAGATTGCTCCATCGTTTCTCGCGGTTCGCGCGATCACTCTGCTGCCGATCTTCCTGCTTTACATCTGGGTCCTGTTCCGTCCGCCCAGCGGACGAATCTGCATGTGGATCGGCTGGGTGAGTCTGACGGCGGTCGAAGTGTCGGTTGCATGGATGATCCCGCAATTGAAACAGTCGCTCGGGATCTATCTGCTCGGTTTCACCCTAATCATGGTCGGCGGAGCGGGGCTGCTGCAATGGCAGCGTTCCATGATCGTCTCCTTCTTCGCGGTTTCATTTACGGCCCTCGCTCTTTTTTTCGCGCTCGCGTCGTACCAATGGACGGAGTCAGCCGGCTTGTTTCTGGCCTTCCATCTCGTCTCCGGCCTGTCGATCTCCGTGACCACCTGGATGCATCGTTACAGCGTAGGGTTGGCCGATTTCAAAACGCGTGACGCCTTGATACGGGAGACGAAGCGCGCCGATGATCTCGCTCTGGAAATGTCTCGCCTCAGTCGGGTCGATGCCCTCACCGGCCTGGCCAACCGCAGACTGTGGGACGAAGCAACCGCCCAGATCTTCGCCGTCACACGACGGGGAAACATGACCCTGGCTGTGATCATGATCGACATCGATTACTTCAAGAAGATCAACGATGGCTTCGGCCATGCCGCCGGGGATTGTGCCCTCAAGGCGGTCGCGGATCTGATCGCGCGCAGGAGCCGTTCGGCAGACATAGCGGCGCGCCTGGGCGGCGATGAGCTGGCGATCCTCTGTCCCGCTTCCGGGCTCGAAGGGGCAATGGGTTTTGCCGAGAACTTACGGGTGATGGCCAGTGATTTGGTCATCGATGAATTTCCAGGGTTGCGGCTCACCCTGTCGATCGGGGTGGCGGTCGCTCGGGACGGCGATGACAAGGACATCGCCGATCTGATGAAACGTGCCGATGCGCAGCTCTATGAGGCGAAGCGTACGAGGAACGCAGTGTGCGGGGAATGAGTGGCCGCAGATCGGAACTAACGCTTCTTCCCGCGCACGCTTTCCCAGTCTTCGACGCGCAAATCCGGCACACGGGCAAATTCCCCGGTATTGCGCGTCACTAGAATTAGTTTTCGCGCCCTGGCCTGCCCGGCGATCAGCACATCGTAGGGACCAATGGGAGTTCCCCGCGCCGCTAGTAGCGCCCGTACTTCTCCAGCCTGCTTAGCGTCGTCCTGATCGAACTCCAGGACCTCGAACTGCAGGGCGTCAACGAGATCTACGTTGCGTGTTTTCCGCTGGCTCTTGAAGGCACCGTAATACAGCTCGTGTGCCACG
>DASZZV010000071.1:0-4264 GCA_035544835.1 Thermoanaerobaculia bacterium
CGTCATCTACTATCGCGTGGCTGATCCGCAGAAGGCGACGTACTCCGTCCAGAATCTTCCCTATGCCCTCGAGACGTTGACGCGCACGACCCTTCGCAACATCGTCGGCGAAATGGAGCTCGACTCCACGCTCGGCAGCAGAGACGTCATCAACAAGCGGATGCGCGAAGTGATCGAAGAGGCATCGATCGGCTGGGGAGTGGACGTTACGCGTGTCGAGCTTCAGGCGATCGAGCCGCCGCGCGACATCCAGCAGTCCATGGAGCTTCAGATGCGTGCCGAACGCGAGCGACGTGCCGCTGTCACCAACGCCGAAGCAGGCAAGCGTGCCGCTATTCTCGAAGCCGAAGGCGTACGTGAGTCACAGGTGCGACGTGCCGAAGGCGAAAAAGACGCCGCCGTGCTGCGAGCTCAGGGATTGGCCGAGGCCCGGCTCGCGATGGCGACTGCTGAAGCCGAAGCAATTACGAAGATCGCCTCGGCGCTGCCGGAAGGTCAGGCCGCAATGTATCTGCTTGGCATGAAGTATCTCGAGGCGCTGCCAACTCTCGCTCAAGGAAAAAACGCTACGATCTTCCTGCCGGCAGAAGCTGCTGGAGTGATGGGCGCCATCGGCGGCCTGCGCGAGCTCGTCGCCCGTGCTGCCGCGCCCACTCTTCACACGCAGGTTGATGCTCCCGCGCGCCTCAGCCCGAGGCCCGACGCTGATAATCCCCCAAAAGATTCTTGAGTGTGACCTCGAAGCCGATCTCGCTTGCGCGCGCTGAGCGCATCGCACGATCACACCCGTGCGAGAACTGCGGTGAATACAGTTTCAAGAAGCTGAAGGTCAAGCCCGCCGCCGAGAGTACCTATAAGGCCCTCGGCGAAGTCTGGCACGTGACCAAGATCTGCGGCGTTTGCGAGATGCACCATGAAATCGGCATCGATGCCGAGGGTGACATCGTCTACAGCGCCTAGATGCCTGGCGGCCAGGCCGGTTTATGCGAATACTTTCCGAAAATTGCGCGGAGGACTTTGTCCGGATCCACGGTTCGCGCAACAGCATCGAGGTGCTGAGCAAGCACCAGCGGCCGTGAGAAATCCCGGTATCGCCGGTAGCCGTGGAAGAAGCCCAGGGGACCTTTGCGCGTCAGGTCGCCCAAGAGAATGTCCGGAAGGAGGAAGATCGTAGACGCGTAGAAAACATTGAGCGTCTGAAAGCGTGGCAGGTCGCTCTCGCGCACCCCTCGGGGCAGTGATCCATGCTTCCCCCACTGGACGTCGATCACCACCTGGCTCTTTGGCCACGGTGTATGCAGAAACGCCCCGTGCCAGTAAGTCCAGACCTCCACCGGAGCCTGAGTCGCGTCGTACCCCACCCACACAATTTCCTGGTCCGTCGGGACGGTGAACGGAATCCAGGACCCGTTGACGTCATCTCTCCAGAGTAGGTGATAGGCTATCACCCGTTTTTGGGGGTGGAGGACCGCGACCGCCCGGGAGAGGTGGAACGTTTCGTCGCGTTGCAGGTACAACACCGGTGCCAGGCTCCGCGCCAGCACCGCGCCACTATCGGCTGGAGCGAGAACGCCGGGCAGATTCGCAGGCCGCAATGGAATGTGCGCCCTTGGGCCACATCCAGTCAGAAAGGAGAGGAGAATGCCAAACCCGGTTAGTAGCCGGGTAGCTGGATTCTTTCTTTTCGACAGCGTAACGACACGAAAACTGTTCAACCGGAGCCTTGGAAAGTGGCCATTGGGCTCTGGTCATCGGAGGGCCGATGCGTAAGCCACGTCCAAATACGTACAACCCCGCGCAAGTCCTTCACCTTATCAGCAGCGACCGGTCCAGCAAGCCGCTCAGCTGTCCGTCGTGTTCCGGCGCGATCGAGCGCGATCCCGGTCAGTACCCCCCACCGCCAACGTCGCATGTGACGCTCCGCTGTCGAAACTGCGGGCGCACTGCACGGTACGTCGCCGGCGCCGCTTGAACCGAAATCGATTCGCGGATCGTATCGTCTAAACACTTGCACAGAATTTGCCCCGATTGACGCCGGTCTCGAGAGCGCAATTGGGTGCTCTCGACGGCGCGAGGAAAGCAATTCGCGGTCCTGGCGCCGGCTGCTCTTCCGGGGCTCGAGCAAGAGCAGGTACAGTTAGCTCTCCCGCAAGGGAAAAGGATCGATCATGGCACGCATCACCGGGACAGTGAAGTGGTTCAACGACGCGAAGGGTTTTGGCTTCATCTCTAGGGAAGGAGGCCCAGACGTCTTCGTCCACTTCAGCGCGATATCGGGCACCGGATTCAAGTCCCTTGCCGAAGGGGATCGAGTAGAATTTGAGGTTGTTCAGGGACAGAAAGGTCCCCAGGCAGCCGACGTCACGAAGGTCGTGTAGCGCATGATTCGCTCCGTCGCAAAGGCCCCGGCAATGCCGGGGCCTTTTTTTCTTGCATCCGCTCAGTCACAAAATTGATTTTCCAAAGCGGCATTTGATTTGCTTTCATCCACAACATTAGAGAGCGAAGCGTTCTTCGAGGGGTGCAAATGGCGGCAATCTGGAAGGGGTCAGTCTCATTCGGACTCGTCAACATCCCCAGTCGAGCTGCGCACCGCCGTCCGTGCTGACCATATCAGCTTCCGCCTTCTTCACAAGCAGGACCTGTCTCCGGTGAAGTACGAGCGTGTGTGTCTGGCCGAGGATGAGCCCGTTCCCTGGAACGAGATCGTCAAGGGATACGAGTAGATGAAGGTCATCAAGGCCAGGATGCGCGGCAAGAAAATCAAGCTCGACGGGCCCGAAGGGGAGCCAGTCGATAGAGGAGTACTCGATCTCATGTCGCGCCTCAGGGCGAGCCTCGAGCAGGGTAGCGGCAAGAAAGCCGCGCGCAGCAAGCGGTCGGCGACCACGACCAAGCCTCGCACGACAAAAGCCGGCAAGCGCAAGACGGCCTGACGGCACGATATGGCGACGCGCACCCGGCGTCCTGCCGGCGCGGCAGATCAGCTCGCCGAGTATCGCCGAAAGAGAGATTTCAAGAAAACGGCCGAGCCTGCGGGTGATTCCAACCCCCGGCGCACAGCGTCAGCTCCCGATCTCGAGCCGATGTATGCATCCATCGGAACTGACATTCCCGGCGAAGGCTGGACCTTCGAGCCCAAGTACGACGGCGTTCGCGTCCTGGCTTTTGTGACTCCATCGGATGTTCGCCTCATCACGCGCAACGGAAAGGACAAGTCGCAGCAGTTTCCCGAGATTACCGAAGCGCTCGAGTTAGTCGCCGCAAAGAAGAAGAAAAGTTTTGTCGTGGATGGTGAGATTGTCGCGCTTATCGACGGTAAGCCGGCGCGTTTTCAGGAGCTGCAATCGCGGCTGCACGTCAAAGACCCACATCTCATCGAGCGCTACCGGACCACTACTCCTGCCTGCCTCATACTCTTCGACATCTTGATGGTTGGCGATAAAGTGCTGCTCGACGAGCCATGGTTGGCCCGCAGAGCAGAGCTCCTCAAGCAGTTCGGGAAGCTGACCTCCGATCACATTTAAATCACCGAATCGATCGAGGGGCACGGACAGAAGATGCTCCAGCTCGCAAGGAAGCAAGGCTGGGAGGGAATCATAGCGAAACGTGTAACCTCCACTTATCAGCCGGGGGTAAGGCCGAAATCGTGGTTGAAGCTGAAGGTCGAGTTCCGCCAGGAATTTGTCGTTGGAGGATTTACCGAGCCTCGCAATTCCCGGCAGTATCTGGGCGCACTTCTACTCGGCTACTTCGATCACGGCCGGCTCATCCATGTCGGACATACCGGCGGAGGCTTCACCGGCGCGGAACTCGCGGAGATGTATCGGTGCCTCAAGCCGCTCGAGCGGAAGACGTCTCCCTTTGCCGAAGTCCCTCGCACCAACGAGAAAGTGCATTGGGTAAAGCCCGAGGTCGTAGTCGAGGTGAAATTCAGCGAATGGACCGCCGACGGGAAGTTGCGTCAGCCTATCTACCTCGGCACTCGCGACGACAAGGATCCCCAGGAGGTGGGCAGGGAGAAGGAAAGCGTGCAGAAGAAAGAGTCGCGTAAAACCGGGAGCTCGGCGAAGGTAGGCAGTAAGTCGCGGGCGCGAAAACGAATCCACGCAGAGCGAACGCTCCTTCCTTCAGCCAGGGGCACAGCAGCTCAACGAGGACGTGGCACCGGTTCCCCTCGCGCGTCAGAGCTCGCCCGACTGGTGCGGTCGCTCCAGGAAATCGAGGATGACAACGGATCGGGCACGATCGAGGTCGAGGGCAA
>DASZZV010000072.1:0-5815 GCA_035544835.1 Thermoanaerobaculia bacterium
CGGGCTCACCAGATTTAAAGATTGGCGGAGACCGGCATCCGCGCAACACCGGGCTTACGCCCGGTGCTACAGGTCTGCCGCGCGCCTTCGCGCGCTGCTTTTGTCGTGTTGCCAGGAAAGGTGATTCTTAGTACCGAATTCGCAGCTGCGGCTGGTTCCTCGCTTCCAGGAAGGCCTGAATCTCCTTGCCCGGGTTCTTCGATACCAGCTCACGAGGGGAGTCGACGTACCAGTCTGCTGGAAAATACCTCGTGTAGCTGGCATTCGTGAAGCGCTTACATAACAGTGCGATGAAGCCGACATCTTTCTCGCTTCGAATGACCCGTCCTGCCGATTGGATCACCCGCGTCATGCCCGGAATCAGGTAGGCATACTCGAAGCCCGCGCCGTATTGATCGTCGTAGTATCGTTTCAGCAACTCCTGCTCGAAGCTCACCGCCGGAAGGGCCGGCCCCACCACAAACACGCCTCGCAGCATGTCTCCCTGATAATCGACTCCCTCGGCGTACATCCCGCCCGAGACCGCCAGGATGAGATGTTGGTCGTGGCCGTCTTTGAGGGCCGTGAGAAAACTGCGGCGCTCATAGTCGGTCATGTCCGACCGCTGAATCATCAGCCGCTTCTCGACATAGGGCATCCGTGCCGAGACTTCCTGCAGGAAGGCATAGCTGGGAAACAGCGCCAGATAGTTGCCGGTGTTGGCGTTAGCAACCTCACCCAGCGTGCGGGCGATGGTGTCGTAGTGAAGGCCGCGCTCCTTGTAGGTGGTGTCGACGTTGGAGATGACGACGATCTTTCGATTCTCTCGCGGGAAGGGAGAGGGGAGTGAGAGCTCCGAAACGCGGTCCGACGGAAAGCCCAGGGTCTTGCGGTAGAAATCGAAAGGCTCCAGCGTCGCCGACATGGCGATCGTGGCGTAGCTGCCAGAGATGATCTCGCCCAGAAAACGAGAGGGGTCCTTGCAGAAAATCTTGAGCTTGAGTCCCCCTGGTGTCGCTTCGATGATCTGGGAGAACTCCTCTCCCTCCTCGTTCATGAGGTTCGTGAACTTCATGAGCCGGAAGTAGAAGTCGATGACGGGGTCGGTTTCATCGGCCAGACGGTTGCTGATCTTCCAGGTGATGTACTGAAGGACGACCCGCTCCCATTCGTTGCGCTGTCGGAGAAAGAACCGCCGGTCGGGCTCGCACACCGACTGCCTGGTCGTGCCCTCGAGTGGCTGGGCCAGCTCGTGAAGCTGGCTCCTGAGCTCGCGGACGAGCTCTTCCCATTCGTCGACGTCGAATTGAGGGCGCATGGAGAGGTGCTCGGCAACGAGGTCGAGTGCCCGCTCCTCGATTTCGGGCGAGTAGTATCCGCGACCGCGATCGACCAGGTTGTGAGCCTCGTCGATGATGAGCACGGAGTCGCTGTAGTCGTCATCCTTCTGATAGCGCTTGAGACCGACGTATGGATCGAAGATGTAGTTGTAGTCGCAGACGATGACATCGGCCTGCTCGATGAGCTCCAGCGACACCTCGAAGGGACAGACCTCTTCGGATCGTGCCATCTCGAAAACGATATCGGGATCGAAGTAACTGAGATCGGTCGACATCCGCGACACCAGCCCGCTGCGCTGCATTTTCTCCGAGTAGTTACTGGCAAAGGGGCAGAAATCCTCGTGGCAGATCATCTCGGTGTGTGCACACATTTTCTGCTTCGCCCGGATGCGTAACACTCGAAAGGAACCGTCGTTGAGGGTCTCGAGCACTTTGACAGCCATCTCCTGCTGGAGCGTCTTCGAGGTCAGAAAGAACAATTTCTTTCCCCGCCGCAGCGACTCCACGAGCGCGGGGAAAATGGCGGCGGCCGTTTTGCCGATCCCCGTTGGAGCAGAGACCAGCAGCGTCTCTCGCTGGCCCACCGCCCGGGCCACGGCGTCGACCATCTCCTGCTGAAAGGGTCGCATCAGCTCGTGAGGAAAGGTGATCCCCTCAGCGTAGGCCCGCTTGGCCATCTTCAGGGCGCGATCGTTTTCGATCTCCTCCACCAGCCGCGAGATCTCGCGTTGGAAAGCGCCGGCAATGTCCTCGGGCTCGAAGGGAGCATCGATGGCCTTTACCGTGCCGGTGATGAGGTCGATCAGGACGAGCTGGGGAAGAAACTCGAAGCCCTCGTAGTCCGGCTTCAGGGAGAGAAACCAGGCATACAACATGAGCTGAAACAGGTGCCGCTGCATTTTCTCCGAGCGGTAGAGAGCAGCAAGCTCCAGGTCGAAGTGAATTGATTTCACTTCCTCGATCGTGATACGCCGTCGCTCCCGGTCGATGGACAACCCGTCGATGCGGCCCGTGATCGTGACCGCCCACTCGCCAACGGCACAGCGATAATCGACACCGACCTCGGGGCGGTAGTTCGGATCTTCCGCCGACCGCGTCTCGGCGCGCTGTGTGTGGATTTCCGTTCCCAGCCACATGCGCCGGAAGCCGTCACCCCGTTCTACGCCGATCCGGCGATAGGTGTTCTCGTGGACGAGATCTCCCACCGAGCAGGAGAGAGTCCGGGCTTCGAAGTCGATGCGCATTCTCTTGAAGAGTACCCGGAACGGGCGGAGACGGTAAATAACTCCCAGGAACTTCGTAGGGGCGGGCCACCGCCGAGGGGAGCGGGCGCCTCGCCCGCTCTGCAGCAACAACACACCGATTCTTCGAGCTTCGCTCGAAGAGCGGGCGAGGCGCCCGCTCCCCTCGGCGGTGCGCCAGTGCTTAGTTGGCCAAACTCCAGCGGCGTGCTCTGCACGCCCCCACGGTTCCCATTGGAGACAATCTACGGGTTGTGGAATGTCGAGGACGTGTGAAAATCAGTACAGACGGTCGACTACGACAGCGCCATTCTCAGTGTGAACGTATCCACCACGGTGCATCGATCCGGCGATCTCTTTGGCCCGGGCCGGGTCGATTCGCTTGCCGACTTCTGTGGGAGCGACCATGGTTTTTGTGTTGCCATAGAGATACTTCGGACTTGCCAGAAGGATCGGCGCGACATAGACAGGGTCGCCCGAGCGGTTGTCTACGATCGAGGCATAGGGAAAGACGACCGCGGTCTGAGAGGGATCGTCGACAAAGAACTCGACGGTTCCGCCATCGACATTGACGGGGAGACGATCCTGAAAATGAGCGAGCGGGGCGACGTTGAACGGTAGACGATCCGCGACGGTCCGCCCCTGGGAGTCATACACGGAAACGAGCAGACGGATGCTGTAGCGCCCAGTGTTGACCGCTCCGATATTGGTTCGATACCCGGTCGACCCGATGGTTCCGAAGTTGCGAATTCCGGTCGCGATCGAGCTCACCTTCTCCAGGGCGAAATCCATCTCACCAGTGAGTGTTCCGGGAATGCCCTGACCGAAGGTTCCGCTGCTGGCGTTGTTGAAGGTCGTCGTCGTCACCACGAAGGCGCGGTCGATGACCCCGTCGGGAACACTCGGATTATCGTTCGCAAACGTCGCCACGAGGAGTGCGCCCGTTCCGCTTCGCTTGAAAACGTCGTTGATGACATTACTGCTGAAGAAGGTGGAGTTGGAGGGGACGGTAACGAGAAATTCACTACCAGTCTCGATCCCGGTCGGCAGGAAAGTCAGGCTGACCTTCAGCGTGTACTGCTGAGGATTGAAGATCGACAGCTGCGTGCCCCAGCGCGTGCCTCCGGCACCGGCTGTATTGCCGACGACAGGAATTACGAACGTGTCGTATACCTGAGCAGCAGCGGGTAATGCCGAAAAGAGGAAGAACGAGAAGACGGCAACTGCAAATCTGGATCGTGACATTGTTTGTACCCTTATCGGGTACCGGCAAAAAATCAGAACCTCGCTCTCTGTGGCGACATTCCCGGACTTGAAAGTTGGGCGGCGAACGAGGAGACTGTTACGGTTTCGTTGCTCGTTGCTCGTTGCTCGTTGTTCGTTGCGGAGGAAGTAATGTGTCATCCCGAGCCGCAGCGAGGGATCTGGGCGGGGGCTTTGCGGTCGTGGTGTCGGGGAGATCGTGCGTAATGCGTTTGGTTGAAGGGCCTCCACCCAGATCCCTCGCTCGACGCTCGGGATGACACACTGCTTCCTCGCTGATACAACGAGTAACCAGCCAACGAAAAAAGCCATGACCCAGATCGCAGACCGCCTCAAAGGGCTCGTTCAATCCGATATCCGCCGCATGTCGCGTGACTGCGAGCGGGTCGGCGGGATCAATCTCGGTCAGGGGATCTGTGATCTGCCCACTCTGCCGATCGTGGCTGAGGGTGCCATCGAGGCCATTCGCGCCAACAAGGCCACCTACTCGAAGTTCGAGGGGATCGACCTGCTGCGACAGAAGATCGCCGCCAAGATCTCACGCTTCAATCGCTTCGAGGTGAATCCGGACGACGAGATCGTCGTCTCGGTCGGTTCGACGGGCGGCTTTGCTGCCGCGGCCATGGCCACGCTGAATCCGGGCGACGAGGTGATTCTGTTCGAGCCGTTCTATGGCTATCACCTAAACACGCTGAAGATTCTCGGCGTGAATGTGAAGTTCGTTCCGCTCCAGGCGCCCGACTGGACGATCGACTTCGATCGCCTGCGCGCCGCCTTCACGCCGCGAACCCGGGGCATCGTCGTCTGCACCCCATCGAATCCTTGCGGAAAAGTCTTCTCGGTCGAAGAGATGGAGAGGATCGGCGCGCTGTGTCGCGAGTTCTCGGCGTGGGCTTACACCGACGAGATCTACGAGTACATCGTTTACGACGGGCGCGCGCATCGTTCCATGGCTTCGCTGGAGTCGTGCCGCGATCTCACCATCACGGTGTCGGGTTTCTCGAAGACGTTCTCGATTACCGGCTGGCGGATCGGCTACGTCGCCGCGCCGGCGCCAATCGCACGGGCCATCGGCCTGGTCAATGACCTCTTCTACGTCTGCGCCCCCACGCCACTGCAGTGGGGTGTGGCGCGAGCTCTCGACATCGAGGACTCGTACTACCGCGAGCTGGCCGAGTCGTATCAGGAGAAGCGCGATCTTCTCGCCGAGGCTCTTCGCTTTGCCGGCATCGAGCCGCTGATCCCACAGGGGGCGTATTACATGCTGGCCGATGTCTCGTCGCTCGGCTTCACCAATGGGAAAGAGGCTGCCGACCGGCTCCTGGCCGACGCCGGCGTCGCATCGATTCCCGGCTCGGCCTTCTTCGCGGGCGGGGGAGGCGATCAACTCCTCCGATTCTGTTTCGCCAAAGATCTTCCGGCGCTCGCCGAGGCGTCGAACCGTTTGCGCAGTTATCGCTCAGTCGCTGCGAAGTGAGGATGCATGCAGGATTACTACGAACCAAAGGTCAACGATCCAGCCCCACAATTCCGTCTTCCTTCCACGGAGGGAAAGACGATCAGCCTCGCCGATTTCCGCGGGAAAAATGTGGTTCTCTATTTCTATCCCAAGGATGACACGCCCGGTTGTACTGCCGAGGCCTGCTCGTTCCGGGACAGTCAGTCGCAACTGGCGGGGGAGGAGGCGGTCGTGCTCGGCGTCTCCACGGACTCGCTGGACAGTCACGCCAGCTTTCGTGGAAAGCACAACCTGAACTTCCCGCTGCTGTCCGATGAGACTGCGGATGTCGCCAAGATGTACGGCGTCTGGAAAGAGAAAAACATGTACGGCCGCCGCAGCTGGGGCGTGGCCAGAACCACGTTTCTTATCGGAGCTGATGGACGGGTGAAGAAGATCTACAAGAAGGTAAAGACCGATACGCACGGTGGGGATGTAGTGGCGGATTTGAAGGCGCTGAAGTAAGGCGGGATTTCGGATTTCGAATTTCGGAT
>DASZZV010000073.1:0-27091 GCA_035544835.1 Thermoanaerobaculia bacterium
GATTTCCCGACGTTGGGACGCCCGACGATGGCGATCTTCTGAAGCTGCTCTCTCATATGTTGCGGATCATACTCGGGCTCCGCATATTCGTTTCGCAAGAGCATTCGCGGGCAAACGAATTGAGAATCGAGAATCGAGAAAGAGAAAAGGCCGGAAGACAAATATGACGTTCATTTCTCAATTCCCCAATTCTCAATTCGTCTTATCCATTCGCTATTTGCGCGTGAGGATGAACATCAGAAGGGCGCCGACAGCGGTGTTGAAGAAATTCAGCAGGCCGTTCGGCAGCGAACGCTGGTATTTGCGGTTCCAATTCCCCAGGATGCTCTCCAGGTAGGAGCCGGAGAAACCGGAGATCGTCATCAACAGGGCCGCGATCAGCAGGGAAGCAGGCTTGGCCGTTTGCCCCAGGATCTTGAAGGCCACCTCCTGAAGGGGCTGTCCCCGCAGGGACCACCAGGCCCACATCAACGCCGCAAAGCTCGAAACGAGAAAGCCCCCGATCACCCCGGCGATCGTTCCCTCGAGGGAGATCGCTCCCTCCGTTCCCACCGGCACGCGACGCAGCGTCGTCGGAAGATAGGCGGTTCGTCCCACCAATTGACCGATCTCCGATCCGAGCGTGTCGGTCGTGGCCGTGACGAGCGCTGCCGCTGCAGCCAGCCAGAGAAGACTGTCGCTGGTCAGTCCGGTGCCGATCAGGGCGCTACAGATCGAGGCCACCCCGACATTCGAGACAGCATGGGCGACTCCCCTCCTCCCACCAGCTTCCTGGGCGATTCCGAGCTGCTGTTTTTTCTTGTAACCGAGTTTCGTCGCTCCAGACCCGATGATAAAAAAGAGCCCCAGGACGAGGAATAGCTGCCACCCGCCGGTAAGGATGAGGATAGCTCCTAGAAGAAAGCCGCTGATCGCACCCGGGATGCTGACGCTGCGCGCAATCAGACCGGCCACAGCGAGCAGGAGGTCGATTCCGAGCCAGACCATGGTTACCTGGTCGACGGAGTGAGCAGGAAGGTGTTGCGCCGCGGTCAGAGCGTAGAGCAGCGCGCCACCGACCAGAGGAACGGTTAGGTTGTCGTCGACGCCCAGCGGGAGGCTCTCCACGATCGCGCAGCAGATCGTGGTGACCATCACGAAAAGGAATCTCACAGAAACCATCGGACCCGACACCGGCGCGATCACCATACTGATGATGAAGCCGAGGGGAAGTCCGACCTCGATGAAAGCGAGCGTGCCTACCAGGGATTTGTCCGGGTTCCAGGGAAGTCTGGGTCCCCGGATGATTTTCCCGATCAGCGTCGCCGCCCCGTCTCCGAAGGCCAGAATCGCCCACACAGTTCCGGCGATCATGAGGTTGTTGCGGAAGACGAGAATCAGCGCGAGAACGGCGACGGGATAGAGGATGATCCCCCGGTCGAAGCCGCGATCGGATCGGGCGATGAAACGGCCGCCCACTCGCGGAAGAATCAGGATGTTGAAAATGAGTGCGGTGACCGCGAAGAGTGCAGCCTGAAGGGGGGTCATCCAGCGGAGAAGAACCGCCGCGACACCGAAACCCATGTGCACGAGTTTCCTCACGGTCTCTGAGGACATGCCGGCGATGGATGAACTGGAAGGCTCTGCTGTCAACGGCACCTCGTCTGCATGGGGTGTCGGCGCGCCCTGCGCGCCCCTGCCTTCCATGATAGTGCAGATGACCTCGCCGGGCTCCGCCGGGCTTCGGCCATCGCTTGCTACAATACGCCTCCGGAATGACCGAAGAGACGAAAGCGCCGCTACTGTCGGTGGTTGTCCCCTGCTATAACGAGAGGGCCACCGTGGCGGAGCTTTTGCGGCGCGTCCACGAGGTTCCTATCGACAAGGAGATCATCGTCGTCGACGACTGTTCGACGGATGGATCCTTCCTGATCGTCGAGAATCTCATGAAACAGTTTCCCGAGATCCGTCACATCAAGCAGCCGCAGAATCAGGGAAAAGGTGCTGCCCTTCGCCGGGGAATCGAGATCGCTCGCGGAGACATCGTCCTGATTCAGGATGCCGATCTCGAGTATGAGCCTTCCGAGTATCCTCGCCTGCTCCAGCCGATCGTCGACGGGGACGCCGACGTAGTTTTCGGCTCGCGCTTCGAGGGTTATCCCAGAAGGGTCATGCTGTACTGGCACACGCTGGGCAATCGCTTTCTTACGTTTCTGTCGAATGCCACGACCAACCTGAATCTGACCGACATGGAGACCTGTTACAAGGTCTTCCGCCGTGAGGTCATTCAGTCGATAAAACTCCAGTCCAATCGCTTCGGCTTCGAGCCCGAGGTGACGGCCAGGATCGCTCAAAGGGGCTACCGCATTTATGAGGTTCCGATCTCGTATCACGGAAGAGACTACTGGGAAGGTAAGAAGATCAACTGGAAAGATGGCGTCAGCGCCGTCTGGACGATCATGAAGTACGGACTGTTCAGCAAAGGCGACACCGAGCCGGGCGGCTATGTCACGCTTCGCCGCATGGCCAAGTTGAATCGCTACAACCGCTGGATCTGGGACACCATCAAAGACTACGTCGGAGATCGGGTGCTCGAGGTCGGTGCCGGCACCGGGAACATGACCCGACTGTTGTACGGCCGTGAGCTGGTGGTGGCCACCGACAAGGAAACGCCCTATGTGGATATCCTGCGAAACAACTTCCGCCGCCGGCCGGGCATTGCGGTCGAGCCACTCGACCTGGACTCCGATGAGGCGCTGGAGTTGTCGCGCTACTGCTTCGACACGGTCATCGCCCTCAACGTTCTCGAGCACATCGACAAGGACACCGACGCCATGCGGCGGATTTTCGGAATCCTCAAACCGGGCGGAAAACTCGTAGTCTACGTCCCCGCCGATCAGCGTCTGTTCGGGTCGCTCGATGAAACGGTCGGTCACTTCCGGCGGTACGACAAGAAAGAGTTGGCCGAGAAGATGACCGAGGCAGGCTTCGAGGTTCAGAAGATCTTCTATCAGAACCGTTTCGGGCGTCTCGGCTGGTGGCTCAACGCGGTCGTACTGCGGCGCACACACATGCCCGGTGGTCAGTCGCGGATCTTCGACATCTTCGTGCCATTCATCCGACATATCGAGAAGGGCCGCGAGCTACCGACTGGATTGAGTCTGATCGCCATCGGTGAGAAGGGTGCCACCCCGGCCATCCCAGCCGTCAGCACCGAATTGTCGAATGTCGTCGCCTGATCGCGCCGTTTTGATCCTGGCAGGAGGCGCCGGCACGCGCCTCTGGCCACTCAGCACGGATGACAATCCGAAGCAGTTCCTCAAACTCTTCGGCGGTCAGTCCCTGCTCGAGAAAACCATCGAACGTCTCACCGACGTCGCGCCTCTCGAGCGAACCTTCGTCTCGACCAATGAACGATACCTTGCGCGCGTGCAACAGCTTCTGCCGCAACTCCCCTCAGCGAATATCCTGGTCGAGCCGGCGCGACGGAACACTGCACCGGCCATCGCCGTCTGCTGCGCCACGATCGAAGCGAAGCTCGGCGGGGAATGCGTCATCGGGGTGTTTGCATCCGATCACGCCATAGGGCGCCCCGATGACTTCCGAACAACGGTGATCAGGGCATTCGAGTTCGCGGCATCGCACCCCACTCTAATGACGGTTGGAATCGATCCCACCGAGCCGAATACCGGTTTTGGCTATCTCGAGCTCGGAGATGAAATCGCCCCCGGGGTCTACGATCTGAAAAGATTTGTGGAAAAACCTGACAGCGATCGTGCTGCGAAGTTTCTAGCGGCAGGCAACTTCGTCTGGAATGCCTCGATGTTCATCTGGCGCGCCAACGTCTTCTTCGCCGCGTTGCGGGAAACGGCACCTGCCATCGAGGAACTGAGCAGGCGCTTCATCGGGGCTGGAGCAGAAGAACAACGCACGCTCTACGAACGGATGCCGTCGATCTCCATCGACTATGCCCTGATGGAGAAGACTCATTCCGTCGCCGCGGTACGTGGCGACTTCGACTGGTCCGATGTCGGCTCATGGCGCGCGGTAGCGCGCGCGGCCGGTGATGCAGCGGCTACGAACGTTCATCTGAGTAACGCCGAACGCGTTTACGTAAACAGCAGCTCGGGTCGCCCTGTCGCCGTCGCCGGCCTCAGTGATGTAGCTATCATCGAATCGGAGAACGGGATCCTCGTCCTGAATCTAAAATCGTCGGAATCGATCTCCCCTCTCGTCAAAGAGATCGAAAGACGGAAAGATTGAATTCAATTTCGAATTTCGAATTTAAAGGCAGAGATGCCGTGGGCTTCATTTTAGAGAAGCGGCATTGCAGGCCAGCTTCAAAATGCTTTGGCCTTTAAGTTCGAAATCCGAAATCCGAAATCCCGAATCATGTCCCCGCGTTATCTTACCGCTGCTCGGGCAAGCCGGCCGGCAGTGAAGCGAGGTACTCGGCGAAGACCTCGTTGAAGAGTGCGCCGGGCCGTCGCGAGCGGAGATGCTCCACGGCCTCCCTTCCACTCATCCCGTTCCTGACCAGCACCAGTCCGGCCACAAGGGCGGACCGATTGAAGCCCATCCCGCAATGCGACAGCACACGCTTGCCGCTGCGGACCATACTCGCCGCAAGCTCGGCGACGGCGTGGAGTTTGTGGAGGTCGGGAAGTTCTTCGTCGTAGATCGGAAGATACACGTACAGCATTTTTCCGGGGTTGGTGGGGCAACCTGAGTCAAGGTCCCCTTCCAGATCGATGACCACCGAGATCTCGTGTTCTTCGAGGATCGACCAGTCATCAATGGCTGGGGAAAGAAAGAGAGTCTTTTCGGGATTCAGATCGACGATTTTCATGCCGCACCGGAATTGAAAATTGAAAATTGAAAATTGAAAAAATTTCTCATGTGCCGAAAAGCTGATTGGCATTATCGCTGAGAATCTTCCGAGTGGCTGCTTCGGGAAGGCCCAGCTGCAGGAAGTCGTCGATGTTCTTTCGCATCGAGACGACGCCGGGTGAGGGCCAGTCGGTACCCCACAACACCTTGTCAGCGATCTCAGCGAGCCGAGGGAAAAAGCGCAGGATCGACTTTGGAGGAATCCCGGAGAGCTCGAGACGCACATTAGGATGTCTTCTCACCAGAAAGAATGCCGTCTCGCCATAGAGCGGCCGGCCACCGTGCGCGAGGACGATCTGAAGCTCAGGAAAGTCGACGGCCACATCATCGATCGGCATCGGGTCGGCGTAGACGTTTCGAGCACCGGGAAACACCGAAGTGCCGGTATGGAACATTACCGGAATTCGCCGAGTCTCACAGGCTCGATAGATGTGCGCGAGATCGGGAAGAGATCCGCGGTAGTCGTTGGGCGAAAAGAGTTGATGAGGAGGATGAATCTTGATCATCCGGATGCCGAGGTCGAGCACCCGTTCGATTTCGCCGGCCACGTCGTTGCAATGGAGCGGATTCACCGATCCGACCGGCAGAAGTCGATCGCGATGGCCATCGGTGTATCGGGCGATCCAGTCATTGGCAGCAGCAGTGAACCCCATCACATCGGGAGAGACGTAGTTGATGCAGCAGATCCTCTCAACGCCGTTGCCGTCGAGATGACGAAGCAGATTCTCCGGCCTCTCCAGAATCGCGGCGACATCCCGATGCGCGTCGTCGTTCATCAAGGCCAGAGCTGCCGGCTTCAGCATCTGCCAGGGCTGAATGTGGACGTGAGCGTCAAAAACCTTCATTGTGGAAGAGGATAGCTGATACGGTGAGGATGCGCCTCTTTGCTTCTGTGTGGCACAGGCACTCCTGGCTGTGTGCCGCGGCGTCGAGCCACGGCGTTCCTGTGGAGATTCAAAGGAAGCTCGGCCTCGACGGCCGACACACAGGCAGGAGTGCCTGTGCCACAAAAACGATCGCGCTATGAAACAGCGTTACCGCATCACCAGCCGCATGCAAACCGCGCTCGCGCACACCTCATTCGTGAACTCGGTCGATTGCATCAGCTGCGGGTTTACCTCATCCCGGTCGCAGGGTTTGAAACCACGTTTGCGAAAGAAATCTTCTGCGGTCGAGGTCAGAAGATAAAACTCCCGCAGCCCGTGTGATGCCAGACGATCGAGAACCTCGCGGACCAGCCGGCGACCGAGGCCGGCCCGGCGGTACTCCTCGGCGACTGCCACCGATCGTATCA
Organism: Thermoanaerobaculia bacterium; assembly: GCA_035544835.1. Lineage (GTDB taxonomy): Bacteria > Acidobacteriota > Thermoanaerobaculia > Gp7-AA8 > Gp7-AA8 > DASZZV01. The sequence goes on from DASZZV010000073.1 coordinate 6,164, forward strand.
GCGCTGCGAAGGGATACGCTTCGGCGCCGGCACATCCAACGATCCGTTCACCCTCGTGCGCCACAACGAATGTCCGGATGTGGTCGGAGAGTCCATCGATCGGCAGGCCGGCTTCCAGCAGAATCCCGATCACGTCGTCGAGGTCATCAAGCGATGCTCCCCTAATCGCTAGTGCTTCCAGATCAGGCATCCGTTCATTGTAGCCGTCAGTGTGGCCTGCCCCAACAAAAAGGCCGCGGTTTCCCGCGGCCTTTTTTACCTGCATATCTGCTTCCCGTCAGTGCTCGTTCCGACCGAACCTATCCATCGTGTTTCGCGGTCCGCTTCGCTCGCGACCCAGGTCGGGCGCACCCGACTCCGTGTCACGATTTCGCCCACGCGAGATGCGATCGTCAGTGATGGTGTCGCCGGTTTTGCTCTTCGAGCCCGGGCTCTCGTAGCCGGAGCCCGAATTGCGGCTGGTCTCGTGATCCATAGAGCGCGGCTCATTGCCGACGTTTTTTGGTCCGCTGAAGGAACTGCTGCTCACATCTTTCTTGAACGATGAATCGGTCGTCGATTTCTGACTCTTGCTCGACTTCAAATTCTCCTTTTCTCGATTGGTGTTTGCCATTGTGTTTCCTCCTTTTACCGCCTCGAGGCGATATATAAATAATTGCAACAGGAGTGCCATTGGGCAGGGTTCAATACCTATGTCTCAGGGGCTGTGTCAGTTACCGAAGTCCGAGGGAGACCGACACCTTTGAAAGGGATTACCACCGAACCGGACTGGTGTTGATAGAGACGGGAGATAGTTGGAAGGAGTTCTATTGCGGTGCCCGGAACGATCTCTTAGAATGGCCGCCACTTCAAAAGCGCCGGCCTTCCTTGCCGGATGCTGCTCCCTCAAATTTCCAGGAGACTGAAACTGTATGGCGGATCCTAACGACAGAGTACCCGGCCAGGTTGGCGGCGCCTTCTATGTCGATACTCAGTGCATAGATTGCGATCTTTGTCGGGAGACAGCGCCGGCAAACTTCACGCGAAATGACGAAGAGGGGTTCTCTTTCGTCTACAAGCAGCCGGAGAATGAGGGCGAGGCGTCACAGTGCAAGGACGCCATGGACAACTGTCCGGTAGAAGCGATCGGTAGTGACGGATCCAACTGACGCGGTCAGTGCATCGTCTTGTCGTTGCTTACCTGATCCTTCCAGTCCTCGGCCAGAAGAACTTCAACAAGCTCCTGGAGCTCTTCCATGTGAAAAGGCTTCGTCAGTGCTGCAGTGACGTTGTTTCCCTTGGTGATGGTGAGAATGTCGCCCTTGCCCGACGCAACGACCACCGGCATGTGCAGCCCCTGCTGTAGATACCAGGCCATCCACTCTTCTCCACTCATCCCCGGCATGTTCAGGTCGAGCAGAATCAACCTCGTGTCGGGATTGGCGCGGAGCAGCGACATGGCCTCGTTTCCACCTGAAGCAGAGATCACCGTGTAGCCTTTCCTGTTGAAGAAGGTCGAATAGAGGTGGAGAACCTCGGGATCGTCCTCGATGGCGAGGATCTTCTTGGTCGGAATGCCCTGAACTTTGTCCATGGTCAGCGAAACCGTTGCTGCGAAGGTTGTACCATAATTCACGCACTGCTACCGCAGGCGATGGAGAACTACCATGGGACTGCTGTCGTGGATCGCTGCCGGAATCGTCGCATTCGGAATCTCACGGCTACTGCGAGCGGCCCCTCTGTACTGGGCGATGGAGTTACCACTGGCAGTGGTAGCCGGGATCGCCGGCGGCTGCTTCGCTACGGCGGCCGATTTCGGCGGCTGGAATGAGCTCGATCTCCGAGCGATCACATTCTGTTTGCTGGCGGGACTTTCTGCAGTGGCGATCACACGTCTGATTGGAATGCTCGTCCGCGCCATTCGGAAGGGCGATGTCGACGTCAACGGACAACAAGTCTGATGAACCTTCTCTCCCGCGCCGGGAGGCTGCCGCGTCCTCCTGGAATAGAACTAATCGACCCGATCGTCTTCCCTCTCCCCGCCGCGGGGAGAGGGTGGCGCCGCAGCGCCGGGTGAGGGGCCGAACGATAACGCTGCGTGGGCGTTGCGACGCAAAACAAAGAACCACACTTTCGTGCCCTCGCACGTTATAGCGAGCCTGTTACGCCCCTCACCCGCGGCTGCGGCCGCACCCTCTCCCCGCCGGGGAGAGGGAAGAGGTCTGCACCATCATTCCCAATAGATGGTGACTTCACGTTTTCGCGGAGACGATCAACATCGCCGGAACCGTTTCCAACCGTGTCGCCTCGATTGCTGCGACGATGTCGCCGCGTAGCACAGGGAGATCGAGCTCCCGCCCCTCCGAAAGTCGATCGAGCGCGATCAAACCTTCACGCAGCCGCTCTCCGGCCGCTCGCCATTGATGACGCTCCGCGTGAAGCATGCCGACACTGATCTGTAGAAAGAGCCGGACGTATCCAACCTCCCATCCCACCGCCTCGAAGAAAAGATCCTCCAAACAATCGCCGGCCTCGAGGAACTCGCCGGCATTGAAAAACTCTATCCCCTGTAGAAAACGAGGATCATCCCGGATGTCATCGGTCGCTCTGAGCATCGTCTGCAGATCATTTTCTCTCCGTCGTCCGAGGATGGCGGATCAAACCTGCCCAGAAGCGCGCCCACACCGAACCGTCTAGCTTTAGACTGACCTGGTGTCGAAGATCCGCCACTACCAGCTGAAACCGGCCACTCCGACGAGAGCTTACCGCGTCAAGTACGATCAGGATGTCAACCCTCAGCAGCTCGACGTCGTCATGGCCGGCGATGGACCACTGCTCGTCATCGCCGGCGCCGGCAGCGGGAAGACACGCACCCTCACCTATCGCGTCTCGCGACTGATCGAAGACGGGATTGATCCCTCCGACCTTCTCCTGCTCACCTTCACCAACAAAGCCTCTCGCGAGATGCTCACCCGGGTTGAAACGCTGGTGCAGACCGACACCCGGCGTATCTGGAGCGGTACGTTTCACTCCATCGCCAATCGCCTGCTCCGGCGACATGCCGACGTTCTCGGCTACCGATCCAGCTTCTCGATTCTCGACAGCGAAGATGCCAAAGAGATGATGGAGAGCGCCATCTCGTCATCGGCGGCGAAGACTCTCGAGAAGCGGTTCCCGAAGGGGGATGTTCTCCTCGACATTCACTCCTATGTCATCAATACCAAGACGCCGCCGGAGCTCTACATCGAGGAAAACTATCCTCATTTCGGCGCCTACCTTCCGGAGATGCGGGAGATCTTCGGACTCTACGCCGCGAAGAAGAAGACCGCCAACGTCATGGACTTCGACGATCTGCTGACCAACTGGAAGAAGCTCCTCGACGACTTTCCCGAGGTCGCAGCAGCCTTGAAGGTGCGGTTCCGACACATCCTGGTCGACGAGTATCAGGACACCAACCGGCTGCAGGCCGACATCGTCGATTCCATGGCCGGCCGTCGCAATCTGATGGTCGTCGGCGACGACGCTCAGTCGATCTACTCCTTTCGAGGAGCATCGTTCGAGAACATCCTCACCTTCCCGATCCGCTATCCGGAATCGAAAATCTACAAGCTCGAGATCAACTACCGATCCACTCCTCAGATACTCCGCCTCGCCAATGCCTGCATCGCCCAGAATCGATATCAGTTTCCGAAAGAGCTCTCCGCGGTCCGTTCCGATGGTCCTGATCCGGCCGTGGTAGGAGTCGACGACGTCTTCGAGCAGGCCAACTTCGTAGCGCAACGCATTCTCGAGCTGCGCGACGAAGGCGAAACCCTCGGCGACATCGCCGTTCTCTACAGGTCCCACTACCAATCGCTGGAGCTGCAGATGGAGCTGTCGAGGCGGAACATCCCCTATGAGATCCGCTCCGGAGTTCGCTTCTTCGAGCAGGCCCACATCAAGGACGTGCTGGCCTACCTGAAGATCATCTCGAATCCGCGCGACGAGATCTCCTGGAAACGAGCGCTGAAGCTCTATCCGAAGGTTGGGGAAAAGACGGCCTCCGAGACCTGGACGATGTTGTCGACGTCACGCGATCCTCTGGCGACGTTTCTCGGCAGCACGCCAGCCGTCTCCGGTCGTGGCCCGGCAGCCAGCCTGGCCAGTTTTAAAAAGGTGCTCTCCAGAATTTCCAGTGAGGCCATGAAGAAGAATCCCTCCGAGGTGATCCGAGTCGTTGTCGACGATGGCTATCGGGATTACGCGCGCTCGAAGTTTCCGAACTCTCAGGCGCGACTCGATGACCTCGAGCAGCTGGCTCAATACGCACTGCGCTATGGGAGCGTCGACGAGCTTCTCGAGGATGTCGGCCTCACAACTCCGATGGCTGGCGAAGACGTCGCCGTAGTCGGTCCGGAAGACGAGAAGGTCGTCCTCTCCTCCGTGCATCAGGCCAAAGGGCTGGAATGGCGCATCGTCTTCCTGATCTGGCTGGCCGAGGGACGATTTCCATCCGCAAGAGCGATGAGGGTTCCGGGAGGGATTGTACGGATCGATCGCAACCGTCCAGATGCATTAGCCCTGCTCGGAGCCGGCGACCTCCTCCTGCCCGCGCCGGACGGTGCGGCTGCTGAGGGCCCCATCGAGATCATCATTCCCGGCGAAGAAGAGGAGCGACGCCTCTTTTACGTAGCCGTCACTCGTGCCCAGCAGGAGCTCTACCTGGTTTTTCCGGTGATCGCCAGAGACCGCGCCCAGATGGACGTCCTCATGGAGCCGTCACGCTTCGTGCGCGAGCTGCCGGGAGAGGTGTATGAGAAGTGGGTGATCGGCTGAAGTGTGGGTTACGGGGGCTTGGGGAACGTTGTCATCCTGAGGGAGCACGCGCAAAACGAAGGACCAGACAACTGTGAATGCGACCGAAGGATCTTTGGTGACATCACCGTGGTGTACATTGACGACCTCGCACGTGTCACCAGAGATCCTTCGGTCGCATTCACAGTTGTCTGGTCCTTCGTTTTGCGCGTGCTCCCTCAGGATGACAACGCTCCGGCGGGGCCGGCAAAGTCGTTTCAGCGTCCACAATGAGACGGCTGCGAAGCCAGCGCCTCGGCGATCGCCTCGTTGAGGACCGGAATCCACACTTCATAGCCGCGGTCGGAGGGATGAAAAAGGTCGGCGGCAAATAGTGTTCGATCGCGGCGAAACTGCGGACCGGTCTTCAATGCAATCGGCGCGAATGTCAGGCGATGTTTGCGGACGGCACGCCGAACGATGACGTTCAGTTGATGCGTTCGCAAATCCGCCAGCCACCCGAGGCCAAACGGAATCCTCGGGCTGGCTCCCATGTCGGGCGATCCCGTGACCACGATCTTCATCTCGCAATTCAGCGCCAGGAGCTTGTCGATGGTGCTGGCCAGATCGCGCGTGACACTGCGCGAGGAGGTCAGATGAATGACGTCATTGGCAACTACATCGAGCAGCACGAGATCGGGATGCAGCCCCGTCAACTTCGGAAGCTGCAGGTTCAGCACATCATGAACTCGCGCCCCGGTAACGCCGAGGTTGCGAACCACCACACCCCGGCTCTCGAGATTCCTTGCCGTAGCCTCAACAATGCCGCGCTCGTAGCTGCTGGCGCCCTCCCCCGCGGCGGTGCTGTCGCCGACGACCACATACTGCAGCGGATGGTCAGAGCTCCCGAAGGTCCGGGCCTCGCGCGGTGGATTGGCGTGCGGGATGGGCCGGGCTCCGGACGAACAACCGAGAAGAAGAATTGAGAATTGAAAATTGAGAATTGAGAAATAGACCCAGGTTAACGGCTGGTTCTTCACTTTCTCAATTCTCAATTTTCAATTCTCAATTCCGCTCTGCGGCGGCGGGGTAGTCGTCGGCACGGATCAGGATCTCACGCGGTTTGCTGCCCTGGCTGGGCCCGAGGATGCCGTTCGATTCCATGATCTCGATCAGACGCGCGGCTCGGGAGTAGCCGAGCTTCATGCGCCGCTGCAGATACGAAGCCGAGGCTTGTCCGGTCGAGAGCACCACACGTACGGCATCATCGTATTTTGGATCGCTGAGGTAATCCAACCCCTCCAGGGCGGTCTTTTCCTCGGCCACCTTTGTGATCTCACCGAAGAACTCGGGCTTGCCCTGATTCTTCTTCACGAACTCGACGATGTCGACGATCTCCTTCTCGGAGAGGTACGCGCCATGGATCCGGCGGATGCGGGCCGTACCCGGCGGCAGGAAGAGCATGTCGCCATTGCCGAGCAGTTTCTCCGCTCCCTGCGCATCGAGAATCGTCCTGGAGTCAATTCTCGAGGCTACCTGATAGGAGATTCGCGACGGGAAGTTGGCCTTGATCACGCCGGTGATGACATCCACGGATGGTCGCTGCGTGGCGATGATCAGATGAATGCCGACTGCGCGAGCCTTCTGAGCCAGACGCGTGACCGAGTCCTCGACGTCTTTCGAAGCGACCATCATGAGGTCCGCAAACTCGTCGATGATGATGACGATGTAATGCAGCGATTCATCCTTGTAAGGCTCACCGGGCTGAAGTCTCTTGGCCCGCCGCAGCGCCTCGGGGTCCTTCAGAAGGGTGTTGTATTGATCGATGTTGCGAACGCCGCATTCGGCGAGAATGCGATAGCGGTTCTCCATCTCCTGCACGGCCCAGATCAGAGCGTTCGAGGCCAGCTTGGGATCGGTAACGATGGGGTGAAGAAGGTGCGGGATGTCCTCGTAGATCTTCATCTCCACCATCTTCGGATCGATCATCAGCATGCGAAGCTGCTTGGGAAGTGCCTTATAGAGTAGTGACACGATCATGGAGTTCAGGCCGACTGATTTTCCCGCTCCGGTGGCGCCGGCCACCAGCAGGTGGGGCATTCGCCCGAGATCGGTCACGAAAGGCTCTCCGTGAATGTCTTTGCCGAGAGCGAGAGTCAGGGGCGACGCCGACTGACGGAACGTCTCGGTGTCGATGATGTCGCGCAACGTGATCAGCTCACGAGTCTTGTTCGGCACCTCTATACCGACCGTCGACGAGCCGGAGATGCGCTCGATGCGAATCGACTCGGCCTTCAGACCGAGCGCGAGATCGTCACCGAGGTTTACCACCTTTGCGTACTTCACTCCGGCCGATGGCTTGAACTCGAAGGTCGTGACCACCGGACCGGGATGATAGGCAGTCACTTCTCCGTCGACCGCAAACTCACGGCACCGCGCCTCGATCAACTTCCCGATGTCGAGATACTTTTTGTGCAGGTCATCGGTGATCGTTCCATGCTGCACACCCGGTGCGAGCAGATTCACGAAGGGCAGCCGCTCGGCCGAGAGATTCGCTTCTCCCTTTTCCGCCGTCGGTGTCGCTGGCTCTCTCCGCTTCGGCTGGGGCTTCGACATCTCCCGCAGCGGACGAATCGGAAGCTCGATGTCCTCGAAGTCATCGAAATCGTCCACAACCTTGAGCGGCGTCCTGCGCTGCGGCTCTTTGACCGGCGAGGGCGCAACAGACTTGGGAGGAGAGGGAGGTGCGGGAGGTGCCGAGTAGAGCTCGACCGGATTCGGCCGGTTACCCTGCACGATTTCCTCGGCGACCTTGCGGAGGTCGGCTTTGGTGACTTTGCGGATCTGAAACTTTCCGTGCCCCTGAACCTCGCGAACGGCCAGGCCCTTCTTGTCGGCCCCTGGCAGCGGAGCTGGTTCGGCCTCGAGACTCTCGGCCGGCTCGCGTTCCAGATGCTTCTTCAGAACGCTGGTCTTCATTTTCTCCTTTCGGCGCCGCTCCGTGAAGCGAGCCCATCGCAGTGAGAGATTGCGCCCCAACGCCAGGCTCATCTCTCTCAAAGCGAGAAAGATCGAGGCCAGGCTGATCCGCGTGGCCAGCAGGACGCCGATCAGGAGCAGGGTGCTGAGGGCGATGGCACCCCCGATCGAGTTCAGATTCGCCGACACGGCCCGATCGATCTCATGACCGAGATAACCACCCGACGCGAGAAGAGCCTCGCGAAACCAGAACTTCCCGACGGCCAGATCGAGCAACGGCGGAAGTGAAATGACCAGGATGATGAAGCCGAGGAGCTTGGTGTGAAAAAACTCCACCGGCTTGTCCCAGAAGCGGTTCCACCCCAGGAGCACGAGAGCGATAGGAAAGAGAAGGCTGGCGATCCCGAAGAACTCGACCAGTACCCACGCCAGAGTCGAGCCGTAGTAGCCGATGGCGTTGGAGACTTCTGTAGAGGTGGAGGTGAAGAATGCGGAGGGATCGCCTGGGTGATAGGTGATGAGAGACGCAGAGACGGTGATTCCGATCGCCAGAATGACGATACCGACCAGCTCCGTACCCCGCCGGCTCTTCAGAAACTGAAGAAGCTCCATCTCCCCCGCCACGCCGCTTTATATGGTAGCAGAAGTTGGACCAGGAGGAGGAAGGCAGAGAGCAGAAGGCAGAAGGCGCGTGTCATCCCGAAGCGGGGAACGACGCAGGCAGCGCCGATGAGGGGAAAGAATCAAAGCTTGTCATCCTGAGCGATAGCGAAGGATCTTTGGTGACATCACCGGGGTTTGAGTTCGCAATTTTTCTCATGTCACCAAAGATCCTTCGGTCGCCCTCACTCCCTACCGATCCTTTACTCCTGCGCGCGCTCCCTCAGGATGACGCTCTGCCGCGATGCCGGCTTGCCTTCTGTCTTTCTCAAAACAGCGCCGGCTCCTGATACGTCCCGTACACCTCGCGCAGGGCATCGGAGATCTCGCCGACACTGGCGTACACACGTACGCAGTCGATGATCAGCGGCATGGTGTTCACGTCGGGGTTCGCCGCGCCGATCTTCAGCGCTGCCAGAGTTCGCTGAACCGCTTCGCCATCGCGCCGGGCACGCACGTCGTTCAGCAACTGCAACTGCTGCTCGGTCACGCTCTCGTCGATATAGAGCACGTCGTAGGGCTTCTCGTTCTCCAGTTGGAAGGCATTGACACCTACGACCATCTTCTCGCCCGATTCGATGGAGCGCTGATATTGATACGCCGCGTCCCAGATCTCGCGCTGCGGGAAGCCGGCCTCGATCGCCTCGACCATCCCGCCAAACTGATCGATCTTCTCGATGTAGTCGAAACAACCCTTCTCCATCTTGTTGGTGAGCTCTTCCACGAAGAAGGAACCGCCGAGAGGATCGACCGTGTTGATGACGCCGGATTCGTGGGCGATGATCTGCTGCGTGCGCAAGGCAATGCGCGCCGCTTCTTCGGTGGGAAGCGCCAGCGCCTCGTCGAGGGAGTTGGTGTGCAGTGAGTTTGTGCCGCCGAGCACGGCGGCGAGCGCCTGCATGGCCACGCGAACGACGTTGTTGTAGGGCTGCTGACCGGTCAAGGAACAACCGGCCGTCTGCGTGTGGAATCGGAGCATGAGCGACCGCGGATCTTTGGCGCCATAGCGGTCACGCATCACCTTGGCCCAGACCCGGCGAGCCGCGCGGAACTTCGCCACCTCTTCGAAGAGATCATTATGAGAATTGAAAAAGAAGGAGAGCCGCGGCGCGAAATCATCGACATCGAGCCCGGCGCGAACGCCGTATTCGACGTACTCCATTCCATCCCGCAACGTGAAAGCCAGCTCCTGCAGCGCCGTCGACCCGGCCTCACGGATGTGATAGCCGGAGATCGAGATGGTGTTGTACTTCGGAACGTTCTCCGCGCAGAATTTGAAGATGTCGGTCACCAGCCGCATCGACGGCCGCGGCGGGAAGATGTACTCCTTCTGGGCGATGTACTCCTTGAGGATATCGTTCTGCAGCGTGCCGGAGATCTTCTTCCAGTCGGCGCCCTCTTTCTCGGCGACGACCAGATACATTGCCAGCAGAATCGGCGAAGTCGAGTTGATGGTCATTGAGACAGTCACGTCTTCGAGATTGATTCCTTCGAACACCGTTTCCATGTCGGCCAGGGTGTCGACAGCCACGCCACACTTGCCGACTTCGCCGGCACTGTAGGCGTGGTCCGAATCGTAACCGTAGAGCGTCGGGAGATGAAAGGCGATGGAGAGTCCGGTCTGACCCTGCGAGAGCAGGTACTTGTAGCGCTCGTTCGACTGCTTCGCGGTACCGAATCCGGCAAACTGACGCATCGTCCAGAGCTTTCCGCGGTAACCGGTGGGATGGATGCCGCGGGTGTACGGAAACTCGCCCGGAAGCGGAATGTCGCGGATGGCATCGAGGTCGGCAACGTCGGCAGGGGTGGAGAGCGGGTTGACCTCCATATTGCTGACCGTCGTGAAATCTTTTTTCCACGGCGCTTTCTTAGAGGTCAGAGGATCGAGAGTCTGCTTGCGCCATCGGGCATCTTCGGCGCGCACCCTGGCCATCGTCTCCGCTGAGAACAGTGGAAGCTGCGCCTCCTCAGCCTTCGGAACCGGCTTCTGCGTTGCCTGCTGCTTCTCGACGTCCAATCCGCTCTGGGTCATATCTTCTCCACATGGTAGCGATCTCTAAAATCCAACGGCTTTCTGGCCAGAAACATTCGCATTCCATGCCGAGGCTCGGCCGTTGCGAAAAGCCGTGCGAACTCGGCTCGTTCCGCAAACGGGTGGCGTTGCCGCAGGAGAGAGGCTCCGCTCTGGAGCGCGAGAATGCTCCTGCCGCCGATCCACTCCTGCGCCCACTCTAGCGAATCGACATCACGCGGCACAAGCGCGTCAGCGATCCCCGCCTGCTGCGCTTGGCAGGCGTCGAGCGTTCCAGCGTGTCGAAGCAAAAGAGATGAGGCTCCCCTTTCCGTTCTCCGAAGAAGAGCCGCGGCGACGGCCGGGAACGATGGTCCACTGGCGAAATCGATCTCTGCATCCGCCTTCAGAGCGAAGAAATCAGAGAAGAGTGCGGCGGCGAGACCGAATTTCCCGAGTCTTCCTTCACCGACAGACAGGAGCATTGAGCGCCGCGAGACGATGCGACGCAGCATCGATTCGCCGATGTTCTCCAGAGCCGATCCAACGAATACGATCAAGGCTGCATCGCGGTCGATTCGATCGAAGGTTGGCTCGTCAACTGGCAACGACACCAGGTACAGGCGTAGTTTCCTCCCGAGATGTTCGATCAACATAGTTACTTCTTCTTTTTTTACGGCCGGCGCTTTCGTTCGATCATCGAGGTGCTGACGGTCTGGAGTCTACCCTGAGGTGGGAATCGAGGCTTGATCGATTCACGTGCACGCAGTCGAACGGCGGAGAAGACGATTCGATGGTGCGCGACAATCCAGCGCGCGAAGGCGCGCGGCAGACCTGTAGCACCGGGCGTGAGCCCGGTGTTGTGATGCGCCGGATTTACCTTTGCTTTGTTTCTTCCGTCAGCCCGCGAAGGCGGGCGGCAGACCGGGACCGCGCAAAACCGAGGTACACTCGGCGCAGGGACTTCCGCATGGTCGCAAGCCATGCACAGCTATACCGCAATTCTGTACCACATTACGTTCGCGACCTTCGACCGGCGGCCGGCGATCACTTCGCAATTCCGAAATCGCCTTCATGGGTATCTCGGTGGTACCGCCAACAATCTCGATGCGAAAGCACTCGAGATCGGCGGAGTCGCGGATCACGTTCATCTGATGGTCGAGGGTGGGCCAACACTGGCCGTCGCCGACCTCGTCGGCAAGCTGAAATCCAACTCATCGCGGTGGCTCCATGACACCAGCCTTGCGCCGGGCTTTGATTGGCAACGCGGTTACGGAGCTTTTTCGATTTCGCGCTCCGACGTCCCATCCGTGGGGCGCTACATTCGCGACCAGGAGAACCATCATCGAACACTGACGTTCGAGGAGGAGTTGCGGTCGCTTCTCCGGGAGAACGAAATCGCCATCGATGAGCGGTATTTCTTGAAGTGAGGGGTAGCGGACAGTTTGCGCGCGATCTGTCGCCCGCCTTCGCGGGCTCGCGCGTCGTTTGAAAGCATCCAGATCTCGGACGGCTCCGCGGACACCGGGCTCACGCCCGGTGCTACAGGTCTGCCGCGCGCCTTCGCGCGCTACCCTGGCGAAGACAGAAGCTCTGAACATCAAATCGCTCCATTACTGTAACTCATGCGGTTATTTGCGATTTGGCGCAGCGGCTGGACGCGATACGCCTGTAGCGCGCGAAGGCGCGCGGAAGACCTGTAGCACCGGGCGTAAGCCCGGTGTTGCGACGTCCAACGTACACTCTCAGCCCGCGAAGGCGGGCGACAGATGATGCGTCCGCGATCTGCCGCCCGCCTTCGCGGGCTCGTAAATCCAAAGCAGTTCTTACCGTTCGTCGGCGCTACACCAGGCTCACGCCCGGTGCTACAGGTCTGCCGCGCGCCTCCGCGCGCTGGATTGCCATGCAACGCAGAATTGCATCCCCACCCGGGCGTTCGTGCAACATCACGCTCGAGGCATCGCATTACCCGCGTGATCGGGGACGTGCCCAGATAGCGCGTTCGTATTGCTCGCGAATCACTCGATCCTTGGTGATGAGCGGGATATCGGTGGGATTCGACGGCAACGCGTACTCAATCGCCAGGCGCCGGACGGGCAGCTGCCCTTCCCTGAGGGCCTCATCCCTTACCCGTTTTTCCGCGCCACGAGCAGCAGGCCCGGGCCGAACGGTATGAAGGAAAACAGGCGATCGAGTGAGAAGACGGCGCGCACCAGGCGCACCAGTGCCGGCCATCGGCCCGCTCGAGCCGCCGACTGGAGCGCGGTGTCGCTCGAGACGTCGCGGCGTGCCCGACGACGATTCATCGGCAGAAGGAATAGCGTGTCGTAAACCAGGACGATGGGAAAACCCCAGAAGCTCGCCTTGCGCACATCGAAGGACGCATCGGAAAACATCGTGGTCAGGGCCGAGCGCGAATAACGGCGGCGATGCTCGTAGTAGTCATCGGACGCGCTCCACAGGACCTGCAGCGCCGGAACCGTGGCCACACACGTGCCGCCCTTCTTCATGACCCGCGCGAGCTCCTTCACCGCCGTTCGATCGTCATCGAGATGCTCCAGCGTTTCGCCGCTCGTCACACCATCGAATACCTCGGCGCGAAACGGCAGCTTCGTGAGATCGCCGACGACGGTGAGAGCGCCGTTCGAACGACGCGCATACAGGGCGGCGTCGAATGAGTTATCGATACCGAAGACCCGGTGACCCTGCGCGCCGACCCTTCGGGCCAGTTGACCAAGGCCTACGGCGGCATCGAGCACTTTCGAGCTCGGTCCGAGCTTCGCCGTCTCGCGAAGGAGAAGGCCGAGACGGTATTCGTGGCGAGGGCCGAACATCTCGGGCTGCGTTCCCCAGGCGTGGGTGTGCGTCTCAGTCATTCTTCAACGGAGGCTCAGCGGAAGGAGAATCGCGAACGTCATCACGATCCGGATCGCGTTTCTCGTAAATCTCTTTGCCTTTTCCGAGATGAATACACAAGCGTCGCAATTCGGAGGCGAGCCTCAAACGGCGCTCGATCGCTTCGGGCGACATATCGATCTTCATGAGCTCTCCGACAAACGCTCGATGTCGGCCTGATCCTGTTTGCTTGCGCGTCCCTGTTTCAGTTTGATCAACCCCTTCCGTGAAACAGCGCGGATTGGTCCGTCGCTCAGCTCAAAGACTCTTCGATCGGCCCATACATCTTCCGAGAATGGAGTTACGAGGAGGAAGTCGAGGATCAGCACTTCCGACCCTATGATTTTCGTTACACGGCGGATTTCCATGTTTCCCCCGGCAAATGACATCGGCCGGGATTCGAATTCAAAACCAACTTTCGCCGCGGCCGCCCTTGCCTTTTCATAATCCTCCGGTCGAATCAGCACGTCGATATCGACCGTGGCTCGAGGGTACCCATGGACCGCCATCGCCATGCCGCCGCAAAGAGCATAGTCGATCGATTCGGCGTCGAGAATGCGCACGAGCTTTCTCAACTCGGCAACAAGATCAATCGCGTCGTCAGCCATAAGAAGACGATTACGCCGTCAGGAGGGAGCGTACAACTTCCGGCGCCCTGGCCAGCGCCTCATTGAGCTTATCGGGATCCTTCCCGCCCGCCTGGGCCAGATCGGCTTTCCCCCCACCCTTGCCCCCGACGATGGGCGCGAGTTGGCGAATGACGTCGTGCGCGGAGATCCTGCCGGTGAGATCGGTCGTGACCGCCGCCAGCAGCGTGGCCTTACCATCCGAGGCGCTGCCGATGAGCACAACGCCACTCTTGATCTTGTGACGAAAGGTGTCGGCGAGATTCCGCAGATCGCCGCCCGAGATCTCGTCGACCCGGCGGGCGATGAGCTTCACGCCATCGACATCGATGAAGGTGTCATCGGACTCGGCCGGGCTACCCCCGCCACCCGAGGCAAGCTTCATCTTCAGGCTCTTGTTCTCTTTCTCGATCGTGCGCTGCCGCTCCTGAAGGGTCTGTACTACCGCCGGAATCTCTTTGGGAGACACATTCAGCAGCGTCTGTAACGAATGAGCCAGCGCTTCGAGGTTGTACAGGTACGCGAGCGCTCCCCTGCCGGTAACCGCCTCCATCCGTCGCACGCCTGCTGCCAGGGAGCGGTCCGAGGTGATCTTGAACAGACCGATGTCGCCAGTCCTGTTGACGTGACAGCCTCCGCAGAACTCACTCGACCAGTCGCCGGCACTCACCACTCGCACCTGCTCGCCATACTTCTCGCCGAACATGGAGACCGCGCCGCTCTTCCTCGCTTCCGCGATCGGCATGACCTTTTTTGTGACCTCGAGATTCTCGCGAATCTTCTCGTTCACTTTGTCTTCGATAGCCCGCAGCTGCGCGTCATCGAGCGGCTTGTTCCATGTGTAATCAAAACGCAACCGATCGGGAGCGACCAGAGATCCGGCCTGCTGCACCGTCTCTCCGAGAAGTTCCTTGAGGGCCTTGTGCAGAAGATGGGTCGCGGTGTGATTGGCTGTGGTGTCGAGACGCTCCGGAAGGGGCACGGACGCCTGCACCAGATGATCGCGCATCAGGTAGCCCTCGTGAATCCGCACCGTCGACACGATGAGGTCGCCTACCGGTTTATAGGTATGCAGGACCTCGGCTTGCCCGCTGTCCCAGAGCAGCGTGCCGACATCGCCTATCTGACCGCCCGACTCCGCATAAAAAGGTGTCGGCGACAGGACGACCGCGGCGTCGGCCCCTTTCTGCACAGAGTCGGTTTCCACTCCGCCGAGAACGATGGCCAGAACGCGGCCTTCCACGCTGGCAAACTGGTCGTAACCGACGAACTCCGGTGCGGCGACCCGTTCGGCGATCTTTGCGAAGACCGCCACGTCGGCGGATTGAAATTTCGACGATGCCTTCGCCTTCGCGCGCGCCGATCCCATCAGCTCTTCGAAACCCTCGCGATCAATAGTGACGCCCTCTTCCTCGCCCATTTCCGCAACGAGATCGACCGGGATTCCGTACGTGTCATAAAGGCGGAAAATCTCTGCGCCTCCGAGAATCCGCTCGCCGCGCTTGCGGACTTCGTCGAGGATCTGACCGACCCTCTCCGCGCCAACAGTCAGAGTCTTCGCGAAACGTTCTTCCTCACTCACGAGGGTCTCAGCGACAGTCTTCTGGCGGCTGCGAAGCTCGGGATAGGCGTCG
Organism: Thermoanaerobaculia bacterium; assembly: GCA_035544835.1. GTDB lineage: Bacteria > Acidobacteriota > Thermoanaerobaculia > Gp7-AA8 > Gp7-AA8 > DASZZV01. Next base: position 21,721 of record DASZZV010000073.1, read on the forward strand.
CCCATCGAAACGACCAGAGTGTCGACCAGGTCGCTCAGCAGTACCGGAGTCGGCAGCTTGCGACCGAAACGAATGGCGCGCCGGATGATCCGTCGCAGTACATAGCCGCGACCTTCGTTCGAGGGAATGACGCCGTCGGAGATGAGGAACGTGGCCGCTCTGACGTGGTCGCAGAGAACGCGAACAGCCGTGTCGAGATCGTCATCGAACGACAAGGTGTAACGATGTCCACTCAAACTCTCGATGCGTTGAATGAGAGGCGCGAAGAGATCGATGTCGTAATTCGAGTAGACGTTCTGAAGAACGGCCGCGACACGCTCCAGTCCCGCACCGGTATCAACCGAGGGAGCAGGCAGGGGCTTCAGGACACCACTGGAATCGCGGTCGTATTGCATGAAGACCAGGTTCCAGATCTCCATCGTGTCGTCCCCTTCGCCGTTGACCAGCTCGGGGCGGTTCTTCGAGAGATCATCACCTCGGAAATAATGGATCTCCGAACAGGGGCCGCAGGGACCGGTGTCCCCCATCGACCAGAAGTTATCTTTCTTACCAAAGCGAAGCACGCGCTCGGGCCGGGCACCTGCCGCAATCCATAGGTCGGCCGCTTCTTCATCGGCCGGAACTTTGTCGTCTCCCTCGAAGACGCTGAACCAGAGGCGATCGACATCGAGTTTAAAAACCTCGGTCATCAGTTCCCAGGCGAATTGAATCGCATCCTTCTTGAAGTAATCGCCGAATGAGAAGTTGCCCAGCATCTCGAAGAAGGTGTGATGGCGCGCGGTGCGACCGACATTCTCGAGATCGTTGTGTTTGCCGCCGGCGCGGACGCACTTCTGCGAGGTCGTGGCGCGGCTGTAGTCACGTTTCTCACGCCCGAGGAACACATCCTTGAACTGATTCATCCCGGCGTTGGTGAAAAGAAGCGTCGGATCTCCCGCCGGGACGAGCGATGAGCTCTCCACCCGTCGATGTTGTTTCGACTCGAAATACTTGAGGAACTGTTCGCGGATCTCGTTTGTGGTCATTGGCCTTCCTGGAAGGAATTGAGAATTGAGAATTGAGAAAGAGAAATAGTCACCAATGTGTCATCCCGAGCCGCAGCGAGGGATCTGGGTGGGGGCCCTGCTCTCGTGGCGTCAGGCGATTTGCGTAATGCACTCGGGTGTAAGGGCCCCCGCCCAGATCCCTCGCTGCGGCTCGGGATGACACAGTCTTGAGATGAAGTTTTAGTCTCTTTTCAATTTTCAATTTTCAATTTTTTGACCGCAGTCAAAATCGCGGCGTGATCGTAACCTCTGGATAACAGATACGACATCAATTTCTTTCGCCCTTCTTCGGTCGCCGTGTAGGCCTCGCCGTGACGTGAAACGAGCGTTCGAACCTTCTTCTTCAGAGCACCGTTGAGCCCCTCTTGCTCAGGGTGATCGGCTGCGGCTGCTGCCAGTGCGCTCTTCTGTACCTCGGCTGAAACGCCAAAGGCGCTCAGCTCCTTTTCCACGCGAAGCTTCCCATAGGACTTCCGCAATCGCGAGCGGCTGAACGACTCCGCAAACCGCGCATCATCGAGCCAGCGCTCCCTGACCAGACGCTCGATCACCTCGGCGATCGGATCCTGGGAGTATCCCTTCTGCGCCAGCGCCCGCTGCAACTCCACGATGCTCCGAAACCGAAAGCGGAGCAGGTGCATGGCCGCCTCGTAGCAAGCCAGAACATCGTCCGGCTCCACGGGCTTTTTTTTATTGAGGGGCATTTCCTGGGTGGAATTGAAAATTGAAAATTGACGAATGCACCGTAATTCCTACTTTTTCAATTTTCCATTTTCAATTTTCAATTCCCCGCGACTGCACGAACCCCGGCGCTCGGTACACCCAAGGGGCCGCGAGGCTACACCTGATTCGTGAAGTCGAAAGGCGACTCTTCGCTGAAGGGATCGGTGTCGCTGGGGAGGCTCAGAGCAGACTCCATCTGTTCCTTGGCCATGTCACTCGTCGCCTGAATGCCCTGAATCTTCAGCTTGAACTCGTCGGGATTCGAGGCCCGACGCAGCGCCTCGTCCAGCGTGATCAGGCCGTTCCGATACAGCGTGTAGATGGACTGGTCGAACGTCTGCATACCGTATTGCGAGGTTCCGGCCGAGATGGCGTCCTTGATCAGCTTGGTCTTCTCTTTGTTCTCGATACAGTCCCGGATGTAGTTGGTCGTCACCAGGATCTCAGCTGCCGGCACGCGTCCGAGACCGTCGGCACGCGGAAGAAGTCGGAGCGAAACGACCGCTTTGAGCACGGCCGCCAATTGGAGTCGGATCTGTTTCTGCTGGTGCGGAGGAAAGACCGAGATGATGCGGTTGACCGTTTCCGTCGCGTCCATCGTATGCAGCGTCGACAGCACCAGATGCCCGGTCTCGGCTGCGGTCAGCGCTGTCTCGATGGTTTCGTAGTCACGCATTTCACCGACCAGGATGACGTCAGGATCCTGACGCAGTGCCGAGCGAAGAGCCTGAGAGAAGGACTTCGTATCGACTTCGACCTCTCGCTGGTTGACGATCGACTTCTTGTCACGATGCAGGAACTCGATCGGGTCCTCGACCGTGATGATGTGCTCGGTGCGGTGGGCGTTGATGTAGTCGATCATCGCTGCGAGAGTCGTCGATTTTCCGGAACCGGTCGTACCGGTGCAGAGAATCAGTCCACGACGTTCCTCGCAGATCTTCTCGAGCACCGACGGCAGCATGAGCTCACGGATCGTGTTGATCTTGACGGGAATGACGCGGAGCACGAGACCGACCGTTCCACGCTGCTGGAAAATGTTGCAGCGAAAGCGCCCCAGGCCGGGCACGGAGTAGGCAAAGTCGATCTCGTAGTTGTTCTTGAACTTTTCCTTCTGGCGGGAGGACATCATCGAGAAGGCCATGGCGATGGTGTCTTCCTGCATGAGCCGCTTGAGCTCGACCAGAGGCAACAACTGGCCATCAACGCGTATCACGGGATGCGAGCCGACTTTGATGTGCAGGTCGGAAGCACGCCGTTCAGCCGCAATCTTCAACAAGTCATTGATATGCACGCGACCACCTCTACGAAACCCTTAAGTGCTGTAGCCTTTTTATCTTACCCTAACGTAACGAATGCGAACAGTAGACCACTGGCCATCAGAGGGAAATCCTCTCTTGGAGTGACCACTTTTCGCCCTTCTGCGGGCCCTGGAGCCGACAAAAAATGACAACGAATTTTACATTCCGGCAGCTCACAGACTTACCGCTCGACACGGTTGAGGTCGTCGGCACTGAAAAGACAGGTTCACCGCTCCCCCTCGCCATCGTGCTGCATGGAAGGGGTGCCGACAACCGCGATCTGTCGGATCTGGTCCCGTACATCGACCCGCTCGGCCAGTGGCGCTTCCTTTTTCCCAACGCCCCGAAGCCGTTTCAACCCGGGCCCGGTTACAGCTTCGGCTTCACCTGGTTTGACGGGTGGCCGCCGGACCGCGAGAGCGTGGGCGAGTCGAGAAAAGTGCTTCAGAGGTACATCGATGAGGTACAGAAGCTCTTCGCCGTCGACGACAGCCGTACGCTCCTCGCCGGCTTTTCGCAGGGCGCGATGATGTCGCTCGACTCCGGCTTCCGGCGTTCCGGCAATCTGGCCGGGATCGTGGTCATGAGCGGTGGAATCTATGAAGAGGAACTGCCTGAGCTCAAATCACACTCTGGCACGCCCGTGCTGATTCTTCATGGAACCGAGGACGATGTGTTGCCAGTCCTGCTGGCCCGTCGCACCCGTCGGGTGCTGGAGGATCACGGAGTCGAGCCGGAGTACCACGAGTTTCCGATGGCCCATCAGGTGAGCGAGGAGTCGATGGCGAAGGTGGCAGAGTTTCTCGAGAGGGTGAAGCCAGGGTGAGGTGTTACTGAGTTGCTCGACATCGCCCTTCTTGTGTGGCACAGGCACTCTTGCCTGTGTGCCACGGCGTCGAGCCGTGGCTTTTCTGTGAATAAGCAACGGAAAGTCGGCCTCGACGGCCGACACACAGGCAAGAGTGCCTGTGCCACACAAGAGGCGACCCGGCGTCGAAATGAACGAACACCGTTACCCACCCGAATCCTCAGTTGCGGAGTGGTCTTACGGCTTCACCCATTCCTTGAAAGCGATCTTCCCGCCGCTGACGTGCAGCAACGCGACCGGCTTGATCGGATTTCGATCCGGCCCCATGGTCGTGACTCCGGCCACGCCCTGAAAGTCCTTCGTCTGCGCGATCGCATCTCTGATCTTTGCCGAGTCGAGCGAACCTGCCGCCCGGATGGCCTGGGCGAGGATGCCCACAGCGTCGTATCCCAGCGCTGCCACCGACTCGGGAGCCTGATGATAGAGCGCTCGATATTTCGTGACGAAGTTCTGCACAGCCGGACGCGGCTCATCGGGGAAGTAATGGTTCGCGAAGTAGGCGCCGTCGAGTGACCGGCCACCGATCTCCAGCAATTTCGGCGAGTCCCAGCCGTCGCCCCCCAGAAGCGGTGCCGTGATCCCGAGGTCCCGGGCCTGAATGGCAATTTGTCCGACTTCGGTGTAATAGCCGGGCACGAAGATCGCCTCCGGGCTCATCGTCTTGATGGCAGTGAGCTGGGAACGGAAATCGTTGTCTCCTTCGACATAGCTCAGATCGCCAACGATCCTGCCCCCCGTGGCGATAAAAGCGTCGCCGAAGAATTTCGCCAGCCCCACCGAGTAGTCGTTCTTGACATCCCGCAAGATGGCCACCCGCGACAGCTTCAAGGTGTCGCGGGCAAAGCGGGCCACGGCACGCCCCTGGTAGGAATCGATGAAGCAGACCCGGAAGATGTAGTCGCCTTTCATGGTCACGTCGGGATTGGTCGATGAGGGCGAGATCATCGGAATGTGACGCGACTGGCAGATGGGCGCGGCAGCCAGCGAGCGGGACGAAGCGTTCTCACCAATGACACCAATGACATTGTTCTGCGTGATCAGCTTCGTCACCGCCGATGCCGCTTCCTCGGGCTTCCCCTGATCATCCTCGGAAAAAAGCTCCAGCTTCCTCCCGAGAACTCCGCCGGCGCCGTTGATCTCGGAGATGGCCAGCTCAACTCCCCGCTTGGTGTTTTGTCCGAACGTCGCCGTCGACCCGGTGAACGCACCATAGAGGCCGACACGGATCGTCGACTGCGCGGTTGAGGCTGCTCCGTTGCTGCCCTGCTCGTGAGGTCCGCAGAAGGCGGCCAGGAGCGACAGAGCAATGACCGATTTCTTGATTCCCTTCATCCTTATCCACCTCGAAAAGCGCTTTGAGTTAACACATAAACCCGCTAGAATCCAGCGTTTCTCACCGGGACTAGTGTTGCGATCGGCCGAATACGATCGCGGCG
>DASZZV010000074.1:0-15519 GCA_035544835.1 Thermoanaerobaculia bacterium
GCGTCATCGGCGAGCGCGCTGAAACGCGTCCCATTGCCGGCACACGCCCGCGCGGAGCAACCTCGGAAGAGGACGTGAGTCTCGGCGAAGAGCTGCTGGCCGATCCCAAAGAGAACGCCGAGCATCTGATGCTCGTCGATCTGGGGAGAAACGATCTGGGAAAAGTCTCTGCGAGCGGATCGGTCCGTGTCACGGAGTTTCGCCATGTCGAGCGATATAGCCACGTGATGCACATCGTCAGCAGTGTCGAGGGAGAGCTTCGACCCGACTGCGCGCCAGTCGACGCTTTCCTTTCCTGCTTTCCGGCCGGGACGGTGAGTGGCGCTCCCAAGATCCGGGCCATGGAGATCATCGACCAGCTCGAGGGGGCTCGCCGCAATGTCTATGCCGGTGCCATCGTCTACATCGGCTTCTCGGGAAATCTCGATTCCTGCATTGCCATTCGGACGATCACGATCGAGAGAGATCGAGCGACCATCCAGGCCGGCGCCGGAATCGTCTTCGACTCCATTCCCCAAAAGGAGTGGGAAGAAACGATGAGCAAGAGTGCCGCGCTGAAACGCGCCGTGTCGATTGCCACCGAGCAGATACGCCGCAAGCACGAGGATGCCCTCGACAGCACCATGAGAAAACCACGCGGCCCGGAACGGCGGAAAAAGGGTCCCGCATCATGATCACCGTCATCGACAACTACGACTCCTTTACCTGGAACCTCGTGCAGCTCATCGAGACAGTGACCGGCAGGAAAGTGAAGGTCCTTCGAAACGATGCCTTTGAGATCGACAAACTTCTGAAGAGCCGGCCGCGAGCTCTGGTGATCTCCCCCGGCCCCGGGACTCCGTCGAGGGCGGGGAAGGTTCTCGATCTCATTCGCGCCAACACCACCATTCCGCTGCTCGGTGTCTGTCTCGGTCATCAGGCTCTGGGGGAGGCCCTCGGTGGACGCGTGATTCGGGGCAGCATGCCGGTACATGGAAAGGTGAGTGCCGTCATGCATGACGGCCAGCGTCTTTTTGCCGGCTGTCCGAACCCGATGCAGGCCTCTCGCTATCACTCGCTCATCCTCGAGCGTGACTCCCTTCCTGGAGATCTGATCGTGGATGCCGAGACCGAGGACGGCACGATCATGGCGGTGAGTCACCGTACCAAGCCATTCTTCGGCCTTCAGTTTCATCCCGAGTCGTATGGGACGAGCGGCGGGGAGCAGTTGATTCAGAACTTCCTGAAGGTGACGCGTTGATTGCCGAAGCCATTCGCCGCGTCATCGAAGGGAAAGATCTCTCACGCCAGGAGATGTATCAGCTCTTCGGCCGGGTCATGGACGGCGAGGCGACCGACATTCAAAAGTCTGCCCTGCTGGTGGCGCTGCGCATGAAGGGGGAGACGGCCGAAGAGATTACCGGCGCGGCGATGGCAATGCGCGAGCGTGTTGTGCCGCTGGTGACCAACGGTCTGTCGGTGATTGATACCTGCGGAACGGGCGGCGACGGGCTGGGCACATTCAATATCAGCACGGTGGCCGCGATCGTGGCCGCCGGTGCGGGAGTGCGCGTCGCCAAGCATGGCAATAGAGCCGTGAGCTCCAAGTGCGGCAGTGCTGATGTTCTATCGGCGCTCGGTGTAAACATCGATCTGGATGTCGCCCAGATGTCGCGTGTCCTCGAAGAGGTCGGAATCTCGTTTCTCTTCGCTCCAAAGCTTCATCCGGCCATGGCCGCGGTGGTACCGGTTCGACGAGAGCTCGGCGTACGAACGATCTTCAATATCCTCGGGCCACTCACCAATCCCGCCTTCGCGCGACGTCAGGTTCTAGGTGTCTACTCGCCGAGTCTGGTCATCGTGGTGGCGCAGGTGCTCAAAGCCCTCGGCAGCGAGCACGCTCTGGTCGTGCATAGCGTTGACGGCATGGATGAGATTTCCATTTCCGCGCCTACGAGGGCCGTGGAAGTGCGCAACGGCGAGCTTCTGACCATGGAGCTCACACCCGAGTCGTTGGGACTGAACAGAGCTCCCATCGAAGAGATCGAAGGCGGGGATGTCGCTCGCAACGCCGAGATTGCGCGCGAGATTCTTGGTGGAGCCGCGGGAGCAGCGCGCGACGTCGTGCTGGCTAACGCCGGCGCCGCCATTTACGTCAGCGGACTGGCAGGCTCAATCATCGACGGGGTGTCACGCGCACGGGAGTCGATCGACTCTGGTGCCGCCGTTCATGTTCTGGCCGGGCTCATCGAGGTGTCGAATGCAGCCTGAAGCGGGCCGCGACATTCTCTCCCGCATTGTGGCCTCGACCCGACTCGAGCTCGCATCCGTAGAGTCGGACCGAGAGCTTTTCGAACAGACCGCGAGAGAGGTCGCGGCGCTCGGCGAGCCTCACGCCTTCAGTCGAGCCATTCGCCGCATTGGCGGTGAACCGATCCGGATCATTGCCGAAGTGAAGTCGGCCTCTCCTTCAGCCGGCGTTATCGTCGATGGGCCGGAAGTCGAGAACATCGCCACCGCGTATCGCGATGGAGGCGCCGCTGCCGTGTCCGTGGTGACGGAGCCGGTGTTTTTCAAGGGATCACGTGACTGGCTACAGCGCGCCCGATCCTCCTCCCTGCTTCCGGTGATCATGAAGGACTTCATCGTCGATCCGTTGCAGATCCATCGCGGCGTCGCCGCCGGTGCCGATGCCGTTCTGTTGCTTGCGTCTCTGCTCGACGCCTCCTCACTTCACGCCATGATCGATCTGCTCGATCGCCTTGGACGTGACGCCCTCGTCGAAGTTCATGACGAAGAGGAACTGGATCGTGCCATCGAGGCTGGTGCTCGTATCATCGGCGTCAACAATCGCAATCTCCGCGACTTTGTCGTCGACCTCGGTACGTCGGAGAGACTCTCGGCGAAAATACCGGAGTCGGTGATTCGCGTGGCCGAGAGTGGGATTCGCACGCGCCAGGATGCGCAGCGTCTGGAGCGGGTCGGCTTCGACGCGATTCTGGTAGGTGAGTCACTTCTCCGACAGGCCGACAGGACGGCCGCCGTGCGTTCTTTGAGAGGTGAGGCGTGAGGGTGAAGGTCAAGATCTGCGGCATCACGCGGATCGAAGATGCCGTTGCCTCGATCGATCTGGGGGCGGAGTATCTCGGCTTCATCTTCGCGCCCGAGTCGCCTCGTTTCATCAATCCCGAGGCGGCGCGAGACATCATCGATTCGATCCGAGGATATGAGAAGCAGCGATACGAGCAGCACCTGATTGCCGGGCGATGTGCTCTTGCCGAAAAGCGCCAGGTACTCTTTGTCGGCGTCTTTACCAATCAGCCGTCGGCAGAAGTTCGGGACATGGCGCAACGGGCTGCCGTCGATCTCGTGCAGCTTCATGGCGACGAATGTGCCGACATCGCCGATATGGATCGCCCCGTAATCAGGGCCCTGAGAATCGGCGAGATCGTGCCTGAGCTGGAGCAGTTCAGGCAGGCGGAGTGGCTCCTGTTCGATAGTCGCAGCTCCCGCGCCGCCGGCGGAACCGGCGAGAACTTCGACTGGGATCTGCTCGATCGCGGTCGCATCAGCCGCCTTTTCTTTCTGGCCGGTGGGCTGAGACCCGAAAACATCGCCGAGGCGATTCGGCGGGTGCAGCCACACGCCGTCGATGTTTCGAGCGGCGTCGAGCAGAGTCCCGGCATTAAGGACCACAGCCGCCTGAGAGCCTTGTTCGAGGAGATACGAAAAGCATGAGGACGACGATGAAAACGATGCCGACGCGCTCAGGATTCTTCGGGACGTTTGGCGGGAAGTTTGTTCCGGAGACGCTGATGGCGCCGCTCGACGAGTTCGAGAAAGCCTATCGTGCCGCGCGGCGAGATCCCGCCTTCCGGCGCCAGCTCGAAGAGATTTTTGCAAACTATACGGGAAGGCCGACGGCACTCACGGAAGCGCGCAGCTTTGCGGCGCTGTGCGGCGAGTTCAGGCTGTTTCTGAAGCGCGAAGATCTCAACCATACCGGAGCCCACAAGATCAACAACGCTGTCGGTCAGGCTCTGCTTGCGAAGCGCATGGGCAAGCAGCGGATCATCGCCGAGACCGGAGCGGGACAACATGGCGTCGCGACGGCGACCGCGTGCGCTCTGCTCGGCCTGCAATGCGTCGTCTACATGGGCGAAGTCGACATGGCGCGGCAGGAGCTCAATGTTTTTCGGATGCGCCTGCTCGGCGCCGAGGTCGTACCAGTCAGTAGTGGAAGCCGGACCCTGAAGGATGCGATCAACGAGGCCATTCGAGACTGGGTGACGAATGTCGATACGACCCACTACATTATCGGATCGGTTCTGGGGCCGCATCCATATCCGATGGTCGTCCGCGATTTTCAATCGGTCATCGGCCGTGAGGCTCTGAAGCAACTGAAGAAGAGGACGGGAAGACTTCCCGATGCTGCCGTTGCCTGCGTGGGCGGTGGATCGAACGCCATGGGACTCTTCTATGAGATGTTGCCTCATCGGGCGATTCAGCTCATTGGTGTCGAAGCGGGGGGGCGGGGAGAGGCTCTGGGTGAGCACGCGGCGCGATTCGCAGGAGGATCACCGGGGATTCTTCACGGCACCCGCTCCATGGTTCTCCAGGATGAAGGGGGACAGATCGGCGAAACACATTCGGTCTCGGCGGGACTCGACTATCCGTCCGTTGGCCCCGAGCACGCGTTCTATCAGGGGGAGGGAAGGATCGAGTTTCACTCCTGCTCCGATGACCTCGCGCTCGAAGCTTTTCACAGGCTCAGTCAGACCGAGGGCATCATCCCGGCGCTGGAATCCGCTCACGCGCTTGGATATCTGCTGCGGAATGGGAAACGCTTTTCGGGCGAGCAGATCGTCGTCGTGAACCTGTCGGGCCGCGGAGATAAAGACGTGCCGCAGGTTGCTGCGATGCAGGCGAGAACGCAGTGAATCGGGTCGACAAGCTGTTCCGCAATTTGAAAAAGCAAGGTCGGTGCGGACTGATCGCCTACGTCACCTGTGGTGATCCCGATGTGGAAACGACGGTGGCGATTGTCAGAGCTCTCGAGCAAAGCGGAGCCGACGCCGTTGAGCTGGGAATTCCCTTCTCCGATCCTATCGCCGACGGCCCGGTCATTCAGGCCGCGGCCTTTCGCGCTCTGCAGAGGGGGACGCGGGTTGCTGACGTGCTGGATATCGCGCGCCAGATCCGGTCGTCGAGTCAGGTTCCGCTGATCGCATTTTCGTATCTCAATCCTGTTCTTCGATATGGGTCGGAGCGCTTCGCGGTCGATGCGGCAGCGGCCGGAATCGATTCGATCCTGATCACCGATCTTCCGCCGGAGAGTGCTGCGGAGCTCCGGGCGGCGTGCCGGGTCAACGGGCTGGGGATGGTTTTTCTTCTTTCACCGACCTCGGGGGAGAAGCGAAGGGCCATGATCGACCGAGCCTCCAACGGCTTCATCTACTACGTTTCGACGACAGGCGTTACCGGGACGAGGAGCGAGCTCGATCCCGGACTCATCGAGCGCTTGAAGGAGATTCGTAGTCGAGTCTCGAAGCCGCTTGCGGTCGGCTTCGGGGTCTCGAAGAACGAGCACTACGTCGCCCTCTCGCCTCATTGCGATGCCGTGGTCGTGGGAAGCGCCATCGTCCGGGCCATCGCCGAAGGAGATCGCGTTGCCGCACCTGTGCGAGCGGCGGCGGTCGTTCGATCGATTCTCGGAGAGGCGACGCTTGAGGCGGCGGCGATGAAGAGGGGAGAACATTCATGAAAGATCATGCCCGGTTGAGCGAGGAGGAGGCGAAGCGGGAAATCCTTCGCGCCCGGGAGGCCATCGACCGCGTCGACGAGGTTCTCGTGAAGTTGCTCAACCAACGGATCAAGTACGCCATCGAGATCGGCGAGTTGAAGAGCCGATTGAACATGCCGATTTATTCGCCCGATCGTGAGAAGCAGGTTCTGAACAACGTCGAGCGCTGGTCGGAAGGGCCGCTGGAGCCGCTGACGATGCGGCGACTCTTCGAGCGCATCATCGACGAGGCGCGAAGAATCGAGCGCGAGACATCTGAAATGAAGGGACAACCCGAGGAGCAGTCATGATCATTGTGATGGAGATAGACGCCGCTGAAGAAAAGGTCGAGAAGGTGGTGGCTGAGCTCAGCCGCCGCGGCTTCGACGTTCATCGTTCGACCGGTAAAAACCAGACGGTTCTGGGAGTCGTAGGCAAGGTCGGCGATCTCGATCCGCGCGAGTTCGAGGTGTTCGACGGCGTGCAGGAAGTCGTTCGCGTGAGCGAGCCCTACAAGCTGTCGGGCCGGCGTTTCAAGCCGGGAGGGACGACCATTCCCTTCCGTGACTTCGAGGTCGGCGGAAACGAGGTGGTCGTCATGGCCGGACCATGCACGATCGAGAGTCGCGAACAGTTGTTCACGACCGCCGAACGCGTGGCCCGCTCCGGCGCGAAGATTCTGCGCGGTGGTGCTTACAAGCCGCGCACTTCTCCCTACGCCTTTCAAGGGATGGGCGTGGAAGGGCTGAAACTGTTGCGTGAGGCGGGCGATGAATTCGGAATGGCCACGGTCTCCGAGGTGATGGAGATCAGTCAGATCGAAGGGATGTTGCCGTATGTCGACATTTTGCAGGTCGGCGCCCGGAACATGCAGAACTACAACCTGCTGTCGGCGCTGGGGCAGGTGCGGAGACCGGTACTGCTCAAGCGGGGGATGTCGGCGACGATCCAGGAGTGGCTGCTGGCCAGCGAGTACATCCTGTCAGGTGGCAATTATCAGGTCATTCTGTGCGAGCGCGGCATCAGGACGTTCGAGACCTACACGCGGAACACTCTCGATATCTCGGCGATCCCGGTGATTCAGAAGCTGTCGCATCTTCCCATCGTTGCCGATCCCTCGCACGCTACCGGTCGTCGCGACAAGGTCGTGCCGCTGGCCCGGGCCATCGTGGCCGCCGGCGCCGACGGCCTGCTCATCGAGGTTCATCACGATCCCGACAAGGCGGTGTGTGACGGGCCACAATCACTCTATCCCGATCAGTTCGCGAAGCTCATGGACGAGCTGCGGATCATCGCGCCGGCTGTGGGCAGGGCGATCTGATGGACGGAAGAACTCTTGCCTTTTCCTGGCGGTGAGGGGCCGCGGCGAACGGCGAATTGTGAATGTTGAATGTTGAATTTTGAATTTCACATGCCTCACCGACCTCAATTCACAATTCAACATTCAAAATTCAACATTCACAATTCGCCTTTGATTTGCCCCGGTCGGAACCCGCGTCGATCCTCCTGTAAAGACATACTGCGCGAGACTGTTACGCCCCTCACCCGACGCTGCGTGCGTCACCCTCTCCCCGCCGGGGAGAGGGAAGATAAAGAACCGTAGCTCAGAGCCAAAGTTGCCTCCTGTAAACGCATTGTGGAATACCCCGTCCAATCGGCTGGATTCATACTGGAACAGGCCACAGAAGTGGGAGGAACCATGTCGATCCCCTGGAACGAGACTAACGCTGCACATCTTTATCGGCGGGCGGCATTCGGTGGTACCCCGGCGGAGATCGCTCAGGCCACAGGGCAAGGTCTGACTGGTGCCGTCGATTTCCTAGTGAACTACCAAGGAATCTCGAATGCGGCCATGGACCAGAAGATCACCGCGCTCGGTCTCGACCTCACCACGACCCAGGGCATCGCCCGCTGGTTCATCGCCCGGATGATCTATTCGGCACGTCCCCTCGAAGAGCGGATGACCTGGTTCTGGCACGACCACTGGGCCACGGCCATTTCCAAGGTTCAGGACCAGGAGTACATGCTTCGGCAGAACAAGCTGATGCGCAGTTATGCCGTCGGTAACTTCGCAAAGTTCGCCCTCGACATGTCGAAGGATCCGGCCATGCTGATCTGGCTCGACAATCGTTCGAGTGTGAAAGAACATCCGAACGAGAACTACGGCCGCGAGCTGCTGGAGCTCTTCACTCTGGGGCAGGGGCATTACTCTGAGCTCGATGTTGCCTCCTCGGCCAGGGCATTTACGGGATGGGGACTCGATCGTCAGACCCGGATGTTCATCTTCCGAAGCACGCAGCACGACTATTCCTCGAAAGATTTTCTCGGGCGCGTCGGCACCCTGGACGGCGGCGACATCATCAGCATTGCAACGGGCGAATTTGCGCATGCGCAACTGATCGCGGCGAAGGCCTTCTCCTATTTCGCATACGAGTATCCGGAGCAGGACGTCGTCGATCGATTCGCGCAGATCTACCTCGACGGAAAGACGGAGATCAAGCCGTTGGTCCGCGCCATCCTGACATCCGACGAGATGTACTCCAGCAAGGCGATCTGGGGACGGGTGAAGTCTCCGATCGATCACACCATCATGTCCACGCGACAGCTTCTGATCGACTCCGACGCGCGCGCGGCCTCGGGCACGCTGAGCGTTCAGGGAGAGTACCCCTTCAATCCTCCCGACGTCAGCGGCTGGCCGACCGGGTTGACCTGGATCAATTCCGGGACCCTGCTGTCGCGGATGAACTACGCGAACACGCTGCTCACCGGCTTCGATCCGGTGAAGTTCGCCGCTGGTGTCACGGTCACGACCGCCGCGGCGCTGGTGGATCTCTACCTCACCCGGCTCGGTCCTTTGCCGGTCGATGCGAACACACGCACCAGGCTGATCAGCTACGTATCGGCCGACGGCAGTCTACCCGCCGGTGCCGCACTCACCGCCAAACAGCGAGGACTCGTTCACATGATTCTCTCGCTCCCCGACTGGCAGCTGAACTGAGCATCTGAAGCAAGGAACCGGAGAAAATCATGCAATCAACACGGCGCACTTTCCTCAAGACCGGAGCCCTCGGAGTCTCGATCTCTTTTCTCGCACCAGACTTCCTTCTGAAGAGTGCTATGGGCGGTCAGTTCGCTCCCGGCAAGGTGCTGGTCATCCTGCAACTGGCCGGGGGTAACGATACGGTGAATACGTTCATCCCCTACGCCGATTCGAAGTATCGAACTCTCCGCCCGACTCTCGGGATCCCCGATGCGCAGATCCTGAAACTGGACGACCGGATGGGATTTCATCCCTCCATGTCGAAGCTCCAGACTTTGTATCAGAGAGGGAAGCTGGCCTTCGTGAACAACGTCGGCTTTGCCAGTCTCGATCGGTCACACTTCCGCTGTCAGGATGTCTGGCAGACCGCCGATGACTCCTACGGGCAGACGCAACGGGGTATCACCGGATGGCTGGGACGTTACGCCGATACCTATCTTCCCGATATCGGTTCCTCACTGACGACGTTATCGATTGGCAGCAAGATCGCGCTGGGGCTGAACGCCAACGAGGTCATCGCCGCGGCGGTTCAGAATGCCGCTACGTTCGATGTCCAGACCGATTCCCGATATCCGGGTGATGGCGCGTCCTATAAAGCGACACTGCGCGCAATCTACGATTCAGCCCGGCCTCCTGGATCATTGGAAGTCGTCCAGAACAACGGCAAGGAGATGTTCGGGTCGATCGATCTTCTCAAGACGATTCCGGCCGCGTCGACGACTGCAATCTATCCGAGCTCCGGGCTTGGCAACGGCCTGAAGCTGATCGCTCAGGTGCTGGCCGGGGACCTCGGTACCCAGGCCGTCTGGATCAGCAACGGCGGGTTCGACACGCATGGTGCGCAGCTGAACACGCACGCGAATCTCTGGACCGATGTCTCAGAATCTCTCTCCGCGTTCTACGACGATCTGGCCACGCGTGGCATCTCCGACCGCGTGATGGTCATGGGGTGGAGTGAGTTCGGTCGTCGCGTTCAGGAGAACGCCAGCGCCGGGACGGATCACGGGAAGGCCGGGACGGTGCTGCTCATGGGCGACGGGATCAAAGGCGGAACGTTCTACGGCGACGTGCCGAACCTCAATGACCTCGACGCCGGCGACCTCAAGACCCAGATCGACTTCCGCTCCATCTATTCGACGATCATCTCGGACTGGTATGGCAAGGATCCGTTGCCGGTGTTGAACACGAGCTACGCCAATCTCGGTTTCGTGAACCGCGCCAGACCTCACGTCCGCGGCGCGCGGCGGTAGAACCGGTGGCCGGACATTCCAATGTCCGGCTGGGGCTTGCGCAGAACTTCCAATGTTCGCCTCGTGGTGTACACAGGGGCTGTCCACCGCCGCTGAGTTGAGTCGACGGCCCCGCCGGACATCGGAATGTCCGGCCACGCCGACCGCTAGCGCGTCGTCCACTTCTCCCTCAGCGCTCGGTTAACAACTCACCATCCGTCCGCTTTTCACATCCCCGGGTTGCGCCTCGATGCCATCGGCGAAACGCGGATGTGTGACTTCTCACACGGAGCGGGCGATGCGGCGTGTCATGGCGTGGCGGCGGCGCAGCCGATGACGATTCCGAGCGAGGCGCGTTTCCATTCGCTGCGATTGAACTGGGGTGATGGCTGGTTTCTTGTGTGGCGCCTGTGTGCCGCGGCGTCGAGCCGCGGCGTCCCTGTAATGCTTCACAGAGAAGTCGGCCTCGACGGCCGACACACAGGCAAGAGTGCCTGTGCCACACGAGAAGCAATCGCCAGCGAGGTCGCTGAGTGCACAAAGATCTGTGCACTTCTGGCGTCACTGTAATCGTGTCTCGAAAAGGTTTTTTTAGGTGATATGAATTAGAAGAACAATTTTTTATAGAAATCACTTGACATTATTCTTTCGTGATCTCATATTAAGGATCACAGGAAATTGATGATCAATATCGACATGCAGAAACGGACCCGAAACAGACGCGGCGTGAGTCTTCCGCAGGCGGCCGTCCGTGATGCCTCCCATCAGAATGAAAGTTCGCCGGAGAGATCCGGCGTCATTTGCCATGTACGCGCGACCGTGAGGTCCCGCACGGCAGAAAGGTGGTGAAAAAGATGGCTACAGCAAAAAAGAGCGCCGCGAAATCGTCAGCTAAGAAGTCACCCGCGAAGTCCAAAGCGAAAAAGAAATAACTGCTTTACGTTTCTTTTGTAACGTACGAGGGATCCGCAAGGGTCCCTCGTTTCGTTTTTATCCTGGATCGGAGTTTTCCCCAACGTCCACGACACGCGACGCAAGCAGCAATCCCGGCACCGCCAGCAGCATCGTCAGAACGAAGTACGTCGTGTACCCGACTCTTTCAACAGCGAATCCGCTGCCGGCTCCGGCGACCGATCGTGACAGCGCATTGAGCGCGGTGAATGCCGCGAAGGTCGTGGCCGCCGCCCGCCTGCTGCTGGAAAGCATGAGATAAGCGAGGAACGCCGCCGTGCCGAGACCGCCACAGAGGTTCTCCACTGCGGCCGCTCCCCACATGACCGGACGACCCGCACCAAGCAGGGAAGCGAGGGCATAGCCGCCGTTCGACAACATCTGGAAGAGGCCGAGCACGAGCAGGCTGCGTGCTACGCCGATGCGATCGATCACCGCCGCACCGATGATTGCCCCGACGATGGTAAGGCTGATGCCGACGGTGGTCGTCAGCGTCGCCACCTCTGAGATCCTGTAGCCGCTGTCCAGCCAGAACGGTTTGGTCATCGGCGTCAGAGCAGAGTCTCCAAGCCGGTAGAGCAGCGCGATCGAAAGAGTCAGCGCCATTCCCGGCTGGGACAACTCGCCGGCGACATCGCGCCAGTGCAGAGCTGCGCGCTCGGCCTTTTGCGTTCGAGGAATCGTGAACGTGAGCGTGAGGAGGATCAGTGCGGTGCCCAGCGCCAGAAAGAAAGCCCTGCGCCAGCCCAGCGAGGCCGCGGCAACTGGTATGAGTCCGCCGCCGACAATGATCGCCACGCGGTAAAACGTGATTCGTATCGCGTTGACACGCCCGAGGAGCGGAGGGGGCGTGGCGACAATGGTGAAGGCGTCGATGGCGAGGTCCTGGGTTGCCGAGGCGGCGATGATCGCCACGACGAAAAACCAGAACAGTGGTCCGGGGGAGGGGAGGCTCAACGCGAATCCGCCCAGTACCAGAGCAAGAGCCAGCAGTGCGCCCCGCATCCAGATGGCAGGCGTGGCGAAGCGGTCGACCGCCGGCGCCCAGGCGAATTTGAGACTCCATAGAATCGCGATCGCACTCAGAAACCCGATCTGGCGGAGCGAGGCGCCCCCTTGCCGCATGTACAACGGCAGCACTTCTGAGATCAGCCCATAGGGAAATCCCTCGGCGAAATAGAGCGTCGCCCCGACCAGGAGAAGCGTCCGTGTTTTCACCGCGGCCGATTCTCCCACGAACACGATTGGGATCAGGAGATGTACCAGATGCGTCAAACTGAAAGAATTCTGCGCAGCCCTTCCCCGCGTAGGGACGCGCAGCTGCGCGTCCGGCACCGAGAACGCCGTCAGGGCGGTCCGCGGCACCAGGAAGAGAATCTGCCGGGATTCTGCAGATAGAGAACGGACGCTCCGCGCGACGCCGGCGCGGTACCGGACGCGCAGCTGCGCGTCCCTACGCGAGGGAAGCCGCTCTGTAGACCTCGAGAGTCTTTCGCGCCGTGGCTTCCCAAGAGAACTGCCGGACTCGGTCCAGCCCCTTTTGGCGAAGCGAGGCGCGTAACGCTTCGTCAGAGATCACGCGAAGCAGAGCTTTGCTGAGCCCATGGGCATCGCTCAACACAAACATCAGCGCTGCATCACCGGCGACTTCAGGTAAAGCTCCACCATCGGAGATCACG
Organism: Thermoanaerobaculia bacterium; assembly: GCA_035544835.1. Lineage (GTDB taxonomy): Bacteria > Acidobacteriota > Thermoanaerobaculia > Gp7-AA8 > Gp7-AA8 > DASZZV01. Next base: position 12,661 of record DASZZV010000074.1, read on the forward strand.
ACTGGTGTTCCTGCCGCCATGGCCTCGAGGATCGGAAGACCGAAACCCTCATAAAGACTCGGTAAGACCAGCGCCATCGCTCCCCTATAGGCCGATCGAAGATGCCTGTCGGAGAGAAAGCCGGCGACTCGTACTCCCGGCACTGACGCAAAGCGATTGAAATCTCCACCCGCCAGAACCAGTGTCTTTTCTCCGCCCTCGCTCACGACTCCGCGCCAGGCCCTCATCAGAAGATCGACATTCTTATGCGGCTTGTCGTTGCCGACATAGAGAAGGTACTCACCTCGTCGTAATCCAGACCGCGAAAGGAATTCCTGATCCGAGCCAGGATCTGGAGTGGCAAAGAGTGCTGCGTCGATCCCATTTGGGGTCACGGTCACTTTCCCCCGGGCCCTGGAAAAGCATTTCTCGATTTCTCGCGCAACGGCCGCGCTGGGAGTGAGAATCTGTCTGCTGCTGCGTACCGCTCGGCCGATCATCCATCGCGCATAGATCACGGCCAGGGGATTGCGAGGCGGGTACTGCAGATGAATGAGGTCGTGGATGGTTACGACCATCTTCGTTTTTCCGAACGGCGTCACGTAATGCGGAGCGTGAAAGACGTCGACGGGGTGTCGCTCCAGTTGCCTCTCCAGTGCTGCCAGCTCCTCGATCGAGTAATGGGAGGCGGTCTCTTCGACGAGCGTGAACCGCTCGTCGTTCCCGGGAACGATGTCGCGCAGAGACTCAGGACCGAACAGGACGAGCTCTTCGTCGGTGACGAGGTCGCGATAGGCATGAAGCAGGCCCCGAATATAGGTGCCGATCCCGAAGTCAAAGACCTTGCGGCAATCGATGCCGATCGTCAGCGTCATCGCGCCGCCGCCCGGAGGAGATCGCGCATCAGATGGGCGCTGGTATCCCAGCGAAACAATTCGACTCGCTCGTGGCCGCGGGCGATCAACTCCAGACGTCGTGACTCGTTCGCCAGCACCGTCATGATGGCTTGTCGCAGGCCATCAATATCCCCGACCTCGACCAGCTCCGCCGCGTCGCCGACCACTTCGCGAATGGCACCGCCGGCGGTCGCGACCACAGGAGTCCCGCAGGCCATGGCCTCGAGGGGGGGCAGCCCGAAGCCCTCGAATCGTGACGGATACACGAGTGCTGACGCTCCCCGATACAGCGCGCGCAGTGTGGTACGGTCGACGTATCCGGTCATGATGATCTCGCCGGCCTCGATCTCGTGCTCCATCATCGAACGGAGGCGCGCGTGTCCCCATCCCTCGCTCCCACATAAAACGAGGCGGGGCCGTCCCGTGATGGCCCGCCACGCTCTTACGAGATCATCGATTCCCTTGCGAGGCTCGAGGGTGCCTACATAAAGAAGGTAGTCCTTGCCCGCAAGACGGGCCGGAAGCCCGTCGGCCGGTCCCGGGGAGAAGAACTCATCAACTCCGTTCGGCACGATGGTGATCTTTCCAGAGCGCACGCCGAACCCTCGCATGATCTCGGAGGCGGCAGTCAAAGAGACTGCAGCGATGTACTCGGCCATCTCGAGGCTTCGGGCGATCAAGAGGTTGAAGGAAAGCACCGTTTTGATGCGATGACGATGCGGCATGGTGATCGAGGTCAGGTCGTGAATCGATACCACCGCCGGCGTTCGAAGGCGGAGCGGCAGCGTTCCGTGCGGCCCCCAGACGACTGCCGCTTCCTCTCTGGCGGCGATCTCGGGAAGCCGCATCTGTTGCCAGACAACGCCGAGCGCCGTTTTGTCGACGACGACACGGCAGCCATCGAGGTCCGATGCGTCACCCAATCCGGCATGAGCGGCAATGACTGGCGCGGGCGTGAATCGAAGTCGCCGCGCGATCTCGGCCGTGTGGACGCCGATCCCGGTTCGATGACCGACCAGCGGGCGCCCATCGATCAGTACCAGGGGATCCTTCACCTCAACGCCCTGCCACCCTGTGAAAAACTTCTGCGGTCTCGGCGGCCGCTTTTTCCCAGCTGAAGTGTTCGACGCGTTTCGCTCCGCGCGAGACCATCTCCGAGCGCAGTACTTCATCAGACGTCACCTGCCTGATTGAGGCGGCGAGCGCCTCGGCATCCTTTGGCTGAAAGTAAACCGCGGCGTCACCGCCCACCTCCGGCAACGACGACGACTCCGCGGCGATCACCGGCACGCCCTGAGCCATCGCCTCCAGAATCGGAAACCCGAATCCCTCATACAGCGACGGCATCACGAAGACCTCGGCACGACGATACGCGGATGTCAGCGCGTTGCGAGTCAGGTAATCGAGATGATGGATCGACTCTTTCCAGCGGCTGTCATGGATCGCTTCCATCGTCGACTCCGCCTTCCATCCCACCTTGCCGACGATCACGAGATCGCCTGCGTATTCACCGCGGGACTTGAGGATCTCGAAGGCTCGCAGCAGTGTGTCGAGATCCTTCCGCGGTTCGATGGTGCTCACGAAGAGTACATATCGGGAGGGAAGACGGTCGGTTCCCTCGTCAACCGTGTCAGGGTCTACGATCGTTCCCGACGGAATGGCGAAAACTCGTGACGGATCGACGTCATAGAAGTGGAGGAGATCCTCGCGGGTGGTCCGGGAAACGCAGATGATACCGTCGGCGCGGGCAATCTCGCGATCCATCTCCGCCTCGAGATTGTCGAGTGTCTCTTTCTGAAGGAGCTCCGGAAACCGTTTGTAGGTGAGGTCGTGGATGGTGATGACGCGGTGTCTGGCGACGGCCGACATCAGCCGCGGCAGGAAATAGTTCGCGCCGAAGATCAGGTCGCAGTTCTCGAGGAGTATCCGCGGCAGGTAGGCACCAGCCGTGAGAGGCCGGCTGAAACGCGAGACGCCGCGGCCG
>DASZZV010000075.1:0-5857 GCA_035544835.1 Thermoanaerobaculia bacterium
CCATACAACGCGGGCCGCTGAGCCGAGCGGAGCCTGCTTGAAGATCATGGAAAGGTAAATGCGGGAGCCCGTTTTGATCTGAGCAACATCGCTATCCACGAAGCCGCCGCTCCCGAGATGATCGGAAAGATGAACGCTCTCGACGAGGATCGGCCGATCGAGCGGAACGAGACTGCTGGTCTTTTTGCCGGCGGCATTCGTGGGAGTTACCGATGTGGTCGTGCCCTTCTGTCCGACAGAGGCGCGCTGGACTGGAGGTACGGTCTTGTTACATGCCGCAAGAACTCCAGAAGAGAGGACCAGAATCGCGAGATGGTGTTTCATAAGACTCTCCTGTGCGATCAGATGCACTGCAGTTGCCGGGTCGCACGAGGTATTGTATCGGGAGAATGAAGGGGTAATCGATGAAATGGATGATTGCACTGCTGACAATGATTCTCGTCGCGGGCTGCGCTACGGCGCCGACTCCAACCGAGCATCGCGGATTCACCGGCACCTGGGCTCTCAATTTCGAGCACAGCGAGTCGGTTCGCGATGCCGTCAAGCGAGTCTTTACGGCCAGCGGTAGCGTCGATTCGCCTGGGGCCAGAGAGCAACTGTCCGACCGGCTGGAAAACGTTTTGCGCCCTTCCGAGCTCATCCGCGTCGAGCAGATGGGGCCGAAGCTGACTTTCAGCGACGGCAGTGGGATGGTCCGGGTCGTTTATACCAACGGCCAGGTACCGAAGAAAAAACTGGCCGGCGCGGTCGTCTACACATGGAACGGCGAACGGCTGACCTTTGACCTCAGCTCAGCCGAGACTGGAGCCATGAAGGAAACCTACGAGCTCGAAGACGCAGGTACGCAGCTCATTTCCACGACCGAGCTCGTCCTGACCCGCCTTCCCCAGCCGCTGGTCATCCGCCGCGTCTACGACAAGGCCATGTGAGGGGGGCGATTGCGAATTTCGAATTTCGAATTTCGAATTTAAAAGAGGCGGTCGGAAACGAGAGTTGGATTCTTCCAAATCCGAAATCCGAAATCCGAAATTGCCTCCCCCTCCCTCCATTGACCCTTTCCAGAAGCGGGTGCTACCATCGGTCTCCCGATTATTTATCCTTATCTGGAGCCGCCGCACGAATGGTCTTCTTCAACTACGCAACGATGCAGATGGCGGCGAAGATCGTTTATTACGGTCCGGGGCTCTGCGGGAAAACCACCAACCTCCACCAGATCTATGCGAAAACCTCGCCCCAGAGCCGGGGAGAAATGGTCAGCCTGGAGACAGAGACCGACCGGACTCTGTTCTTCGATCTCCTCCCAATCGACGTCGGCGTGATCGGCGGTTTCAAGACCAGACTGCAGCTCTACACCGTTCCCGGGCAGGTGTTCTACAACACCACCCGTAAACTCGTGCTCAAGGGTGCCGACGGGATCGTTTTCGTGGCCGACTCGCAGCGGGCCATGCTCGAAGCAAACTCAGAGAGCTTCAAGAACCTGCGCGAAAACCTGGCTGAGATCGGACTCGATCTCGATGAGATTCCACTGGTGGTTCAACTCAACAAGCGCGATCTTCCCAACGTCGCCTCGAAAGAAGAGATCCTGGCCATGCTCGGCCCGCTCGGGAAGTTCGAGGGGGTAGAGGCCACAGCCGTCAACGGCGGAGGCGTATTCGAAACGCTGAAGACGATCTCCAAGCTCACCCTGCGCACACTTCGCAAGCGAATGATGGGCGACGAGCCGGCCAGGCCGGTGATGCAGATGACGGTGCGGAAGCAGGGCGATCCACCGATCCTCAAACCGCCCACTCCTGCTGCTCCCGCCGCGCCTGCGCCCATTGCGTCAGCACCCGCAACCTCGGTTCCGAGACCCGCGCCCGCACCTCCGCCGACGGTGGCACCGGCAGTCTCCCCGAATCGTACCGTAGCCATTCCGGCCATGCCGGCAGTCGCGGCCGCGATCGCGCAACCGGCGCCCTCGGGACCCATCATCGCAGTCGAGGAACCGGAGGTGCTCGAACCGGTTCCGACCAGCCCGCCCGCGGTGGCAGAGACCATCCCACAGACACCTACTCCGTCCCCGGTGGCTACGCCTGCAGAGATGGCGGCGGAGCCTGAAGTGAATTTCTCGACCGAAAAGGTCACCAAAGTCGAGGCGCCGGTTGTGAAGCACGTCAAGGTGCGCTCCAACATCGACATCATGGCGGAGCTCGAGACTCTCCGTAAGAAGTCGACCCAGGGGCCGCCGAAATCGAAAAAGGATCCGCTGGCCGCGCTCACGTCACTCATGACACCGGCAAAGAAATCAGGAGAGACCAGGACAATGACGGTTGCGGCTTCTCCGGCCGCAGGAAAAGCCCGCAGGCTGCGAGTCGAACTGTCGTTCGAGGACGAAGGCGGAAACATCATTCATTCCGACGATCAGTCCCTCTCGCTGGAAAACGCATCCACTCTCCAGAGTCTCCTGCTAAACTTGAAGATAGATTTCGGTTCCGATTCAAGCAAGTAACGTTACATCAGTCCCGGGTGGTGAGTGAAAGGGGGAAGGGCATGATCGAACAAAGAGTGGGGATCCTTTTCCTCGCCCTCCTGCCAGCGGCGTGTGCGATGTCATCAGCGCCGGTGCCGAAGCCGGTGCCGCCAGCCTCTCGAGTGTCGTCTTCAGGCATGACGATCAACGACGCTCGCGAACTTCGTTCCGAGCTCGAAGGGGCCTACGACAAGATCCTGGCCCGGTCCTCCGGCGCGACCAAGGGCGAAGTTGTCGATGCCGACGCCGCGCTGTCGATGAACGTCCCCGATCATCGATCCATACGGGGCGCCCTCAACTACTTCTCCACCGACCTCCATGACAGCATTCAGCTGTCGCTGCTCCGATCGGCCCGATACAAAAAACTCATCGATGCCACGCTCGACCAGTATCACCTGCCGCATGGACTCGCCTATCTGCCGGTGATCGAGAGCGCCTACGTCGCCAACCTGACCTCACGGGCCGGGGCGCACGGCATCTGGCAATTCATGCCCGCCACTGCCCGTGAGTATGGACTTCGTGTCGACTGGTGGGTTGACGAACGGGCCGACCCGGTGAAGTCGACCCGGGCCGCGGCCGGATATCTTCGCGATCTCTACAACCGCTTCGGCGATTGGTCCCTGGCTCTCGCTGCCTACAACGCCGGCCCGGGACGGGTGCAGCGCGCTCTTACCGAAACCGGCGCGCGCAGCTTCTGGGAGCTGCAGGATCTCAACGCCGTGCCTAAGGAGACGCGTGGCTATGTGCCCACTTTCTTCGCCACGCTGCTCATCGTCAGTGAGCCTTCCCGCTACGGGTTCAAGGTGATCGAAGCTGATCCGATTCCCACTTCCGAGGTTGAGATCCAGGGGCCTGTTTCGCTCGGCTTTGTGGCGCGAGCCTGCGGCATGACCGAGGGAGAGATGCTGGATTTGAATCCACAATATCGTCGCGGAGTCGTTCCGCCGGAAAAGGTCCGCCTTCAGGTGAGGAAGGAAGTCGCGCCAGCACTGCTCGCCAAAGCGGCCAACCTCCGCTTCGAAGATCCTGACGTCTCGGTGGCTTCGTTCACATTGCGGCGTGGCGACTCGATAGGATCGCTGGCGAAGCGACTGAAAGTTCGAGTCGAGGACATCGCCGAGATGAACGGAGTCTCGCCGGGCACGGTTCGCTCCGGTGACACGCTCTTCCTTCCCGTCACACAGAGCGAGCTTTCCGAGCGACTCAGGCAGCACCCTGCCGACTCGTACTACACGGTGTCTCGAGGAGAAACGCTGTACTCGATCGCCAAGGGCCACGGCCTGACCGTCGAAGAGCTACTGGACCTCAATCGCCTGGATGACGACCACGTCCTGCAGGTCGGTGAAAAACTCCGCGTTTCGCTGGGAACCGCCGTCACCAGCGGCATGTAAGCGGCGCGTCTCCGAGGGGAGCGGGCGCCTCGCCCGCTCTACAGTAACAACACGACGATTCTTCGAGCTTCGCTCGAAGAGCGGGCGAGGCGCCCGCTCCCCTCGGAGATGTGCCAGGGCAAAGGGCCAAACTCCAGCGGCGCTCTCTGCGCGCCCCTACTATTGAAATGCCGGACCTCGAATGCTAGGTTCCCTCCCCTATGTCCGAAAAGAAGGATTACAAGAAGACACTGAACCTGCCGCAGACGGACTTCGCCATGAAGGCCAACCTGCCGCTGAACGAACCGAAGCGACTCGAGAAGTGGGACGCGATGGATCTCTACGGAGAGATCCGCGAGCGATCGGCCGGTAAAGAGAAGTTCGTCCTCCACGACGGTCCCCCCTACGCCAACGGCCGCATTCACATCGGCCATGCCCTCAACAAGATCCTCAAGGACTTCGTCGTGAAGTCCCGCACCATGATGGGCTACGACTCTCCCTACGTTCCCGGCTGGGACTGCCACGGACTTCCCATCGAGCACAAGGTCGACAAGGATCTCGGCTCGAAAAAAAAAGATCTCTCCGCTGCCGAGTTCCGGCGCGCCTGCCGCGACTTCGCAGCGAAGTGGGTCGCCATCCAGCGCGAGGATTTCGAGCGCCTCGGTGTACTCGGCGACTGGGAACATCCCTACCTCACCATGTCCTACGACTACGAGGCGACGATCGCCGATGCTCTCGGTCGTTTCTTCGAAAGGGGCCTGGTCTACAAGGGATTGAAGCCCGTTCACTGGTGCACTTCATGCCAGACCGCGCTGGCGGAAGCCGAGGTTGAGTATAGCGACCATGACTCACCGTCGGTGTATGTGCGGTTCGAGACCAGTCGCGCCACGGCCGAGCTTCTCGGTGTTCCAACCGATCTACCGCTGTACGCGGTGATCTGGACGACCACGCCATGGACTCTTCCGGCCAACCTGGCCATCGCTCTCCGTCCGGAGTTTGAGTACGCGGTCGTGCAGAGACCCGACGGTTACCACATCATCGCCAGCGATCTGTTGAAGACCGTCGCACCGAAGTTCGGATGGGACGATCCGAAGGTCGTGCAGACATTCCCAGGATCGGCAATCGAGAAGCAGACCTATCGTCACGCTTTTCTCGATCGAGACGGCCTGTTCGTAACCGGAGATCACGTAACGCTCGAAGCGGGAACGGGCCTGGTCCATACAGCACCAGGACATGGCGCGGACGACTACAAACTCGGGCGCGCCTACGGCCTCGATATCTATACGCCCGTCAACCATCGCGGACAGTTCACCACTGACGTACCGCTGTGGGAGGGCATGCATGTCTTCAAAGCGAATCCCGAGATCGTGAAGCTGCTCGAAGAAAAGAAGGCTCTGATCAAGGGCGAAAACATCCGGCACTCCTATCCGCACTGCTGGCGTTGCAAGAACCCGGTGATCTTCCGAGCCACCGAGCAGTGGTTCATCAACATGGATGAGAAAGGCCTTCGGGAGCGGGCTCTCGAAGAGATCAAAGGTGTGCATTGGGTTCCCGCCTGGGGACAGGAGCGCATCACCGGAATGGTCGAGAACCGTCCCGACTGGTGTATCTCCCGGCAGCGCCTTTGGGGCGTTCCCATCACCGTCCTCTACTGCGAGGGTTGCAACGCAACGATCCAGAATCCGGCGTTCTTCCAGCGGGTAGTCGAGCTTTTCAAGAGTGAAGGGGCGGATGCCTGGTACACACACGAGGCCACCGCCTTTCTGGAGAAGGACTACCGCTGTTCCTGTGGTGGAACGAGCTTCCGGAAGGAGAAGGACATTCTCGACGTCTGGTTCGATTCCGGTTGCTCCCACATCGCCGTTCTCAAAAGCCGGCCGGAGCTGACGCACCCCGCGGCGATGTATCTCGAAGGTCACGATCAGCACCGTGGCTGGTTCCAGTCGTCGCTCCTGATTGGAACGGCCATCGAGGGAGG
>DASZZV010000076.1:0-15221 GCA_035544835.1 Thermoanaerobaculia bacterium
ATCTGGGCGGGGGCCTTAGACCCTTGGCAATCGAAAATGTTTGCGAGCACCACGATGGAAAGGCCCCCGCCCAGATCCCTCGCTGCGGCTCGGGATGACACATCAGGGAACCCGCGTAAATACAGGGAGTTTCTTAGAAGCGGTGGAACAACGGTGGCATGTTGTTGAAGCCCCAAAATGAACCGTTGTCATTCTGAGCCGCAGCGAAGGATCTCAAGATAGGAACGATGTGAATTCGGATTCTGCTTCAGGAGATCCTTCGCTGCGGCTCAGGATGACGACGCTAGGGAAAGCCGCGTGTTCCGCCAATCGTTACGGTCATGGAGGTTGTCTTGAAACACACGTTTACTTTCGTGCTGCTCGTAGTTGCTGCATTCGGATGCACGCACACCGCTGTTCCGCCGGTTGCAGTCTCTCCTGCGGTGACGTCGCCGGTACTGGTGAAGGACCCACACTCCTTCGCGAGACCCGCCGAGGTGGTGGTCGAGCATCTCGATCTCGATCTCACTCCCGACTTCGCTCAGAAGAAGCTCAGCGGCTCGGCGACGCTGCAGATTCTGAATCGCACCGGCGCCGGTGAGTTGCATCTCGACAGTCGTGGACTCGTCCTTGGCAGCGTGACTGCGGACGGAGAGCCGGCGAAGTTCTCGCTCGGCCCGGTCGATCCGATCATGGGGCAGGATCTGAGAGTCGCCATCGGGCCGTCGACCCGATCGGTGAAGATCGTTTACTCGACGAGGCCCGATGCCGAGGCCTTGCAGTGGCTCTCGCCCGAACAGACTGCGTCGAAGAAGTTCCCGTTTCTATTCACGCAATCGGAATCGATTCTGGCCAGGACCTGGGTGCCCTGTCAGGACACGCCGTCGGTGCGTATGACCTACTCGGCGACCATTCATGCACCGGCGGGATTGCTCGCTCTGATGAGCGCGGAGAATCCGACCGAGGCTTCAGCCGATGGCGTTTATCGATTCCGGATGCCGCAGGCGATTCCCTCGTATCTGCTAGCCCTTGCCGTCGGCGAAATGCGCTTCCGAAAACTGGGGCCGAACAGCGGCGTATACGCCGAAACGCCGGTTATCGACCGAGCAGCAGCCGAGTTAGTCGATGTTCCGAAGATGATCTCGGCCGCGGAAAAGCTGTACGGTCCCTATCGCTGGGGGAGATATGACGTCTTGATTCTTCCTCCCAGTTTTCCTTTCGGCGGGATGGAGAATCCTCGGCTCACCTTTGCCACACCGACGATCCTTGCCGGCGACCGTTCGCTCGTTTCTCTGATCGCCCACGAGCTGGCCCACTCCTGGTCGGGAAATCTGGTGACCAACGCCACCTGGAACGACATGTGGCTCAATGAGGGATTCACCCGCTATTTCGAGCGCCGCATCATGGAATCGCTCAATGGCCGCGAGTATGCCGAGATGCTGGCCGGCCTGGGGCTGGAGGATCTTCACGACGAGATCGCAGCCATGACGCCCGACCAGACGCCCCTGCTCCAGAATCTCGGCGGAAAGAATCCTGATGACGCGGTGAATGCGATCGCCTACGAGAAGGGGGCGTTCTTCCTGCGGCATCTCGAGGAGGTGGTGGGACGGGAGAACTGGGATCGATTCGTCCGGGATTACTTCGCCAGGTTCGCCTTTCACTCCATGGACACGAAGACATTCGTCGATTATCTCCAGGCAAATCTGCTCTCGAAGAATCCGGAGTGGGAGAAAGCGGCTGCGGTACAGGAGTGGGTTTACGGTCCGGGGATTCCTTCCAGTCTTCCCCTGATTCGATCCGATGCATTTACCAGGGTGGAACAGCAGGCCAGAGGGTTCGTGAGCGGGACTCCTGCTTCACAGATCGATACGGCGAAGTGGTCGACGCACGAGTGGATTCATTTTCTGCAGTCACTGCCCAAAAAACTGTCTCGTTCGCAGATGGACGATCTCGAGCATACCTTCCATCTCTCGACCCGGAATACGGAGATCCGCGTGGAGTGGCTGGTGGCGTCGATTGCGAACGGTTACGAGCCGGTCTATCCGGCCATCGAGCGTTTTCTTACCGAGCAGGGACGGCGCAAATATCTGAAGCCTGTTTACGCGAAGCTCATGGAGACTCCGGCCGGTCGCACTAGGGCCCTGGATATCTATCGGAAGGCGCGTCCGACCTATCACTCGGTTTCACGCGACACGATCGACAAGATCGTGGGGTGGCCGGCGAGCTAGAAAACGGGGCTCCCGGCGCTCTCCGCGAAGTAGGGCTCGATGTCGGGGATAAGTATCGGCCGCATGCCATGCGGCCCTACAAAGAACAGGGCGTAGGGCCGCACGGCGTGCGGCCGGCACCTTTTACTTCGGACCACTCGCACATCTGAATCATCTCGCCGACGTAGCGCGGGGCGGGTCCGAATCGATAGCATGTCGCTGGCGACAGTCAGCCAGTTCTCGTCAACTTGTCGTCTGGTGTTGAGACCGCAGCAGGTCGAGCACGGTCTTGACCGGCGCAAACGTCGATGCTGGAACCTCGACACAAACGGTGTTCCAACCGGCCATCGCCCCATTCCAGAGTCCGGGGAGCTCCAGCGCACGCAGCTCGCGTCCTTCATGGGACTTGCGGGAGACGAACACCGCCCGCTGATCGATGAAGGGAGACAGATCGAAAGGCTCCCCATTCCAGTTGCGAAGACCGCAGACGATGTCGACGGGATTGAAGTGGGTCGATGAGCTCCAGATTTTCTGCTGATGCGCGTCGTCCATCCTGACCTGAGAGGACTCGACGATCTGGACCGATTCCCCTCCTTGCTCTTCCGCTACCCAGAAAGGCGCTCCGCCCGGTTCGCCCTCGTTTTTCACGACGCCGCAGACGCGCATGGGACGGTTCAGCGCATCGAGGACGAACGCCTTTCGCTCGTTCAGGGTCACGGCGCCTTGTGGCGGCCGACGATTGAATCGTTCCGCTGCGAGAGCCAGAGCGTCGGCGACATCGGTTTCGGATGCCGCGGGCGATCCGCAGCGGCGGATTGCCTCAAACACCTCATCCTGCAGCCGAGCCAGGACTCCGATCAAGATGAGCTTCCACTCGACGGACTCTGCCTGCATTGCCGCCGGCAGGACGTTGTCGATGTTCTTGATCGATACGATGTCGCCGTTGAGTTGTTCGAGGTTTCTGATGAGCGCACCATGGCCGCCTGGACGGAACAGGAGGGAGCCGTCGGATTCGCGGAATAGCTCGCCTTCAGCATCGAGAGCCAGCGTATCTGTGGAAGGGTGCTGCTCTGAGAAATCGACCCTGGGATTGCAGCCAGCATCCCGGAGCGACGATTCGACGCGCCCGAGCTCAGTCTGGAAATCGAGCAACGCCTGGGTGGCGGTCGTGAACTGGACGCGACACGCTCCGTCATCCGACCGCGCGAAAGCGCACGCTTCGATGAGCTGCTCTTCGAACGGCGTGCGAACCCTCTCGCCGTCTCGATGGAAAGGGATCAGTCCCTTCGGCCGCGAGGCATAGTTCATCTCCCGCAGAAGGGTCAGCAGAATCGCCCTGTCATCCTCGGGACTGTTGCCGCAAATGTTCGCTCGGGCCCGTAGCTCCGCGGCGAATGGAAAGTCATCGAGACGGGTCAGAAAGAGTCGAACCGGCTCGAAGGATCGCGGGGCGGCGTTGGTGTTCGCCGCAGCCGCGGAGAGATCCCTGAACATGCGAGTGGCCGCGCCCGACGCCGGCACGAATTTCATCACTCGTGCGGACGCGGCGACACGCCGCGCCGCAGAGATCAGCTCTTCCTTTTCGGCCTCTGAAACCCGAATCCCGTCGCCAGCCGTGCAAGGCCTCACCAGGAGGATCGGTGGGGGAGGATTGCGAAGCAGGTCTACCTGGTGCAGAGCGATATCGAGGGTTACTCCTCGTTGTTCGATCTGTTGCAGATCTGCTTCCGAAAAGATTTTTTTCACGTCCATTCTGCTTCGGTTTCCTCGCTCGGGGCCGCGGGGCAGGGAGCGCCGTATGCTGATGGATTTGTAAATGTTCGGCAAGTTGGCGAGAAGCTCGAATACCTTTTTTATGGCCCGAGGATGGGAAAGTAAGTCCGTTGAATCACATTCCTGACGTCGCGTTGCGGCGGCTAGAAAAGTTCGGAGTGGCGACATCCTGTCGCCTGGCCCGGCGGCGTCCCGCGCCGCCGCCGTCCCCATCCGAGATCGCTTCCGCGAGAACGGCGCCGCGGGACGGCGCCGAGCCAGGCGGCAAAGATGCCGCCACTCCGATTTCGTTTCCGAATGACGAGGTACCAACGCCCAGAGTGTCGGCGCGCTCTGCCCGCGCCCTACGGGACAGGAGCGTCTTTTCGACCCGGCACTTGCGGGTGAAATGACTCCCGTGACAGCCATTCCGCCACGCGTCAACGTTCCGTGACATCGCAGACGCGGCAATGAACTTGCACGATCTATGGTCGCAGCATGAGTCGGTTTGTCGGATAATCCAAACCAGTCGAGGTCTTCATATGCGTCTTCTCACTAGATGCTTCGTCGTTCTTGCCCTTGCTATCTGCTGCGTTTTCGTCCCATCACGCGCCGACGCTCAGTACTTCGGACGAAACAAAGTCCAGTGGGAGAACTTCAACTTCAAGACTCTCCACACCGAGCACTTCGACATCTACTACTACGATCGGGAAAAGGACGTAGTCGAAGACATCGGACGGATGGCCGAACGTTGGTACTCGCGGCTGTCAAAGGTGTTCAACCATCAGTTCGTCCGCAAGCCCATCGTGCTCTACGCCAACAGCGCCGACTTTCAGCAGACCACGACCACGGGGGGTCTCATTGGCGAGGGAACGGGCGGTTTCACCGACGCTTTCCAGAATCGGGTCGTGCTTCCGCTCACGGGCACATATGCGGAAAACGATCACGTCCTCGGCCATGAGTTGGTGCACGTCTTTCAATACGACATCGCCAACACGGCCAGAAACTCCTATGGAGGATCGCAGCGATCGGCGCGGCGGTTCGATCTCGAGGCGCTTCCACTGTGGCTGGTGGAGGGTATGGCCGAGTACTTCTCGAAGGGACGGATCGACGCCCTGACGGCCATGTGGATTCGTGACGCCACGAACCACGATCGCCTTCCTGATCTGCGCCGGTTGTCGAGCGATCCACGCTACTTTCCCTATCGCTACGGCGAGGCTCTAATGGCTTACCTGGGCGGGCGGTACGGCGACGATCAGGTCATCCGCTACTTCCTGGTGTCGGGCGTCTACGGCCCCGAGGAAGCGTTCATCCGCGTGTTCAACCTCCCCGCGAAACAAGTCTTCGCGAACTGGCAGGCTTCGGCGCGCGAGCTGTACGAGCCGGTCTTTCTCTCACGGCCGGAAACACTCGGGACGGCCTTTCTCGGCAAGAAGAAGACGAAGGGACATCTCAACATCGCCCCGTCGATCAGTCCTGACGGGAAATCGATTGCGTTTCTCTCCACGCGCGACTTTTTCAGCATCGATCTCTTCGTGGCCGACGCACAAACGGGTGAGACGATCCAGAAAGTGGTCTCGTCGGATGGCGATCCGCACTTCGACTCGTTGCGATTCATCGACTCCTCGGGTAGCTGGTCGCCGGATTCGAAGAAGCTGGCTTTTGTCGTCTACGAGAAGGGTGATAACAGACTGGCCATCGTCGACGTGGCCTCGCGCAATGTCGAACAGCGCATCAGGATTCCGGGCATCGACGCCCTCGCAAACCCGGCCTGGTCACCCGACGGCCACACCATCGCGTTCTCGGGTCAGGCCACCGGGGTCACTGATCTCTTCACCTACGACCTCTCCAACGGGCAGGTCCGCCGCCTTACCAACGATAAGTACGCCGACCTGCAGCCGTCCTGGTCGCCCGACGGGCGCACTCTGGCCTTCGTCTCCGACCGCGGGGCGGGAACGAATCTCGACCAGCTCCGTTACGATGACATGCGTCTGTCGACCATCGACGTAGCATCGGGCGCCATCCGCACGCTCTCGATCTTCAACAACACCAAACACATCAATCCGCAATTCTCGCCGGACGGAAAGGGTATTTACTTCATCGCAAATGCTCAGGGAATTCCGGATGTTTTTCGGTACGCAATGGCCGACGGATCGGTCAGTCGCATCACGCGCGTTTCGACAGGCGTTTCCGGAATCACGGAGTTGTCGCCGGCCATGACCGTCGCCGCCGGCACCGGGCAGATCGTCTTCTCACTGTACGAGAACGATGACTACAACATCTACGAATTGCCGGCTTCCACGGTTGGCGAAGCAGTCCCGATGGCGGTGGCTTCGGCCGGGGAGGCCACGCGCGCATCGTTGCTTCCTCCCATGCGGGCCGCGTCGGCCAATAACTACACCAGCTACCTGACGCGTCCGGAGGAAGGACTCCTCCCGCCAACGACCAGCTTCTCGAGCTCCGGTTACGACTCCCGGTTCCATCTGACGTACCTCGGGCCTCCCACCTTCGGCATCGGAGGGGACCAGTTTGGTTACGGTGCCGGCGGCACCATCAGCGCTGCCTTCAGCGATGTGTTAGGGAAGCAGAACATCGGCTTCACCGTGCAGGGCGGCGGAAGTAGCGGAGGAGGCAGCTTCGGCGATCAGCTTGGTGCCGACGTCTACTACCTCAATCAGCAGCACCGGACCAACTGGGGTGCCGAGGCCTCCCATATTCCGTATGTCAGCATAAGAACCGACGTTGGTTCGAGAGTCGTGAATGTGAATGGCCAGCCCGTGCTCGCTCAGGTCATTCGGCAGACTCGTTTTGTCCAGACCCAGGATGCCGCGACAGTCCTCACTCAGTACCCGCTCGGCCTCACTCGTCGTATCGAGGCGCACGCTGGTTATCAACGAATCGGATTCAAAACCACCATTGAGCAGGAAACCATTGTCGGCAACACGATCATCGATCACACAATCAGGACCATCGACAAGATCAGCCTGAATCTGTTGACAGGATCGGCCGCCTTTGTCGGAGACAGCTCAATCTTCGGATTTATCTCACCGGTAAAGGGAACCCGCTATCGGTATGAGGTGCAGGCGCTCAGCGGTGATCTCAATTTCGAGACCCTTCTTCTCGATTACCGGCGTTACTTCTTCCTCACGCCGGTCACGGTTGCCGTGCGCGGACTTCACTATGGACGGTATGGAACGGATGCGGAGAGTAATCTTCTCTCGCCGCTTTTCGTCGGACAGCCATCGCTGGTCCGCGGCTATGAATCGGGTTCCTTCAATATTTCAGAATGCGGTTCGGCCCCGAGCGGATCCTGCCCGGTGTTCGACAGGCTGATCGGGTCTCGGATCGGAGTGGTCAGCCTCGAGATGCGGGTCCCCCTCTTTGGCGTGAGAGAGTTCGGGGTGATCAGCGGCGCTTTCCTCCCAACGGAGTTCGTCGCCTTCGCCGACGTCGGAACGGCATGGTCAAAAGGGCAGACGCCGAAGTTGAAGTACACGACCAGTCCAACGGCGGAACGGGTTCCAGTCTTCAGCGCCGGTGTCGCGGCTCGCCTGTTGCTGGCTTACATTCCTCTTGAGTTCTACTACGCGAAGCCTTTCCAGCGTCCCGATCAGGGTTGGACCTTCGGCTTCAACATCGCCCCGGGTTGGTAGAAAACTGAATGAGGCGCGGCCGAAACGAGCTCATGACAGCAACTATTCAGCCGCGACGCGGCGACATCGATGTAGCCCCACCCGTGAGGGTGGGGTTTGCGACGGCTTGATAAGAATCACGAGCCGCGGAGCGGCGGCATCGATGTCGCCCCTACGGGCTCACGGCGTTTTGTCGCATTGATCGCGTCCCCAGCCTTACGGCTGGGGCTACAACGATTTCGGGCCTTCGGCCCTTTCCGTAGCGCGCCTGCTTACCTAGTTCCCGGCCAAAAGAGATCTCGGGACAGGTAAAGCCTGGAGCGAGAGCGTTACCAGAGTTTGCGGGCGCGGGCGCGGACGTTCTTCCTGACTTTCTTGAACTGTCCGGCCAGCTCGTCGACCTGATCTCCGACTGAGTCGGAGACCTTTTCCGACAGATCGTCCAATCCTCGCTGCAGATCGCGGCGGGTCTGTCTTCCTGACTTCGGAGTGGTAAGGAGCGCGACTGCGGCTCCTACCAGGGCTCCCATGACAAAGCTGGCGATGATCACGCCTACCTCGGTCTCTTTTTCTCTCTTGAACATGCTTTGAACCTCCTGTAGTGCCAGAGTGCAAGAGTCGCGCTACGCAGCGGATTCTACTGCACGAGCATTGTGAATAGGCCCGCGGATCGTGTAGGTTTGTCGGGGCAGGGCAACGAGTTTTCGATCTTACAGTGAGGTGCGAGGAATGAAGGTCAATCTTATGTTCTCGGGAATTGTCTGCAGTATCGCTCTGGCCGTAGCGTGTGCCACGACCACGACGGCGGCTCCCGATACCGGGACCTCGACTGCGGGGCAGGCAACAGCGACTGCGCCCATGAGCCAGACGCAGGCTCAGGGAGAATTCAAGAATCTCCAGATTCTCCCCCGCAACATCACTCGCCCTGAGCTGATCCCAATCATGCGCGGGTTCTCCCGCTCGCTCGGGGTGAAGTGTACCCACTGCCACGTCAGGCTGGAGGGACAAGCGCCCGACGCCATGGACTTCGCGGCCGATGAGAAGAACGAGAAGAAGGTGGCGCGCGTGATGTTGCGAATGACCCGCACCATCAACAGCGAGTATCTCGCCAAGGTGAATGAGCACAACTCCGAGGTTACCTGCTGGACCTGTCATCGAAATCAGGTAACTCCGCCGACCTACGCAATCGAGAAGACTCCGCTGCCACCCGGACAGGAGCCTGCCCCGCCCGGCCCGCCCCCCGCGACTCCGCCCCCTGCGCACCCATAACAATCACGGAGCGAAGCCCCTCTCCCGCTCTCGTAGGGGCGCGCAGATTGCGCCGCTGGAGTTTGGCCATCCGTGGGCGGCCCGGAGGGCCAGTAAGCTGGTAGCCAGTGGTGAGCGAAGCGAACCACTGGACACGGGATCATTACGATTCTTTCCTGTAGAGCCCCGGCAGGGGCGTGAGCGATCGACAGAAGAGCGCGTCCAAACGAGGCATCCGGTGGCGGCTTTCGCCCCTGCCGGGGCTCGGTGAAACTTCAAGCAAATGATTGATTCGTGACGTTTTCCAGTGGTTCGCTTCGCTCACCACTGGCTACCAGCTCTGCGGCCCTCCGGGCCTACACACCGGGCTCCGCCCGGTGCGGGCGCGCAGAGAGAGCCGATACTCTCGTTGCGGGCGACAGTTGTGGGGTGTCGGCGCGCTCTGCGCGCCCCTACTTTCGCGGTCCGACCGTTTTATCGAGGTAGGTGCGGATGGTGTCGATCGTCTCGGTTCGAGACCAGATTGCGTTGATGGCTTCGTCTGCACTTCCGAAGCGGGCCACGGCATCCCGCCGAGCCAGGCGCTTCGTGGCGGCGAAACTGGCTGAAGGGATCGCTGCCATCTGGGTGGCGACCGAGAGCGCTCGCTCCATGAGCATTTCCGGCGCAGCGATCTCGTCGATGAGACCGCGCTCGAGTGCGTCGGGAGCCGTGTACGTTCGTCCGGTGAGAGCGACTTCCTGGAGCCGATTGGGTGGTACGACGAAACGGAGGATCTCGAATGCCGAGGTCGGAAAGGGTACTCCGACCAGCAGTTCGGGGACACCGATCTTTCCGTTGCCCGCTGCCATCAATCGATAATCGCAGCTCTGAACGAGCAGGCAACCGCCGGCAATGGCGTGTCCGTTACACGCCGCCACCACCGGGATATCGAGTTTGAAAAAGCGCTCCAGCCCGCGGTTGAGTGCAGGAAGGAATCGCCGCAGATAAGGCTCGCCTTCGTTGACCACACGGAATAGATCGACCCCGGCCGAGAAGATCGAGCCTCGACCGGTCAGGACGACGGCGCGCGCATTCCTGGTGTGTAGCTCGTCGACGGTTCGGTCGAGAGCCTCCATGAGCTCGAGGTCCATCGCGCTCGCTTTTCCGTGAGCGAGCGTAAGAATGATGATTCCGTCTTTTTCTTCATATTCGAACATGCAGAGAAAATATCAGCTGAGCATGCGCGGTGTCAGCAGTCCGTCTGAGATCCGCCTCTTGTGTGGCACAGGCACTCTTGCCTGTGGGTTGGCCGTCGAGGCCGAGCTTCCTGTGAATCGCCACAGAAACGCCACGGCTCGACGCCGCGGCACACAGGCAAGAGTGCCTGTGCCACACAAAAGGCACACTTCGTCAAACTGGCAATGCCACCCAGATGCACTGGACAAACAAAAAGCCGCTCGAGCTTCGAGCGGCTTTGATGATGAACAACTTTGACCTCAATCAGAACCTGGCGAATTGCGCCTCGACTTTCTGAGTACCTCGGACGTGGCGAAGGATGGCTCGGGCGGCGTCTTCCTGGAGATCGCTCTGGACGGTTGCATTGACTCGAAGAACGCCTTCCTCACTCTGCACATGAAACCTGCAGCCCTGCAGCGCCCTGCTCAGCATCAGCTCACGTTCGGCCTGCTGCTTGATGAGGATATCGTCAGGCCTCTGCTGCGTCTGCACCAGGTTCGCGACCCGGTTCGCGCCGATCTGCTTGGCGATGGTCGTAATGCGACCGACTTCTTCGGGCGCAAACACCGTCCCTCTGATCACAACGATGTCATCGACAACAGCGATGGTGAGCCCACTGGTCTGGACTCCTTTCTCGGCGAGTCCCCTGGTGATTTCGTCCACCGTCGGAGGTGCTGCGCCGACCATGTCGGCCCTCGCATGAGTCGTCGAGGTCGTCTGTCCGGCGTGGCGGGGGATCAACAGAACCGCTGCGACGGCCAGAGGTACGAGAAATGCGGCGGTGATCGCGACCTGTCGTTTCATTTTCTTTGACGTGGCCATTTTCGTGTCCTTCTTATTTGTATTTTATATAAGCCAGATTCGTACCAGGTTTCCACTCGGATTTTCACGGGCAGAAATCGGGGCATCCTAATTTACGAATCGGCCGTAGACTGGTTCGATGATTGCTCAAGATAATACTATGAAACCCAGAAGGAAGGAGCCCATGACGTTTACGATCGAAAAGAGGGAGATCAACGCTCCGGAAACTTCGGTTGCGGAATCCAAAGCGTTGGTGGTCGATGCTCCGGATTGCGAGCATGCGCTGTACAATTTTGTCTCGGACTCTGATTGCGAACTGTTGAGCTACGTGAGTCCCGCCGCCTGTACCGAGTCCATCGCGACTGTCAGGCAGGGAGACACCGTGTTCATGTTACGAATCTATCCGAATTGAGAATTGAAGGGCCGGAAGAGAGATCTTCCGGCCGTCTTCTCAATGACGTACCCCATGCGAGCGGGGCACAGGTTGAGGCGCGGGTGGCTGGCTGAATCTCCCGGGAACGAGAAGGTTTCCCGCAGCGTACGCGTCGATGAGACCGAATCCGAAGCTCAAATCAAATCCTGTGTCTCCCAGATCATGGGCTCCGCCGCTCAGGGCGGCGCGGACGCTGTCGGCCGGGACGGTCGGTTTGAGTGACCAGACCAGAGCCGCAACTCCGGTCACGTGCGGCGTGGACATCGACGTTCCACTCAGTTTTCCGTATCCCTCGGCGCTCGTGCTCACGGTCATCCGCAAGCTGGAGTTGTTGATCAGAGCGAGTCCATCGTCCATTGAAATCCCGACGGTGAGCGGCCAGCGGTCGACACCGCCGAGCGTTCCATTAAAAGGTCCTGGAACGTTGTTGTAGATCACGACGGCTTTCGCGCCGGCCCTCATCGCGTTCTGAGCCTTTTCGCCGAAAGTCAGCTCACCTCGCCTGATCAATGCGATCTTACCGATGACCGATCCTGTGAAGTCAGCCGGGTATCCAAGGCCGCTGCTCACAAAAGGTCCTTCGAAATCGCTGACCGGTGAGTACGTCAAAGGTGAGGCCGGGACGCCGACGCCGTCCGAACGACGAATGGCTCCTGCTGTGGGGATCGTCGATGGAAGGGACGAATACACATCGATGCCCGGCGCCACGACGAGCAGTTGCGGGCCGCGATTCGAGAAGGAGGCTAGATGTGAGTCTTCACCGACCGCGCCGACAGCGATGACACCGGGATACGCCGCCGGGTAAGAAATCCCATCGGTGCCGTCGTTGCCAGCCGCTGCGATCGGCAGAATACCTGCTTCCCGAACTCGTCGAAAAGCCTCCTCGAGCAGGGGAGGCGAGCTTGTACCAAACCCGAGGGACATATTGAGGACGTTCAACTTGTTGGCGACGGCCCAGTCCAGGGCGGCGATCAACTGTCCAGCCGAGCCGGAGCCCGCTGAGTTCAGTACCTTCAAGGCGTAGAGATCGACGCCGGGTGCGACGCCGACCACGCCGATCTCGTTGTTGTTTGCGGCGACCGTCCCGGCTACGTGCGTTCCGTGGCCGTTGTCATCCATCGGATCGTCGTCGTGATTATAGAAGTCGTAGCCACCGCGAAAGCGCCCGACGAGATCGGGATGCAGGTAATCAATTCCTGTGTCGATGATGCCGACTCGGATCTTCGCGCCCGTTGCGTAAGGCCAGACCAGATCGGCGTGAACCTGCTTGATACCGTAGGGGATGCTCTGCCCGGCCGCCGCGGGGAGCGGAAGTGAAATGTCGCTATCGACTTCCAGAATGTGACATTCGGCGTCGGGCGTAACGTAGCGAACCGACGATGAGCGGCGAAGTCTTGCGACCTCGTCATCGGTGAGATCGGCCGCGAAGCCGTCTACGATATCGAATTCGGCGGTAACGCGATCGGATGCATCGATCAGACTACGGAGCTGTCGTAGCGGAGCCTTCGTGGCGACGAGATAGGGATGTCGGATGGAGGCATCGCCGAAGGCGAGCGCGGGAATCGCGAGAAACAGCAGGGCGAGGCGTTTGATCATGGATTCACCGGTCGAGTCAGATTTTGGAAGCTGGGTAATCATAGCGGCGATTCCCCATTACTGCAAATAAAAAAAGGCGCCCGAAGGCGCCTGAGGGTCGGCTGGAGCATGGTTACCGGCGTGCGCCGTGGCTATGTGGAGGGATGGGAAACTTCTGTGGCGCCAGCTTCCGCGCGGCTGCATACGCATCGACCACGCCGAATCCGAACTGAGGATCCCAGCCGGTCTGTCCCAGATCGCGAGCCGTCGTCAGCAGAGCGTCGCGAACATCAGCCGCCGTCGCCGAAGGATTGACCGACCAGACCAGGGCGGCGACACCGACCGCATGCGGGCAGGCCATGGAGGTGCCGTCGTAGGTGTCGTAATCGTCGAAGCCGAGTTTGACACTCGTTCCTGCCGGCAGAGTGCGGAGTGCCTCGCCGTCTTCCTGCGAGATCGCCGCCGCGAGGGGAAAGGCGAAGGTGTCCTTGCACGGCTCGCCGCAGAGCGTTCCGTTGAACGACCCCGGCTCTTTGTTGTAGATAATGGCCGCAGTTGCGCCGGCTGCAACGGCGTTCTTTACTTTGTCGCCGAACGGGATGTCGCCTCGTTTGATGAGAGCTATCTTTCCGTTCACGGCAGCGGGAAAATCACCGGGCTTTCCGAGATCGCAGGAGACGAAGCTTCCCTCGACGAGCGTTCTGCTGGCATGGTCCATCAGCGAGCCCGCGTAGGTGGTGCCAGTCGTGTTGATGAGCAGGCCGCCGAGTCCACGCGGAACGGTCGAGATGACTCTTACTCCCGGAGCCGTGAGCATGATGTCCGGGCCAAAGGTGGAGAAACTGGCGAGCTCGTACTTGCTGTCGATCGCCGAAACGGCCACGACGGTTTTATACCCGGCCGGGTAACTCACGTTGCTGTTGCCGTCATTTCCCGCGGCGGCAAAAATCAGGAGACCGCCTTCCGACGCCGACTGAAACGCTGTCTCCTCGAGAGCCGAGTACTCAGGGCCGCCGAGGGAGAGATTGACGACGTTGAGCTTGTTGGCGTTGGCGTAGTCGAGCGCCTTGATTAGATCGCTGGCGTGAATGATGGATCCTGCGTCGTTAAAGACCCTGATGGCATAGATGCTCGCCTCGGGCGCAACGCCGACGACGCCAAAGTCGTTGTCGACGCCTCCGATCGTTCCGGAAACATGACTGCCATGCCCTTTCTTGTCGGTGGGAAAGTCTCGGAAATTGGCGAGATCGATCCCACCGGCGTAGTTCGGCATCAGGTCGGGATGACCTGTATCAATGCCGGTGTCGATGACGCCGACCTTGATGCCACGGCCTCGCGCCACGGACCAGACCTTTTGCGCGTTCACCAGGGAGATGCCATACGGCGTGGTCTGCCCCTGGAAGTTGCGGGTCTCATTGAGGGTCGGCCGGGTTGCTCCCTCGCCGTAAAACAGGTTGAAGTCTTCAAAGCTGCGCTGACAGGGAGCGATGCCGTCGAGATAGCGCTCCGGGTCGAGCTCGACGAAGCGAACCTCCTGGTTCTTCCTGAGGTTGGCGACCTCGTCGTCGGACAGCTCAGCAGCAAAGCCGGCCACCGATTTGAACTCGCTGATGCCGGCGTCGGTTCCAACCTCAGGGCGTAGCTCCTGCACCATCCGACGGGCGCTCACGGAATCACGCGTGGCGACGAGATAATGCCGCGTCGGAGCGTCGGCGGCAAACAGTGATAAGCCGGAAAGCGAGCTGATGATGAGGCAGGCGACAATTCGTTTCATGGATGAAAGCCCTCGTTTAGACCGTTTGACATTTAAATGTCATAAGCTTCCTTCCTATTCCGAAAAGGCATGGGGGAATTTAATGGAAGAGTGGCGGAAGAACATAGTCACCGACTCAAAGGAAATGCTGGAGCTGCTTCGAGACACAGAATCGATCGCGGTGCTGGGAATCAAGCCGGAGTCCCACTCCGATCAGGCGGCTTTCTATGTTTCCGAGTACATGGCTCAGCACGGCTATGACGTCATCCCGGTACCTGTTTACTATCCCGAGGTCACCGAGATTCTCGGAAAACAGGTGTTTCGCAAGGTCGCCGACATCGGGCGTCCCGTCGATATGGTGAACGTGTTCCGGCGCCCTCAGGACATTCCTCCCCATATTGACGACATCCTGGCTGCCAAACCGAAGTACGTCTGGTTCCAGCTTGGGATTCGCAACGACGAAGCGGCGCAGAAACTGGCTGAGGCCGGCATCAAAGTGGTACAGGATCGTTGTCTGATGGTCGAGCAGGGACGTCTCGAATCCCGCTGACCTCGACACCGGCTTTGGAGAGTCATTCGGCTACGATCGAGCTCCCGCCCTTTCGCGTCTCGGAGTGGCGGGC
>DASZZV010000077.1:0-1966 GCA_035544835.1 Thermoanaerobaculia bacterium
CAGAGTCGGCCCTGCTCGCCGCGCGCCGCACTACGTGTTGCTTCAATTGCGCCGTCATATTGCGCGATCGTCGCTCGAGCCCGATCAAGGAAAACGCGTCCGGCCTCAGTCAGCTCGACGCCACGCGCCTTGCGGCGAAAGAGTTGAACGTCGAGTTCGGTTTCGATGGCCTTGATTGTTCCCCGTCAGCACCCCTGAGACAAATTGTGGGACTTCCCGAAGGGAGGATTTCTGGTTCATCGTAGCCGTAAGGAGCGAAGATGAAACAGAAATCCGGACCGGGCAAAGCGCCGGCAGAACAAGTGCTGAAGGACATTCGGCGCCAGACGCGTCGGCAGTACTCGGCGGAGGAGAAAATCCGCATCGTGCTGGAAGGACTACGCGGCGAGGAGAACATCTCCGAACTGTGCCGCCGCGAAGGCATCGCAGCGTCGATGTATTACGGCTGGTCGAAGGAGTTCCTGGAGGCCGGCAAGCGTCGGTTGGCCGGTGATACGGCGCGAGCTGCAACGCCTGGCGAGGTGAAGGATCTTCGTCGTGAGGCCTCCGCGTTGAAGGAGGTGGTGGCCGATCTGACCCTGGAGAACCGTCTGCTTAAAAAAAGTATGAGCGGGGATGGGGAGGACGAGGCATGAGGTATCCTGCATCCGAGAAGGCCGAGATTATCGAGCTGGTCGAGCAGTCGCACCTGCCAGCAAAGCGCACGCTGGACAAGCTCGGCATCCCGCGTGCCACCTTCTATCGTTGGTATGATCGCTACCGCGAGGGCGGCGTTGAAGCGCTGGCCGACCATCGTTCTCGACCAGACCGGGTCTGGAACCGGATCCCGGACGATGTCCGCCGCCAGATCATCGACCTGGCGCTGGAGCTCCCAGAGCTGTCGCCGCGCGAGCTGGCCGTGCGGTTCACCGACGAGCAGAAGTATTTTGTCTCGGAGGCTTCGGTCTATCGGTTGCTGAAGGCACATGACCTTATCACCAGCCCGGCCTATGTGGTGATCAAGGCGGCGAACGAGTTCAAGGACAAGACCACCGCCATCAATCAGCTCTGGCAGACGGACTTCACCTACCTCAAGATCACCGGCTGGGGCTGGTACTACCTGTCGACGGTGCTCGACGACTTCTCGCGCTACATCGTGGCCTGGAGGCTTGGTCCCACTATGTGCGCCTCCGACGTCATGGCCACGCTCGACCAGGCACTCGCGGCCTCCGGCCTCGACCACATCACCGTCGCGCACCGGCCAAGGCTTCTGAGCGACAATGGGTCGAGTTACGTCGCAGGCGATCTAGCCAAGTGGCTCGAAGGCAAGGGCATGGAGCATGTGCGCGGCGCCCCGTATCACCCGCAGACCCAGGGCAAGATCGAGCGATGGCACCAGACCCTGAAGAACCGCATTCTGCTCGACAACTATTATTTACCGGGCGATCTCGAACGACAGATTGGCGCCTTCGTCGAGCACTACAATCAAATCCGCTACCATGAAAGTATCGACAACTTGACGCCGGCCGACGTCTACTTCGGCAGGGCCGAGACGATCCTCGCAGAACGCAGACGCATCAAACTTGCCACCATCGCAAACCGTCGCTTGCAGCACCGACTGCAGGCCGCTTAAACTCTAACCCCTGATGAGCCAGAGCCTCGCTTCGCGAAATGCCTGATCAGTCTCAAATTATCTGACGACGGACATGCGTTGGCATCGGGCTGGCTTTCGCTGCTACTGGCGCTGGAAGTCGCACTCACTGGAAGGGCGGCCGCAGATCGAGACGGACCTCCGCGTGTTGATCCGGCGGATGAGCATCGAGAACCCGCTTTGGGGTGCGCCGCGCATCCACGGCGAATTGCTCAAGCTCGGGTTTGAGGTCGCGCAGTCGAGCGTTGCTAAGTACATGGTCAAGCGACGCGGGCCGCCGAGCCAGGGATGGCGCACCTTTCTACGGAACCACGCGCCGAACATCGCTGCGATGGA
>DASZZV010000078.1:0-1678 GCA_035544835.1 Thermoanaerobaculia bacterium
ATCTGGGCGGGGGCCTTAGACCCTTGGCAATCGAAAATGTTTGCGAGCACCACGATGGAAAGGCCCCCGCCCAGATCCCTCGCTGCGGCTCGGGATGACACATCAGGGAACCCGCGTAAATACAGGGAGTTTCTTAGAAGCCGCAGCGAGGGATCTGGGCGGAGGGGCCCTGCACCCGAGTGCATTACGCACAATCCCCTGATGCCAAGGCCCCGCCCAGATCCCTCGCTGCGGCTCGGGATGACACCTCTATTCCGGTCGAGATCAGCGGGCTCTACGTCAAACTCTTCACTTCCTCGAACCACTTCATCGTGGCGTCGAAACGATTTTTGCGTTTCGCACCGCGCTCGAGGCCGAGGTCGACGAGGCGCTCGATGAGTGCGGAGTACTTGAGCTCCGTCGCTTCCCACAGCTTCGGGTACATCGAAATCCGGGTGAAGCCGGGGATGGTATTGATCTCGTTGAGATAGGTTCGGTTCGTGCCGCGCTCGATGAAGAAGTCGACTCGGGCAAATCCCGAGGCGCCGACGGCGCGAAATGCGGCAATGGAAAGCTTGCGGAGCTCCTCGCTCTTTTCGTCCGAGAGCTTGGCCGGGATGACGAGCGATGACTTGTCGTCGATGTACTTATCTTCGTAATCGTAAAACTCTCCACCGGCAACAATCTCGCCCGGCACCGATGCCTCGGGGTGATCGTTCCCGAGGACCGAGACCTCGACCTCGCGGGCGTCGATGCCGCGCTCGACGAGCACCTTGTCGTCGAAGCGAAGCGCCTTGTCGATCGCCGCCGCTACGCCCTCATCGCTCTTCACCTTGGTGACGCCGACTGACGATCCGGCGTTAGCCGGCTTCACGAAGTAAGGCAGGCGCAGGGCATTGTTGATGGTGCGCTGGAGTCGTTCCTGATCGCTTCGCCATTCGGCCTCCGACACCGGCACGAAGTCGACGATGGGGAGCCTGGCCGCCGCGAAGGCGTACTTCATCATCCACTTGTCCATGCCGACGGCAGATCCCGTGACCCCCGCGCCGACATAGGGCAGACCGATGATCTCGAGATAACCCTGCAGCGTGCCGTCTTCACCAAAGGTCCCGTGAACGACTGGAAAGGCGATGTCGATTTTCTTTTCGCGAGCCCAGTGCTCGAAAGAGAAGCCGGGGTCTCCGGTGACTGCCTTGGCACTTCCGCTGAGGACGGCCTCACTCTTCTCAGGAGGCATGAAGCGGCCATCGCGTCCAATGCAGATCGGAATGATCTCGAACCGGGCTTCCGACGCGGCCTCGCGAATGGAACGCGCCGACAGAATGGACACATCGTGCTCGGCGCTGCGTCCACCGAACAGTAGGGCGACTCTCAACTTCTTCTTTGGCATGCAGACTCCTGGAGCAGTGTGATGGCGGTCTCTAGTTCAAGAATCGGACCGGGGGGTAAACGGATCACGGAATTGTCGGATGTGGAGCGTTGTCATCCTGAGCCGCAGCGAAGGATCTCAAGATAGGAACGATCTGAATTCAGATCCTGCCGCTGGAGATCCTTCGCCGCGGCTTCTAAGAAACTCCCTGTATTTACGCGGGTTCCCTGATGTGTCATCCCGAGCCGCAGCGAGGGATCTGGGCGGGGGCCCTTCCATCGTGGTGCTCGCAAACATTTTCGATGGCCAAGGGTCTAAGGCCCCCGCCCA
>DASZZV010000079.1:0-2452 GCA_035544835.1 Thermoanaerobaculia bacterium
TCATGCGCCCGGGGGAAATCAACACCGACCCACCGCTCGTAGAAGAGCACCAGCACGTCCTTTCACCCTTCGGCGGCACTGTCGATGCGGCGCACGCGACCGGCATTTCCTGGCCGGGACTGGAAGCAACATTCACCTGCCATGTGGCTCTGGTGCACTTGCCGAAGAGCATCGCGGTGTTCAATCGCATTGACTACAGCGAGTCAAGAGCGCCCAAGAGCATCAGATTTTCTCTGGAAGCTAGTCACATAAGCTTCGAAGTCAACCCGCAGTTCTCTGAGGAGCTCACCCAAAGTATCCGCGCCGGTTTTGTTGACTCATGAACAACTGGCCTGCAGTTGTCCAGCGCAGGGCAACCGTCATGGCTACGAGGTAGCAGAGAAGGCCGCCGGCGAGCGTAGCCGGTTGGCCGTGGTGAACCGAGATGAGCGGCGCGAGTGACGCGGCGGCGACGGAGGCGAATCCGTTGATGGCCATGCCCACGGTAGAAGAGAAACAGTCATACTCCGGGAAGCCGGATTTCTGCCGAGGGACATCCCTTGCTCAACAAAGCAATCACACCGAGCTTCATCGTCAAGTACCTCGATCAGTACGTGATCGGACAGGACGATGCCAAGAAAACGGTGGCGGTGACGGTCTACTCGCATTTCAAGAAAATAGCCAAATCGCAGCAGGACGGCACGCCCATCACCAAGAGCAACGTCCTGCTCATCGGCCCTTCGGGAACGGGCAAGACGCTCCTGTGCGAAACCTTGTCGCAGGTTTTAGGCGTGCCTTTCGTCACCGCCGAGGCTACCGCGCTGGCGCAATCCCGATACGTCAACGAAGAAATCGAGGCCGTGCTGCAGCGGCTGGTCGACAAGGCAGGCGGCGACGTCGCCACATCTCAACACGGAATCGTGTTCATTGACGAAATCGACAAGCTGAAGGCAATCGACGGTCAACCGCGCAGCGTCTCCGGCGAAAGCGTGCAGCACGCGCTGCTCAAGATCATGGAAGGCGCCGCGGTCAAACTGGTCAACGGACAATACATCGATACGACAAATATTCTGTTCATTTGCGGCGGGGCATTCGTCGGGCTCGACGAGATCATGTCGCAGTCAAATGCCTACCGTTATATCTCGATCTTGAAGGGCGAAAGCCAGAAGATGCTGCAGCGGCTCAACTCGCGCGTGAAGCCGACCGACCTGTTTACGTTCGGACTGATCCCGGAATTCACCGGCAGGCTCCCTGTCATCACCCGTTTTCAGGAGCTCAGCAAGCAGACCCTGGTGCGGATCATGACCGAGCCGAAGAACTCGATTTACGAGCAGTTCCGGCAGATCTTCCAGAACGAAGGCGTGGAGCTGACGGTCGAGCCCAAGGTGTTCGAGCAGATCGCGGAGATCGCGGTCGAGTACAAGACCGGCGCCCGCAGCCTTAGAGGCATCTTCGAGGAGCTGATCACGCCCGTCCTCTACCTGGTTCCGGACAACCCCGATATAGAAAAGGCCGTCATTACGTCGGTATTTGCGGATCCTTCCTACGTGAGAAAGGCACGAGCGCCATAATCCCTTGTGCTGCCGGAGATCGAATCGTCAATGAAGCAAACGCCCGCCCACGACCGCCATAACCCCGACCTTCTGCGGTTGATGTCGAAGAATCTCAAAAGAGTCGTCGAGGTCGGCTGCAGCAGCGGGGCCTTGGCCCGCGCGTATATCGCGGAGAACCCGGGGTGCGAATACACGGGCATCGAAATCGATGCGGAATACGCCGAACAGGCAAAGACATTCTGCAGTTCGGTCATCTGCGCGAACGTCGAAACCATGAGCGAGTCGACGTTCCTTTCTCTCTTCCCCTCCGACTGCTGGGTATTCGGTGACTCTCTGGAACACCTGCTCGATCCCTGGGCTTTGCTCAAGCGCATGCGCGGCCACCTGCAAGCAGACGCTCGCATCATCGCCTGCATTCCCAATGCGCAGCATTGGAGCGTCCAGGCCCGGCTCAACTGCGGCGCCTTCAGATACGAAGATCAGGGCCTCCTGGATCGCACTCACTTGCGCTGGTTCACGCGGATCACGATCATCGAGCTCTTCCAATCGACGGGGTATCAGATCGTCGAAGGGTTTTCGAGGGTTGCCGACGAACCCGCACGACAGAACGTGCTTCCATCCATTCGGGCGATGGCGGTGGCGACCGGGACGGATCCTCAGCTTGCCGAAAACGACTCGCTCGCGCTCCAATATGTCGTCAAAGCTGCGCCGGCCTGATTAGACGGCTAGGCGACCCTTCAGCATTCGGCGGGCTCCGACGGCGCCGGCGTGTCCGGCGCCAGCTTGATTTCCCCGGCTTGCTCCTGCACCTCAGCGACAAGTTCCGCGCCGTCATTTTTGGCGCTGTTGACCCGCGAGCTGACAGGATATGCACGCATCTCTTCTGCCGGGAAGGGCTTGAGCAGAGTCAACGCCTCCTC
>DASZZV010000080.1:0-15600 GCA_035544835.1 Thermoanaerobaculia bacterium
GCCGGGTGAGGGGCGTCACAGTCTCGCCTTTGACGTACGAGGGCACGACTGCGTAGGTTGTTGTCTCTCGTGTTCCAACTTCACGCAGCGTGATCGCGCGGCCCCTCACCCGCGGCTGCGGCCGCACCCTCTCCCCGCCGGGGAGAGGGAAGAGTTCAAACGCCGCTTCCTCTGCTCACCTGCAGAATTGCGTCAGCCCTCTTCAAAGAAGCCTCGGATTACAGCGCTTCCATCGTTTTGCGGAAGATCTGCGTGATCGGCTGGTCGTTGGCTTCCTGCTCAGCGTCGAGCATCACCATCTGCTGGTACGTCTCGAGGGCAGCCTTGAGTTTCGCGCGTGCGGCGCGACGCTGGAGCTTCAATTCCTGGATGGTCTTCTGAAGATCGCCGACCCGCGACATCGCCTGGTCCATGATGCGCTCTGACAGCAGCTCCGCGTCCTTCACGATCAGCTCGGCCTCTTTCTGGGCGTTGGCTTTCACTTCCTCTGAAACCCTTTGCGCCGACAAAAGCGTGTCTTTGAGAATCCCCTCGCGCTGGGAATGCTCCAGCACCTCTTCACGCAGGAGGGAGTTCTCTCGCGAGAGCCGCTCCGAGTCCTTGAGGAGATTCTCCATCTCCTCGGCGACGAGATGAAGGTAAGCACGCACATC
This sequence comes from Thermoanaerobaculia bacterium, assembly GCA_035544835.1. Classification (GTDB taxonomy): domain Bacteria; phylum Acidobacteriota; class Thermoanaerobaculia; order Gp7-AA8; family Gp7-AA8; genus DASZZV01. The sequence continues at coordinate 654 of DASZZV010000080.1, forward strand.
GTCCACTGTGTACCCCTTCAGCGAACGACCAAACGTCTGCTTCTGAATCTCCAGCGGCGTCAGTCTCTGCATGACTTCCTCCCATCCCTGCACTTCATCCAGTTGAGACAACTGGACCTGCTGCTGCGCTTTGACAAGGCAGCTGACCCTGACGGTCGCCTACAGTATAGGACTGAAGGCTCTGGAGATGAAAAGGCGCAGGAACTGGATGAGGAGGAGAAGCAGGAGCGGCGACCAGTCGATGCCACCGGTCTTGTGTGGCGGCAGAATTCTTCGAAACGGCAAAAGCAGCGGTCTGGTAGCCCGGTGGAAAAAGTTGTTCACCTGCAAAAGTGTTTTGTAGAAGCTTCGGTACTTCCAGGGCAGCGAAGAATGCTCAGCGAACAGCACGATCCAGGAAAGTATGACCCAGACGATGACGAACCACTCGATGACCGAGAGAAGCGCCATGAAGACGTCAAGAAGAGAGGAAACAAAAGCGCTACCCACATGCATCAGACGCGTGTCCCAAAAATGCCTCGTCCTACACGAATCATCGTAGAACCCTCTTCGATGGCTGCCTCGAAATCGGCACTCATCCCCATGGACAGATGAACAAACCCTCCATCTGCCGCCGTCGCCGCCGAGGCGTCGAACAGCTTTTTCATGCGGGCAAAGTATTGCCTGGCCTCAAGCTCGTCGCCCTGAGGCTGGATCGTCATCAGTCCAACGACTTTCAGGCCTGCCATCAACTTCATCTCAGCCTGAGCATCGGCTACAGCATCAGGAGCGAACCCGCTTTTCTGTTCCTCGAGCCCGATGTTGACCTGGATCATCACGTCGATGGTCAGCCCATTGATGACCGTCTCACGGGAAAGCCTCTGAGCGACGTCGATCGAGTCGACACTCTGCACGACGTGGAAAAGCCGGCAGGCATCTCTGGCTTTGTTGGACTGAAGATGTCCGATCATGTGCCAACGCGCCCGTCCGTGAATCGCTGAGATCTTGTCCTTGAATTCCTGAACGCGATTCTCCCCAATGTTGGTCACACCAGCTTCGATAGCAATATCGATTGCCGAGGCAGGGAAAGTCTTCGACACTGCAACGAGCGTCACATCGGCGAAAGAGCGGCCGGCCCGAGAGCAGGCGCCCTCGATCTGGTCGTTTACCCTGCGGATGTTGGCGGGAATGTCCGAAGCTCGTCGCACCGGGTTCTCAGGAGTCATGGATCGATCCCGGCTAGGAAGCGGCGCGTTCGTAGTAGAAGATTCGACGGCAGCCTTCACAGGTGATGACTTCTCCCCGTCGCAATTGCTGCTGAACCTGCGAACGGATCTTGAACCTGCAGACGCTGCAGGCGTCATTCTCCACCCGCGACACGGCGATGCCCTGTCGCTGCTTGAAAATTCGATAGAACTCTTTCTTCAAAGGCTCAGGCAGGGTCGACTCCACGTTGGCGATTCTCTGGTGAATCTGCTCGATCTCTGACCTGAGATCGCCCAGGGATGACTGCCAGACCTCGTACTCGAGGTCGTAGCGGGCCTTCACTTCGGAGTGGCTGTCCTGACGCTCTTCGAGCGCTTTCTGCGTCTCTTCGATCTCCGTCATCTTCCGGAGAAGATTGTCCTCAACCTCTTTGACCTGACGCCGGGACGTATCGATCTCTTTCCAGGCAGCGGCGTACTGCTGTTGATTCTTCACCTGCATCAACTGGCCCTGGAACTTTTTGAGGACTTCCTGACCGTCCTGCAGCTCGCGCTCCAGCATTCTGCGTTCCCTGGATAGCAATTCGAGCTTTTCGGTCAGCCCGCTCCGCTCACTCTCGGCTTCCTGATACTCCTGATCGACGACCGCAAAAGACTCCGGTTTCGAATTCAGATCATGCTCTTTAGCGGCAAGGTGGGACATCTCTTTCTGCAGTTCCCATAGCCGCTCCAACGTCTGATTCAACGATGTCCTCCAAAAGAAAAAAGGCGTTCCTCAGGGGAACGCCATTCGAGATTTTGCTCTCTGCCGGTACTTGACAGGGGCAGCAACGGGCAGCTCCGATTGTGACTTTGATGTTCTCGCCTGCCTCTATTCATCAACGATCCGCGTTCTTGGTGGGTCCACCAGGATTCGAACCTGGGACCTGCCGGTTATGAGCCGGTAGCTCTAACCGCTGAGCTATGGACCCAAGTCTGGCGATTCTAGCACAGGGGCGAACGATCGATTTGCGGGAGGGGAGCATTGGGCACAAATTGAGAATTGAGAATTGAGGAATTGAGAAAGAGGGACGGAGTCAATCGAGCTCTTCGCCTTTATTTCTCAATTCCCAATTCTCAATTCTCAATTCGTTTCACCAAAAAAGGGCCCGAAGGCCCTTTTGAACGACATTTTCTGTGGATTCGTTACTTCAATTCGATGCGATCGCCGACCTTGATCGAATAGCGCATCCGCACTATTTTCGCGGTCGCGGAATGGGCTTCAGCGGTCAGGACCCCGATCTCACCGAGAAGCTGGCGAGGAACACCCTTTTCAGGCAGCTCACGATAGACGGTCAGGAAGTCCCCCGGCTGCACGAGGTCGTCGCGACCGAGGTCGATCTCGAGGATGTTTCCCTCTCCCAGAGCGTAGTAGAAGTCCTTTGAATTCACGATGAAGCCGGCGGTCTTGCCCGAGGGAGGCGAGCAAACGGTGTTCATCGGCGTCAGACGCGCCAGAGGAATTGGAATCTCGGGCATCGGCTTCAAACGGTCGCCGATGTGAAGGTCTTTGCAGGCCTGAGTCACCAGCGCGGTGGATCTCGTCTCTCCGGCGCACAGAATCTTGACGCGCCCTCTGAAATCGTAGTGGCGACCCAGTATCGCGCCGCTCTTGGGATGGTGAACGACCTCGGCGGGCATGACGACCAGATAGGTATCTCCGGCATTGATCCCGGTTGTCGTTCCGCCGTCGACGAAGATGAGCTCCCCAGTCCCGACGCCTTCTGACTGCACCTTCGCCCCAGGGGTGAACTTCAATTCGACATCTTCAAAGCCGGCAATCCGATTCGGCATCGTCTCGTCGAGGTCACCGAGATAGCCCCAGCAATAGATGTCGGATTCGACACCGAGCGCAATGGGCTGGCCAGCGGCATTATTTTGCTCAGCAGTCATGACGGTTTGACCAACAGTCGTGCCACCTGAGGAGGTATCGGTCGACACAGTCGTTCTGGTCTCAGTCGTCGAGCTCCCCGATGCCGCCTCCCCCTGGACCTGAAGGGGATCGCCCGGATAGATCCAGTGTGCATCCGTGATGTAGGTGTTGGCTTCCCACAGCTGAGGCCAGAGATAGGCGTTGCCGTAGAATTTCTGCCCCAGGGCCCAGAGGGTATCGCCCTTCACGATCGTGTAGGCGCTGGTACCCGCGGGAAAGGCCGCCGGATCGGGAGGAATGTAGGGAGTGAAATGATCCCCCACCTTGTGAAGATGAGATGGAGGTCTTGTGGAGGACTTCTTCGACGCTCCGAGGACGGGCAACGCCGCCAGAACGACGAGGACCGGGATCACACTACGCACACGCACCATATTCCCCCTCCCGCAATTGTCGAACGAGAATGCAGGGAAACGTTAGCGCAAAGCGCCCCTAAGTGTCAAATGAAGAACGAGTTCTTCGGACAACAGCTTCTAGCTTTTAGCTCCTAGCTAGAAGCTAAAAGCTAGAAGCTAGAAGCTGCTCTCCGCCAAGCGGGTCGAGCGAGCTTAGTTTGACACACCGCGCGTCTCGACGGCTCTTGCTTCGCGGTACTGCTCGAGCTGGCGCGTGTTTCTCTCGTAGCGGCTGAGGACATTCTTCACGTAGTTCCGTGTCTCACGGTAGGGTGGAACTCCGTTGAAGCGCCGCACGTTGCCTTCGCCTGCATTGTAGGCGGCGATGGTCTTCTTGAGGTTCCCGTCGAAACGCCCATCGAGATATTTCAGGTATTTCACACCCGCTTCGACGTTCTGATCTGCGTCGTAGAGATTGCGAGCGCCCATCCAGCGACCGGTCCTGGGCATCAACTGCATGAGCCCCTGGGCGCCGACCTGCGATCGGGCATTTTCCCGAAAACGCGACTCCGTCTCGATCACCGCGGCGACCAGAGCCGGGTCGACGTCATATTTCTCAGCCTGCTGATGGATGACGTTACCGAAGGGGAACTGCGTCTGAAAGAATTTCTCGCGGATGGTCTTGTCGATGAATGCAAAGCTCGTGGCAAACGTCGAATCGTGTTTCTCACCTTCGGGCGAGGAAATCGGGAACCAGGAACCGTCGAGCAAGGACGACCGGCGCGAAACCAGGCTCTCTGGAAGAATCTGCGTAAGTTTGTAGATCGAATTCGCAGCGAACTTGTCGGTGATCTGTGCCACCAGCTCCCGGCCTTCCCCGCTGCGCTGCTTCACGACCTGAAGATGGTCCAGGTCACGCTCCACGATGTAGTGCACGTGGCTGAAGATCTGACTCGTCCCACCCACCGAGAGCGCTGCGCCGAGAACCAGCGTCATGCCTCTCTTCGTGAATCGATTCCCAACCGCTTTAGAGCGCCCGCTTCGGACGAGATTCCAACGCAAAGTCAGAGAGTCGAAAAAGCCGCGGGTGCGCATGGTCATTCAGCAGATCCTCGTGGTAATTGGTAGGACACCCAATCAGTTATTCAGAGTGTCCCTAGTAACCGTAGAGGCCTGCAGTTTATTGCCTGGAAATCGTCCCAAATTCAGGTCAAACGCCGCTAAGTGACTGACCTGAATCAGCTTCCGAAAATACCTCGGCCGTGAAGCCCTCGATCTTGCAGTTGCCGCTGCGCCAGCTGTCTTCCGGAAGTCCCGCTTTCTGGCAGGTCTGTCCTAGAAACTTCTCACGGTCCCAGCCATGTTCTTTAGCGACCTGCGGTAAGAGCAGCCCCTTTTTGCCGTCGCAGCTGATCACCAGTCCATGGCGTCCGACTTCGATCGTAGAAGGATCCTTGACCTCGGTCACCGGGCCCATGACAGAGATCTCGATTTCGGTCTGTTCTATCTCGGATAAGGTGATCGGTGGGAATCTTGGATCGCGGAAAGCGGCATTGACAGCGCTTTCGGCGACGGCCTGAAACAATGGCGCGTCGGGAAAAACCGAGCCGATGCATCCTCGCAGCTCTCCGCCGTGAGTCAGCGTCACGAAGGCGCCGGCAGGCTGCCGCAAGCGCTCCGTGAGCTCCATGGCTGTATCGACCGTGTGAGTGCGCGCCAGGAGCGCATCCAGAATCGCCTGCCTGGCGATTGCGAGCAGAATTCGTCTCTCATCAAGTTGCACGACGTCACCTCAGCGGAATGGCGCTGAAAGAAGCGTGCCGGATCGGAAGGCTGAAGGCAGAAAGCAGAAGGCAGAGGTAAGAGATCAGGAGTTATCTACTCTTTGTTTTTCACTTCTGCTTTCAGCTTTCTGCCTTCTGTTCGGATCAACATCAGATTCCTGACGTAAACGATCAGTCCGACCGACTGCCCGAGGAAGAAAACGGGATCCCGCTTGTGCCAGGCGTAGACCGAGAGAATGAGTCCGCCGCCCAGCGAGAAGTACCAGAAGTAGACCGGGATGACGCTGCGTCCGCTCTTTTCAGAGGTGATCCATTGAACGAGAAAACGCAGCGTGAAAAGGAGCTGGCCGGCGAATCCGAAGGCGACCCAGAGGTCCCAGTTCCACGCTCTGGTCATCGTCTACTCCTCCCGGGTCGTATAGCGGAAGGTCCGTTTGCCCATCCAGCGAACCGCGAAACAATCGGCAAGACCGCGGAAGGCGCGATTCATGGCGTTGTACTTCGAGACGCCGAACTGACGGGGACGATGATTGACCGGCATCTCGATGACACGATAGCCGTTCATGCGCACCAGCGTCGGTAGAAAGCGATGCATCCCGGTGAAGAGCTTCACGCCGTCGATGCACTCGCGCTTGAGGAGCTTCAAGGAGCAGCCGGTGTCAGTGACCTGATCGTTTGTGATCCAGTTCCTTACGCCGTTGCCTATCTTCGATTGGATTCTCTTTGACAGCGTGTCCTGTCTTTTCACGCGGACGCCGATCACCATGTCGGCCTTCTCTGCCTCCAGACGCTCGATCATCGGCGGGATGTCGGCGGGATCATTCTGCAGATCGGCGTCGAGGGAAACCACCAGCCGCCCTCTGGCCGCTCGCCACGCGGCATCGAGTGCCGCGGTCTGTCCGGTATTTTTTTGGAGAACGATGATGCGCAGTCCGGGGTGATCGTACCTGCATTTCTTCAGTACGGCGACACTGTCATCGCTGCTGCCATCATCAGCGGCGACGATCTCGTACGTCAGCTTGGCCGGCGCCAGAGCATTTCGAATCTCCGCGAGTAGGATCGGGATGTTTTCCGCTTCGTTGTAAACCGGAAAGACCACCGAGAGATCGAGATCGCTCATGCCGGCAACCTCACCGAAAAAGCGCTTTCAAAGTTTTCGGTGGTCTGCCGTGCAACGTCTTCAATTGAGAGACCCCAGAGCCCTGCCAGCACTTCGGCGACTCTGCCGACGTAGGCGGGCTCGTTTTCCTTACCGCGATGAGGCACCGGCGCCAGGTACGGAGTGTCGGTCTCGATGAGTACTCTGTCGTGCGGGAGACGACGGGCCACCTCGCGCAGCTCGGCGGCGCTTTTGAACGTGACGATTCCGGAGAAGGAAATGAAGAAGCCGAGATCGATCAACCGCCTGGCCGTCTCGAAGGTATCGGTGAAGGAGTGCAGGATGCCTCGGCCTCCCCTGGCCTCTTCCGATTCGAGGATGGCGAGAAGATCGGTCGAGGACTCCCGGTTATGGACAATCACAGGAAGGTTCCGCTCCTTCGCGAGTTGAACCTGACGCATGAACGCGGAGCGCTGTACATCGGCGGGTGAGTAATTGTAGTGGTAGTCGAGACCGATCTCACCAATGGCGACAACGCGCGGCGCAACCGCCAGATCCTGAAGCTCGATCCAGGCCGCATCGTCGAGGCTACTGGCCTCGTGCGGATGAAAGCCTACCGCGCACCATACGTCAGCATGAGCGGCGGCGATGCCAATGCTGGCGCGAGAGTCATCGAGTTTTGTTCCGGGGACTACGAAGCCTCGCACACCGGCGGCCCTGGCGCGGTCGAGCGCGTCAGCGGCCTGGTCGTGCATCGCCAGATGACAGTGACTGTCGGTCAACCGCATGTCGGCCCGCTGGTGATCAGATGCGCTCCACGAGCAGGGACAATCCCATGCCGCCGGAAATGCAGAGGGTGGCGAGCCCGAGTTTCTTGTCGTGCGTGTGCAGCGCGTGGATCAGCGTCGTCAGAATCCTGGCTCCGGTGCAGCCGATGGGATGACCAAGCGAGATCGCTCCACCGTGGACGTTGACCCGATCGTGATCGAGATGCAGCTCTCGGTCGCAGGCAATTACCTGTGCTGCGAATGCTTCATTCAACTCGATCAGATCAATATCGCTCAAAGTCAGGCCGGTGTCCGCGAGCAGCTTACGTGTCGCAGGCACAGGGCCGATCCCCATCACGCGCGGGTCGACTCCGGCCTGGGCGTACCCGATGATCCGAGCCATCGGTTTCAATCCTGCGTCGCGCGCAGCCGCGCCACTGGCGACGAGCATGGCCGAGGCACCATCGGTCACGCCCGACGAATTGCCGGCATGGACTGTTCCCTGATCACGGAAAACCGGAGGAAGCTTCCCCATTCCGGCCACCGTCGCATCAAAGCGTGGGTGCTCATCGTGCTCGAAAAGCACGGTGCCCTTTCTGCCTTCGATCAAGACCGGCGTGATCTCGTTTTTGAACCAGCCGCTCTCGGTCGCTTTCTTCGCCTTCTGCTGTGAGGCCACCGCAAACTCGTCCTGCTCGCTCCGGGTCACCCCATACTGGTCGGCGAGCGTCTCGGCCGTCGATCCCATCAGCTCATCGGCGAGGGGACACATGAATCCGTCTCGATACATCCCGTCGACGACGTCGCCATCGCCCATTCGATAGCCCCAGCGGAACCGCGTCAGCAGGTAAGGTGTATTCGACATCGACTCGGTACCACCAGCCAGAACGATTGCAGCCTGACCGAGCCTGATCTGATCGGCGGCGTTCATGACGGCGCGCAAACCCGATCCGCAGGCCTGATTGACCGTGTAGGCCGGCACGTCGTGCCCCAGCCCCGACTTGATCGCTACCTGCCGCGCGGGGTTAGGGCCCACGCCAGCCTGCCTGGCGTTCCCGAAGATGACCTCGTCGATTCGTGCGGGATCCACACCCGAACGCTCCAGGGTGGCGCGAGCGGCAACGGTTCCAAGCTGCGGCGCCGTCAGCGAGGCCAGAGCGCCACCGAACCTGCCAATGGGCGTGCGGACCGGCGCGGCTATGACAATCTCCCCTTCAATCCTGGGCATCACTACTCCATGAACCTTTCACGATCGACTCGACCATCGACACATAGGCCGACACCGACTGCGTCAGCTCGATCTTCGAGATTTTCTCTCCTGCCGTATGTGCGTCGAGGATCGATCCCGGTCCGTACAGGATCGGACGACCGAAGGCCGGTAGATGTGGCACGTCTGTATTGAAGCCGACAACGACCGCTTCTTCTTCCCGCGGCGCGAACATGTATGTCGGATTGTTGCCGTGATGTCGCACGATTTCACCGTCCAGCGGCTCGACGATTCCGCGCAGCCGCTCCAGCGCCGACTCCGGCGACTCGACGATGCGAAAGATCATCTCGGCCTCAGCCCAGGCAGGAATGACATTCGGTTTCTCGCCACCACGGACGACCCCGACGTTCGGCGTACCGGATCCGAGCAGGGCATCACTTCCCCACTGGGCTTCGTAGATCCGGTCGATTGCCGAGGCCATTTTTCGGATCGCCGAATCGCCGCGGTCGGGGTAGGCAGAGTGGGCGGCGATTCCGCGGAAGCGAACCACAGCCGTGAGAGCACCCTTGGAGGCGCGAACGAAACGCGACTCCGTCGGCTCGCCGACGATGATGTGCGTGCCGGCTGAACCGCTCAGATCGATGTTCGCTCTCTTCGCTCCGATCGAGTCGGTCTCTTCTCCAACCACGAGCAGATACCCGAAGGCCCTCATCCCCCGTTCGAGCAATCGCTCACCGGCGACGATCATGGCGGCGATGATCCCTTTCGCGTCACAGGCTCCCCGCCCGTAGACGAAGTCGGCGTCTTCTGACGAAGGGATGAAAGGGGGAACCGTATCGATATGCGAGCAGAAGAAGGCGGCAGCTGGAGTCTCTGTCTCGACGAGGAGATTGAAGCGTCCGGCCTCGACCTCGTGACGCCGGACCTGGAAGCCGTGATCCCGGAAGAGCCGCACCAGACATTCGCCTACAGCCCCCTCCTCGCCCGTAAGGGAAGGTATGTCTATGAGTTGCCGGGCAAGGGAGATGGGGTCGCTCATCGAACGGCGCATTGTGTCCGAGAACGAGGCGGTGATCAATCGCGGCGGCCGCGGCGGCGCCAGCCCTGAGGCCGCTGAGTGCCGGGCGAACGCTCAGCTTCGCGGAGTCCCCTGACATACGGTTTGATCTCTTCGTCGCCAGGGTGCGCCGCCTCGAACTGCTCAACAAGTTGACGTGTTCGCTCGAGGTCGCCGTTGCTCGCGGCCAGACCGATCTCGGCCAGTTCCCGCTCTTTCAAGGCAAGGTCATCGCTGTTTCGAAGTGCCTCGGAGTAGGCGCGCTTCGCTTCGACGCGATCTCCGTGGCGGAGTGAAAGCTGTCCGAGCTTGAACCAGGCGCGGGCGAGATCGGGATCCTCCTTCACCGCCGCTGCAAAGGCCGCCGCCGCCGGAAGGGGACGATGCTCCCGTAGCGCAGCCATCCCCTCTTCATACCGCGCCAGCGCTTCGGCATGAGCATCGCGCCGAGGCTGCTTCGGCGGCGTGACAGGCGTTTTTGGCGGAATCACCGACGGAGCCACCATCGATGCCGCGGCTGGTGCAGGAGGAGTCGGGACTGGCCGCTCTGCCGATCCTGACGTCGTCGAGACGGCTGGTGGAGCAACATCGACCACCGTGCCTGGAGCCAAAGCCGTAGATGACGTCGCGACCGTCGGCGTCGACGGTGCGACGACGGCTCTCTCAACCGCTGACGGCGAGCGCTGATTCTGGTAAATCGAGGCAATCCCGACGCCGGCCAGCACTGCCACCGGAATGGCCAGCCACAACAAGGTATTTCGCGATTTCGCCGGAGCTCGTGGCGTCGTGATCTCCGTGAGCAGATCACTGGTTCGCGCAGTCGGCAGATTAGAAAGCTCGGCCATCGGTTTTCGAACGGTCGCAACCGTTGGCTGCAGCTGTTCGAGCTCCTGCGAGAGCAGCCGCGCCGAACCGTACCGATCGTCACGATTCTTGGCCATACACTTGCGAATGACTCCCGCAACCGCCGGGGAGACCGTCGGAATCAGCGTGACGATGTCTCGAGGGCTGTCTCGAATGATCTGAGTCAGGGTGTCCGTAACCGTCTCCCCGGCGAACGGCAGCAGGCCGGTGAGACATTGGTACATGACGACGCCGAGCGAGAAAATGTCGCTTCGCCCATCGAGCGGTCTCCCGAGCGCCTGCTCCGGCGACATGTACTGAATCGTCCCCAGGATGATTCCGGCCTCGGTGACGATCCCGGTGGGATTGGCGACCGCCGCCGCACCTTGAAATCCGGATTGCTTGGCGATTCCGAAATCCAGAACCTTCACTCGATCGTTGTTCACGACGATGTTGTCCGGCTTGATGTCGCGGTGCACGATGCTCTTTGAGTGTGCTTCCTCGAGGGCATCGGCAACCTGCCGAGCGATTAGGACGACTTCGGACTCGGTCAGGGTTCCCTGGTGCAGCATCGCGCCGAGCGAAATACCCTGCACGAACTCCATGACGATGAAAGAGCGTTCGCCATCCTCTTCGATGGAGTGAATCGTGGCGATGTTCGGATGATAAAGTTGGGCGGCAGTTCGAGCTTCTCGCACCAGGCGCGCTTTCGACTCGGCATTGTCGGAGACAGCATGCGGAAGAATCTTGATGGCCACGAGACGGCGCAGCCGCGGGTCTTCCGCTTTCCACACTTCGCCCATGCCGCCCGCGCCGATCTTCTCGATCAGACGGTAAGGACCGAGTGCCGCGTTCTCTACTTGCACCGGTACATTCTACGGGGATCGATCTGACGGGATCGAAATATGTTATTTGGTGGCCCGTGTTTCTCGGACTGATGCACAACGGAGTGGCAGCGTTTTTCCTCCTGATCGAATTGGCCGCCGCAACGGTTCGCGGAGGCGTACAGATCGTTGTCCCCCCTGCCGGCAGTCAGGTCATCGGAAAGGGCTATGTCGAGGTTTCGGCAGACGCCGCCGATGTCGATCGAGTCGAGGTCTACATCGACGACGTGCTGGCCGGCGTCGCTCGACACGCGCCGTGGAGGGTGCCGGCAGATTTCGGCGAGTCGATCTCCCCGCACCGCATCGAGGCGCGGCTGTATTCGAATCACTATGCGACTCGGGAATCGACCTTCATGACGACAGCCGGCATGTCGGCCTCGCAAATGGTCAACGTCGATCTCGTCGAAGTACCTCTCAGGATCCGAGGCAATGGGAGGAGGCTCTCGCCGGGCGACCTGCTCATCCGTGAGAACGGAGCTCCGCAGAAGATCCTGGAGCTGAAGCCGAGTCGTTCCCCGGCCCGCTTCACTTTCGTAATCGATCATTCCCTAAGCATGGGCCGAGGCAAACTGACGGCTGCGATTGCGGCGGCACGAAGAGCCCTCGATTCACTCCGTCCCGGAGATACTGCCGGATTGATTCTTTTCAATCATCGCGTCGAGCCGTCGCAGCGCTTTACGCCTTCGCTGCAAACGATAGAAATCATCCCCTCGGGAGGTACATCCCTCCGGGACGCCGTAGCCGCGGCTCCGCTCAACGAACGGGGAGTCATCATCGTGATCTCCGACGGCGGCGATCGGAACAGCCTGCTCTCCGAAGAGCGCGCACTTCGGATCGTCAGCAGGTCGAACGTCACTCTCTACGCGCTGACTCTGGGCCGAGGAACCGGCTCTCATTTTCTCGAGACAGCTGCTGCCAGGAGCGGCGGGGCCTGCCTCGCCAGCGATCGAGATCATCTGACCCGCGATCTGCAGCGATTGATGAACGACATCAACAGTTCCTATGTCGCCGAGTATCAGAGCGCGGGCACGAAGAGCGGATGGCGCTCGGTCGAGGTAGAGGCTCGAGAAAAAGGGATCGCCGTTCTCTCCTCCCGCAAAGGGTATTACGCCGAATGAGAAGTACATTCGGAATTGAAAATTGCAAATTGAAAATTGAAAAAGGGAAGAAGCGCCGAACTCTCATGTTGTTTTTTTCAATTTTCAATTTTCAATTTTCAATTCCCGCCTTCAGCGGGGAGACGCGAATCGCCAGCGACTACGAGATCGCGGCGATTCAGGAGGGACTGGCTCGGGAGAAAAACCCCATCGCGCAGATCGCCGGCTACCTCAACCTCGGCGACCAGCAGTTGTCCAGACAGCAGACCGGGAAAGCTGCCGAGGCCTTTCACGCGGCTTTTGATGGGGCGTCGAAACAGAGACGCCTGACACGTTTGCGATCTCAGCTTGGCGACTATGCACTGGCCACAACCTATCAGGCGTTGGCCTCGGCGAAACTCGGACACAAAGCAGAGGCATTCGACCTCTTCGAAGAAGCGACACGGTATGCGAGCAACTCCGACAAGGTATGGAATCTCTACGCCTCGGCGATGATGCTCCTGGACGAGGGACCGAAGGCGGTGGACGCTGCCAGGAACGCTGTCTCGATCGCGGAAACGAGACTCCGGCGTCGCCAGGATGTGGCCGACATTCTCGATCTCGCCGTCGACCGTTACACCCTGGCGGGATCGCTGATGCAATTGGGAGATGCCGCCCCACAGGAAGAAGCCCGGGCACTTCTGGGGGCTCTTCTCAACGACCTCAAAGACGAGCGGTTGAACGCGCTTCGGAAAGAGATCGTGCGAAAGGAAATGTTCGAGGTCTACTCGACGACACGAAATGACGAGAGCACTTACATCGCCCTTCTCAATCGAAGTCATCTCGGACGGGCCTCGATTTACGAGAAAAGATTCCAGTTCGATCGCGCCAGAGCTGAGTATCTGGAGATCCTGAAAGCCAGAAGCGATGACCCGGTAGCTTTGCAGAGGCTGGCACGGCTCACGAAAGGCTCCGATGAAAAAAGCAGCTCCTTTCAGAAGGCTTTCGACGCGAATCCCTTCGCTCCAGGGCTGCTCCTCGACTACGAAAACTATCTCGCCAAGGGCGGGGCCGCCCCGGATGCGCCGGCCACGACTGGAACGGCGGTACGACAGGTACTCGAAGCGATCGTCGCCGGAAGGTACCGCGAGGCGTCGGCGGGGCTGACGAAACTCAACGAAGAGTTTCCAGGCAATGAGTCGCTGGCGTATCTGGGAAGCCGAGTCGCTTCCCACCTTGGCGACAGCGCCACGGCATCAGCTCTGCGAGAGAACGTTCATGACCCTGAGCTCCGCGCCGTCCTGGATCAAGCTCCTGCGAATGTCGCCTCCGCCAGTGCCCTGCTCTCTCGAACCGGAGCCATCCGAGACCCGGCGCCAGCGGAACTGGCCTCGCTTCTTCAGCTTCTGAGCGGGAATCCGACCCCATCGCAAATGGCCGCGCTCGATCAGCTGACCTTTTCTTCGCGCGTGTCCATGGAGAATCCGGCTGAGGGGAGCGCGCCTGGTACCACGGCGTTTACCACCGGCAGAATCGGCGACCTCCCCTTTCGGTTCCAGGAGCAAACGGCCTTCCGAGGCACCTTCGAGCGTTCCACTCCCCTCCGCCTCGAGTTCAGGATCCTCGGCGTGACCGAGTTAGACGGCCACAGTGCGCTTCTCGTCGACCCGACGCGTCTGGAGCGCGAATGAGGTCACTGATTCTCGTCGCATCGCTTCTCTGCCTGGTCCCGAACGTGTGCGGAGGCGATGTCGCAGTCGGCTTCTCGCCGTTCGCTTCTACGGTCATCGTCGCAAGAGGAGAAACCGAAAGCCTCTCCTTTCACGATCGCGAGGGACGACTCGTTGCCACGCGACACGGGCTGCGTCATCCCCGCCGCGTCGTAGTGAGTGAGGCTCGGTTCGCCGTTCTAGACCCGATCGACAATCTGTTGCTCATCGGGGACGCGAGAAAACGCACAACTCACATGCTGAAAATGGCCGGAGGCCCCTCGGCCGCGGTCTTCAGCGGAGGAAGCCTGTTCGTCGTCCTGAGGGATCGAAACTCACTGATACGAGTTGGCGACGACGTGGAACAGACCGTGCGGTGCGAGCGTGACCCTGCCTTCATCGGCGAGAACGCAGGAAAAATATACGTGTACTCACGTATCCCCGGCAGCCTCGCCGAGTACGACGGCTCGACGCTCCTTCAAACCCGGCGGATGGATCTCGCTCCTTTCGCCTCCTCGATGGTGATCGCCGGCAAGAAGGCACTACTGACCTATCCTGGAACGGGCGAGATCCGAACCGTCTTTCTCAACGAGCTCGCAACTTCCTCTTCGGTCAAGGTCGGGGCGACTCCTATCGACATCGTCGTCATCACAAACCGGTCTGTGCTCTCTCCGGAGTCTTTCGCGGTCGCCGATCCGGCCTCCAAACGAATCTGGAGGTCAGACGGGAAACAGTCGCTCTCCGAGGCGGCCACGCGAGGTTTCCTGCGAGGTTTCATCGGGCTCGGCCTTTCTTCCCCCAGCTCCGCCGACTTTCCCACCGGCATCGATCGCCTCTGGGTCGCGGGGAATCGGATGATCGCTCTCGACTCGAGCGAGGGAGTTCTCTATGAAGCGGCTCGGGGTAAGAGTCGCCGGATCGCGACTGGGGTTGATGCTTCTGCGGTTGCCGTCTCCGCAGGGACAGTATTTTTCTGGAGTTCCACGAGCAGCCATCTCGAGCTCTTTGGCTTAGCGCTAGATATGTAAATCAG
>DASZZV010000081.1:0-2463 GCA_035544835.1 Thermoanaerobaculia bacterium
TGCTCATGCGATGGCCGGACGAGGCGGAGTCAATCACTTTGCCTGGTAAAGCTACCCACCTGAAACAGCGAGGAGCCCTTTTTGTTCATGCTGTTCGTGACGCCACAGAGTGACGCGCCTGCCTACGAGGCGGTCTTTCAACAGATGACCGAATCGCTGCACGAGACCGGCGGAGGGCCGTCAACGGAGGGCTGGTAACACCGGACCATGCAGCCTGGGAATCAAGAAATCGCCGAGGGGAGCGGGCGCCTCGCCCGCTCTGGATATTAGGCCGATTCTTCGAGCATTCGCTCGAAGAGCGGGCGAGGCGCCCGCTCCCCTCGGCTAACACCAGGAGATCGTTCCTATTCGTGCGCTGCGACATCGCCGGGCGGAAAACCAAAGCTGAGTCTCACCGTGGCGTACTCCGGGTGCACACCGCCTTTTCTCGTTCGAATGATCAAAGGTGACTCTACGACCGGCTTGCCCTCTCGCGGTGAGGTGAAGCTCACCGGCAGATCGGCGGCGCGGCTTGCCGCGAACAAACCGATCAGAGGCGCGTCCCCTTCGCGGAAGACCACGGGGCGGTAGCGGAGCAGCACGAGGCCGGAAGCGGCGAGGGCATCGATCACGCGGTCGAGCTGATTCATCGGAAAGACGAAGGCGAACAGTCCTCCCAAACCGAGGATGCGACTGGCCGCCCGCGCGTAATCCTCGATGGCACCGCGCGTTTCGATTCGCGCACCAACCGCCTGTGGATGATCGGCGGGGGCCGCCGTTCCCTTTGGAAAATATGGAGGAGAACCCGTGACGAGATCGAATGGTAATTCATGCCCCAGAACGGTCTCGTCCCGCAGATCGCCTTCATACGGACGGAAGCGATTCTCGAGACCGTTGTATCGGATGCTCTTGCGGGCCAGCCTGATGGAGATGCTCTGCGCTTCGACGGTGCAGAAGGTTGCGCCCGGCAGACGCCAGGCGGAGATCATCGCTACCGAGCCGATTCCCGAGCCGAGATCTGCGGCACGCTCTACCCGTGGCGCCCACTGCGTTCCGTACCAGGCGGTGAGCACATCATCGGTGGAGTATCGATGTCCTTTCGCGTACTGAAAGATGCGGTAGTAGCCGCAGAGAAAGTCGAGAGTCTCGCCCTCTTCTACCTCCACTCCACCGGGCGGGATCGGGCCGGGGCGCACCCATCCACGGTAACTCGGCTCCGAGACCCCGGGAGAAGGCTCGCTCATCGCTTCTTCACGCGATAGCCCAGCTTTTCCAGTTCCGCGGCCACGGTTTCGACATGCTCTCCCTGCACTTCGATCTCGCCGGGAGACGATGTTCCCCCGGCGCCACATCGGCTCTTCAGCGACCTGGCCAGTTCTCCGAGAGTTTTCTCGGAAAGGACAAACCCTGTGGCCATTGTGACGCTCTTGCCTCTGCGTTTCTTGCGGTCGACCGTAACGAAGATCGTCTGTGACGAGGGCGGTGCGTCTTTAGCAGGCGCCAGCGAAACGCTCTCATCTCGCAGCTTGCGGGCCTCCTCAGGATCGCTGGTCCAGACCAGCTTCGAGCCTTTGGTCATGCCACACCACTCCTGGCCGGTTCCGTGTAGAGATGTTCTTTCAGCCGTTGTCGGATCGATTCTTTCGGCGGAAGCTCTTTCCAGAGCGGTACCAGTCGAATCAGAGGATGGGATCGCACTCTCTCTCTGAAATAGTGTTCGTGCTCCCACTCCACCTCGGCCATCGTCAGCAGGCAGTCGATGAGGTCGGGGTGACCGGATGCGATGGCGTAGTCAGCTGCGTCCTCGTACTCTTTCACGTTGCGTCTCTCGAGCTTCCCCGCGCCATACATGGGGAGAAACCAGCCGGCGAGATGGCAGGCCACGCCGAGAGTCTTTCCGATCACCCAGGTGCGCCACTCGCGAAGGGGATCGGGGGCGGCGCCGAGCCGGCTCAGAAGCTCGCCGACCAGCTCTCGATGATGCCACTCTTCCCCTTCGATCTGTTGAATGTGCTGGCGCTCTTCAGTCGATCGCACCGAGGCCCAGTGTCCGCGATAGGCCATGGCCGCGGCCTGCTCTCCCGAATAGGCGAGCTGCAATTGCATGATCAGCTTGCGCAAGGCCATGTCGGGTGAAAGGGTGTCGGGCATGGTGGTCTGAAATTGTGAACGGTCCTAGGCACTCTTGTCATCCTGAGGGAGCACGCGCGAAATCTAAGAACCCGGGAAAAGTGAGTGCGACCGAAGGATCTTTGGTGATCGCGCGAGGTCGTCAATTTACGCCGCCGTGATGTCACCAAAGATCCTTCGCTTCGCTTCTAAGAAACTCCCTGTATTTACGCAGGTTCCCTGATGTGTCATCCCGAGCCGCAGCGAGGGATCTGGGCGGGGGCCCTTCCATCGTGGTGCTCGCAAACATTTTCGATTGCCAAGGGTCTAAGGCCCCCGCCCAGATCCCTCGCTGCGGCTCGGGATGACACCACT
>DASZZV010000082.1:0-2494 GCA_035544835.1 Thermoanaerobaculia bacterium
TCGAGACAGCCTTTCCTTCGAGCGTCACCCGTCCCCTGACGACCGAGCCTGGCTGCAGATCGAAGTTCACCTCGACGTCCGCTCCTGCCGCTACCTCGATTGTCTTTGGCGGAACGGACCGCGAGCCACCAGTGCCCGAGATATCGAGGGCGACCTTCACGGTCCCTGTGGCCACTCCCTCCATTCGAAACGTTCCATCTCCCGATACCGGAGACTCGGAAAAGCTCCGGCCGCCCCGCGCAGAAACGGTCGCCTGGTCGAGCTGCTTCCTGGTTGCGCCACGAACAGCGCCATGCACTCTGGCGCCGCGATCCAGCACCAGTTCGAGCGAGGTCACAGTCGCGGCATCGATATCCTTTTTCGAAGTCGACGCAAACCCTGTCTTCTGCGCCTCGACCGTATAGCGGAGGGCACTCAATCCCTCGAGTGTGAATTGGCCGCCAGCGTCTGTTTTTGCACTGCTGTAGGACTCAGAGCCAGGCGCGTAGGCGTTCACCTGCGCATCAGCGACGGGTGCTCCCTCGCTGGTGATGACACGGCCTTGAAGCATGTGGCCCTTCGACAGCTTCACATCCACTCGAGCATCTTTCCCTTCCAGATTCACGGCGCGGCGCTCAGTGGCGAACCCCTGCTTCCGAAAAATGACAATCTTCTCGCCGGGCTCCAGCGCGTCGAGGGAGAAGGTGCCGGCGTTGTCGGTGCTGGTGCGAGGGACACCGCTGTAACCGAGGTCCTCCGTGTTTGCGCCACTGTCCTTCTTCTGCGCCTGAATGTAGACATCCGACAGGGCTTCATCATCGGGTCCAGTCACGGTACCTGACAAATGAACGCCAGGCTCAACGAGGACCTCGAGGTCCTTGATCGGCTTCCCCTCCTCTACGTTCAACCCGCGGACCCTTTTCGCGACGAAACCGGGGGCGGTGATGACGAGATCGATACTTCCAACCATGACATTGTCGAGTGTGAAAGTTCCATCGGCGCTGTGAATCGTTAGCGGCGCCAAGACCATGCGGCCCGTCCGGAGTCCCGCCTGAAAGTCAGTTACAGGGGAGCCCGAGCTCCTGGCCAGCACGCGACCGGAGATCGTTTCACCACGCGGGACCTCCATCACCACATTCTCGGAGGGAGCGGTCACCTGCTTTTGCACCGAGACCGACTCTTGAGGCTTGGATGCCCTTATGAGCATCTCACCTGGCTCGAGATCATTGATGGTGAACGAGCCATCTGCAGCAGTGATCACCGGGGGCATCGGTTGCTCAGGAATCAGGACGTAGGCCTCGGCCACGGGCGTACCTGTACCGGCGTGTTGCACTCTCCCGGAGATCGACGCGCCACGCTCCATGACGATCTTCAGCGGTTCGAGATCCCGATCGACTCTCACGTTGCGTGCTTCCTGCAGGGCATAACCAGGGAGACGAAATCCCACGAGGTAAGTCGCCTCTTTCAACCGCAGAGAGAAGGTGCCGTCGGGTTCCGTTTGCGGCGTCAGTCGACCGTCTTCCCAGGAGCGGAGCATCTCCGGCCATTCCCACTGCGAGTTTTCCGTCTGCGCAGATGCGATGATTCGTACCGCCGCCAGCGGCTTCCCAGCGACATCGACCACTTTCCCTCGAAGGGTCAGACCCCGAGGAATCGTGATAATCATTTTGTCGCGCCGTTCCCCGGGAGCGAGACGAAACGCCGTCGAGCGAGCTTCAGGCTCTCCGCTCTTTCGGACCATTGCCACGAGCTCATGATCCGGCTCGACCGCTCGCACCAGGTACCGGCCGCCCGGATCGCTGTACGCTTTAGCCTCAGACCCGAAAAAAATCGGATAGTTCTTCTCGACCATCATGATCGGAGCGCCGGGCACCACACGTTTGTCTTCGTCGACGACTGTGCCCGACAGCACCCCGGATCGCACGGCCGTCAGGTCGCTGGAGAGAGACGCCCCGGCAGGAATAGTGATGGTCCGGTGCGAGATCGAATATCCAGGCAGGGTCACGTCAACCTCGTAAACGCCGGGAGCAATGCGATCGAAGACGAAGTCGCCTTTGGAGCCGGATACCACGCTAAAGCTAAAGCCCATGCGAAAGAAAGATTGTGCGGGACGAAAGGATATCGAGGCTCCCGACAGCGGTGACTTTCTCTTGATATCGATTACCCGGCCCCGCAGCGAAGCATCCGGCATGAGCCGGATCACCAGCTTGTCACTTCCTTTCCGTGTAGCCCGTCCGCTGGTCTTCCCCGCGTACGCCAGTACCTCGATCGCGTTCGCAGGAGCCCTGGTCACGTCGAAGCTACCATCCGCGGAGCTCTCGCCCAGATTCCATCCACCGATATTGATCCTGGCCCCGGCAGCCGGCGTTTTCCCATCGGATCCAGACACGACGCCCGTGACATGCACTCCTGCGTTCAGATCGAAAGAGACGGGCAACTGAGCTCCCTGGCGAGTCAGGTCCACGATTGCGAAATCGGGATGAATGACGATCACGCGACCGCTCCAGAGCCCAGG
>DASZZV010000083.1:0-12519 GCA_035544835.1 Thermoanaerobaculia bacterium
CGGCAAGGGGAGCGAGCGTTCCAGCGATTCATGAGAGTACGAGGGTGTATCGGTAATCTTGTCTACCTCGGCGTTCTCACTATCATTTTTGCCTTCAGCTCCTACTTCTGGTTCACCTATTTCGTTCATGGCAAATCGATCGAGACTCCGAAACTCATAGGACGGACGATCTCTGAAGCGAAGGCGCTGGGCTCGGATGTGGGCCTCGTGGTGCTGGTCGACAATTCGAAGGACCGTCATGCTGACAAGGTTCCTGTCGGCTCGGTGGTGTGGCAGAACAGAGCGCCCGGCGACTCGATCAAGCGACGCACGCGACTCTATGTCGGGCAGAGTCTGGGGCCGCTGGTACTGAGTGTTCCCGACCTCACGGGCCAGTCCGCTCGGACCGCCGTCTTGCGCTTCGGGCAGCGAAATCTGAAACTAGGGGACGTTTCATACGTCGAAGATCCAGCGGGCAAGAACGTGGTGGGCGAAGATCCGCCCGCCGGGACCGTGGTTCAGGGGCAGACTCCGGTCTCGCTGCTCGTCGCGTATCCTCCTCTTCCACGGGAGTTCGTCATGCCCGACCTGATCGATCATCAACTCGACGAGGCGCGGCATGCGCTCGAGAATCACCGTATCAATGTTTCGAACGTTCGTTTTGAGTCTTATCCAGGGATTGCCGATGGCAGGATCATCCGGCAGTTTCCTCTTCCTGGCTTTCCGGTAAGCCAGGGAGAATCGATCAGCCTCGTTGTGAGTAAGGCAGACGCGGGGGTACCGGACGCGAATGCTCCACCCGTCCCGGCGGCGGAAGCGCCAGCAACACAGACCGTACCAGCAGGACCAAAAACATGAAGAGAGTACAGATTGCGCCATCGATTCTTTCCGCGGACTTCTCGAGACTGGGCGAGGAGTTGAAGTCGGTTGTCGACGCCGGGGCCGACCTCGTTCACCTCGACGTCATGGACGGCCACTTCGTACCCAACATCACCATTGGCCCGGCCGTTATCAAGGCGCTGCGAAAAACCAGCGACATCACCTTCGACTGTCACCTCATGATTTCCGAGCCGCAGCGGTATATTGACGCTTTCATCGATGCCGGTGCCAATATGATCTCGGTTCACATCGAGACCGAGCCGCATCTCCAGCG
The DNA here is from genome assembly GCA_035544835.1 of Thermoanaerobaculia bacterium. Lineage (GTDB taxonomy): Bacteria > Acidobacteriota > Thermoanaerobaculia > Gp7-AA8 > Gp7-AA8 > DASZZV01. The sequence continues at coordinate 1,133 of DASZZV010000083.1, forward strand.
CGCGCTGTCTCAGATCCGCGCCGGTGGGGCAAAGGCCGGCGTCGCGGTCAACCCCGCCACCTCGGCCGACGCGCTCACCGACCTGTACGAGTTCTGCGACTTCATTCTGGTCATGAGCGTGAACCCCGGATTCGGCGGGCAAAAGTTTATTGAGCCTGCCCTCAAGAAGATTTCCCGTATCGCCGCGGCCATCCGGGAACGCAACCTCGTCATCCCCATCGAGGTCGACGGAGGCATCGATCCGGTGACCGCGCCGGCAGTAGTCCGGGCCGGGGCGGAAATACTCGTGGCCGGTTCCGCGGTCTTCAACCATAAGGATCGCGCCGAAGCGATCCGCAACCTAAGAAATGCAACGAGCTCAGCGCTCTTGGTCTAAACGGAGGCCCTTTTGAAACTCAAGTCACTTCTGGCGGTTCTGGTGTTCACGATCGCCGCAACAGCCTGCCATTCGGGACAGAAGCCGGTTCGTCCGCGCGTGGTCGTGCCGAAGGAATTCCTAAACCTTTCCAAGGAAGAGATCTTCAAGAAAGGGGAGGCCCTCTATCAGCAGAAGAAGTACCCCAAGGCACGCTCATACTTCTCCAACGTCTACGAGAACTTCCCGAACGATCCGCTGGGACGCCGGAGTCTTCTGCGGATCGCCGACACGTTCTACATGCAGGGCGATTCGGTGAATCTCGTCGACGCTCAGTACAAGTACCGCGATTTCATCAACCGCTATCCCGGCTCTGAATTCGCCGACTACGCGCTCTTCCAGATTGCCAACGTTTCTTTCAAGCAACTCGAGAAACCAGACCGCGATCAGACCAAAACCCGCGAGGCAGTTCAGAAGTACCGCGAGATGATCCAGGCCTATCCGAAGAGTCCATACCGGGTCGAGGCTGACGCGAAGCTGCAGAAAGCGCAGGACCGTCTGGCGCAGCACGAACATGTCGTGGCCCGTTTCTACATGAAGCGGGGCGACCGAAGCGCTGCCATTCTGAGGCTGAACGCGCTGGTTCAGGATTACCCGAATTACGGGCACCGCGACGAGGTCTTTTACGACCTCGGCTCCTCACTCGATGCGCTGGGGCGTAAAGGGGAAGCGCGCCTCTATTACGAACGGGTTGTCAGTGAATTTCCCAAGAGCGATCTAGTCGGCAAAGCCAAAGAGAAGTTGCAGACCAAGGCATGAGACGAACGCTGATCGCTCTGGCCTGCCTCGCTGCAGCTTCGTGCGCTTCGAAAGCTGCCGATGAGGTTCCGGTGACCCCGATATCGGCGCCATCGGTTCAGGTTTCGCCATCCGACGACGGGCGCATCGCCGAACAGCAGACCGTCATCAACGAGCTCCTCGATCGCATCGAAGTGATGAACGCGCGCATCCAGCGGCTCGAGAGTGGTGCTCCCGCGCAGGTGACCGAAAGGGTGGCCGAGGCACCAGCACCAGCAGGCGGGGTGGTCCGGGCATCAGCTCCGCCAGTGGCGGAGACATCGCCCTCTCCCGAGATGGCGGCAGACGGTTCAGGCACTACAGCATCGCGCCTCGCCGGTGCCGAGCTCGCCGACCATTACAGAGCTGCCCTGGCGCTATACGGAAAGGGACGATTCCAGGACGCCCGCCAGGCCTTCCAGCAGGTCTTCGCGTCTGATCCGAACGGCGAGCTGGCCGACAATGCTTTGTATTGGATAGGTGAGACCTATTACGCTACCGGAAAGTACACCGAGGCGGTGAAGGTTTACCGGCGCATCGCCGAAGAATTCGGCGACCAGAACAAGGCTCCCGATGCCATGCTGAAGATTGGTCTGTCCTATGAAAAGAGTGGAGACCTGGGATTGGCAAGGCGCGCTTTCCAGGAGCTCGTGACTCGATATCCCTACTCGTCGCCCGCCGCTACGGCGAAGCTGGAAATGAAGCGCATCAAGTATTGAGAGGCATCGATGGCTGAGGAAACAGAGTCTATTGCCACGCTCCTGGCGCGCAGGGAGTACGTGCGCGCCGTTCCGCTTCTGAAGAAGGATCTCGATAAATATCCGACCAACGTGCGGATCAGGCTTCAGTACGCCGATGCGCTGGCTGGCTCAGGGAATGTCGAGACCGCTCTCGACCAGTACGAAGCGACGTCGCGCTACTACGAAGACAACGGTCTGACAGTGCAGGCCATTGCCGTCCGAAAGAAGTCCGAGAAGCTTCGTGCCGCTCAGGCTGCTGCGCATCCACCTCCCGCCCCGGTGGTTGAGGAACGCCGCCCGGTTCCCAAGAGCCCATTATTCGAGCACCTGTCCGAGGAAGAACGAGAGGCCGTGGTACGAGAGATGATCCTCGAGCAATTCGACGAGGGCGATATCGTCATTACCGAGGGTGAAGTTGGATCGTCGCTCTATGTGATGGTCTCCGGTGAGGTGAAGGTCTTCAGCCGCGGGCCAAAGGGCGACAATGTCTACCTCGCCAAACTAGGAGAAGGCGATTTTTTCGGAGAGGTGAGCATCCTGACGGGGAGGCCACGGACTGCGACGATTACCGCTTCGCAGCGTTCTGAGCTTCTTCGGCTCGACAAGGAGAAGCTAGACGACATCGTGGTCAAGCATCCTCGAGTCAAGGAAATCCTGGATGCCTTCTACAAGAGACGCGCGAGCCATACGGTTGAGGCGATGATCGAAACGCTGCGCCAGAAAAAGGGAAGTAGCTGAATGGCAGTATTACCCATCAGAAAGTACGGTGACCCGGTTCTGCGCGAGCGCACGACCGAGGTCACAGAGTTTGACGAAGCGCTTCAGAAGCTCATCGACGACATGGTCCAGACGATGTATGCGGCCCCGGGCGTGGGTCTGGCCGCGAACCAGATCGGCGTCGGGAAGCGGCTGATGGTCATCGATCTGAGCGTCGGGGCCCGCCCCGAGGAACTTCACGTCATGATCAATCCGAACATCGTCGAATCTGAAGGAGAGATCACCGAGGAAGAGGGTTGCCTGTCGATTCCCGACTTCGTGGAGATCGTCACTCGGCCCGAGCGGGTGCTGGTCAGGTACCTCGATCAGCACGGCAAGGAAAAGGAAATGTGGGGCGACGGACTCATGGCTCGCGCCATCTGCCACGAGGTCGATCATCTGGACGGCACTCTGTTCGTTGATTACCTGCGAGGCTTCAAGAAGGAACGGATCCTGAAAAAGATCCAGAAGTTCATCAAGTCCGGGCAGTGGTGAGGAAGGCAGATGTCAGATGTCAGACTGTGTCATCCCGAGCCGCAGCGAGGGATCTGGGCGGGGGCCTCGACCCTATGGCGCCGCGCACAATCGACCGTGATGCCTTGGACTCGAGACCGCAAGGCCCCCGCCCAGATCCCTCGCTCGACGCTCGGGATGACACCGATCTGACATCTGCTTTCTGCCTTCTGCTTTCCCAAAGGAGCTGCATCAATGTCGATGACCGCAACGGTGAGCGAGGTATCGGAGCTCGCAAAAGACATCATGCAGCTGACCATCGCCTTCCCGAATCGCGACTTCCGCTTTGCTCCCGGGCAATACGTCAACGTCCGTTTCCCCGGAGATGTCTCCCGTGCCTACAGCGTCGCTTCGGCCCCACAGCGGCCCGAGGCGGTGCAGATCTGTATTCGACTGGGTACTGGCGCCGGTTCGAATGCCTTGCGACAGCTCAAGACTGGCGATCGTCTCGAGGTCGATGGTCCGTTGGGCGATTTCATTCTTCCCGAGGGAGATAATCGCCGAGTCGTTTTGATCGCCGGCGGGACGGGAGTTGCGCCGGTTCGCAGCATCGTCCTGCACATGCTGGCAGTCGAAGATGGTCGTCAGATCCTGGTGTTGTTTGATGATCAGGATGCGGGGGATATTTACGCGGCCGATCTCGACCCGCTTGGCCGATCGGGAGCGATCATGTTGAGGAAAGGTCCGGTTGGTGAGCTCGTGGCAGGTGCCATCGATCTGATTCGCGGAGCCAGCATCATGGTGGCCGGCTTCGGTCCCTTCCTCGACGCTGTAAAGCAGACCTTCGTTGCAGCGGATCTGCCGTACGACGACGTGGTCGTCGAATCCTTCGACTGATCGAGCCTTCGGAGCTGGTGGAGTATTCGCCCAACTAGTTCGCGATGGAGATTCTGGTTTTGGTCTTCGACTTCACCTTCCGTGCGTCGCCGAACTTCGGCGCGTTGACGGAGTCGTCGAGCGCGATCGGTTGGCCGCTGACGGCCTGGCTGCCCCAGTTCGAGGCCCTGGAATCGGAGTTGCTCCACAGGCCTCTCTGAGAGTTCGACGCCTTGATCTGCGCCTCGCTGAACTGATCCTCATAGAAGAACTTCAATTTGGAGTCGCGGGCCGCATACCCCTCCGAGATCATTCGCTCGTTCACGAAGGCGCCGTCCTGGCGATACATGTAGGCTACCAGTCTGCCTTGCTTGTCCGGACTTGGAACGGCGCGATCGAGCTCGAGGTAAACCCAGCCTCCATTGAGCAGCTGGGTTAAGAACGCCCGGCACAGCTGGGCCTGTTTTTGCTGCAGGGCATCGAGTCCCGCCGGCGTAACGAGGCCGAGAAGACGAACCTTGGTCTCTTTCTGTGCGAGGGTGACGACGACGTTACTGCCATCGACCACGCGCACCACTCGAGCCATCTCGGTACCGGCTGACGCGATTTGTACCGACGTGAGAAAGATGATCAGCGTTACTAGAAGATTTCTAACAGCTGTGAAGGCGATGGGGGGAAATCGCACGAGAAGATCTTAACGCATGTCAGTGCCTCCCTCGGCACTAACTATATTCTGGCAGGGGCCATCCGAGTGTCAGCGCAGCCAGCCGGGGAGGATTCCCTGGCGGCGGGCGTCGTCTCGAAATTGATCGTAGGCGCGCTCGGCCCTGGTGACATCGAGCCTGGCGTAGACAAGCTGATCTCGAACCTGTTCGAGTTGAATCACCTGATAACTGAACTGCTGCGACTTGTAGCCGAGCGATAGCAGCCCCAGGATATTGTCGTTGAGACGCTGTTCTTTTTCGACGAGGAGGACGAGCTCTTCTTTCCTCTGTCGAACGCTCTCCTCGAGCCGTCGGGCCTGGTCTCGCCAGTACCATTCATCATTCTTACGGGTGACCTGCACTTCGTCACCGGCGGCGCGCGCCTCCTTCGATACCGGGAGAAGCGGTCGGGGCTGATTGATTGCGCCGGGAGCTCCGCGGCTCTTCTCGAGCTGGGAAAGAAGCCGCTGCTTCTGCTCGTCCGTGACGCGAATTCGGAGGGGAACCGCGGTCTCCGCCTCCTTCTTCGCCGCGGCTGCGAGCCGGGCCTGGTCAGCGCTCTTCTGCAGGAGCCTCGCCTCGGACTCATCCGCCAGTCTCTGCGTCGCCGCGAGATCGATCTCGTTCAGGGGGAGCGAGTAAAGGCTGCCATTGGGCCGATGAAACAGAGCTGTGGCATCACGCGTCGTGATGTCTCCCTTCACCGGGATTCGCTCACCGCTGGTCAGCACGAGGGTGCCCACTGGCGCCGTAAAGAGGGTTGCCGTGAGCAGCGCCGAGGCGAGGATTGAGTTGGCCATGATTTTTCCTCTCACATCGAAACCACCGGGAACTCGGAACTCTTCCGCCTTCCTGGCGGTCTCGTTACGCCTCTGCTTCTCTTTCTCAATTCTCAATTCTTAATTCTCAATTGTCCTTCGCTATACACTGCATCCATGCCGAACTGGGCCTACCTTGTCGTTTCTTTCCTCTATCACCTCGGTTTGGCTCTCTGGCTGGGCGGAGGGGTGGTGCTGGGCGCGCTCGTCGCCCCCACACTCTTCCGTTCCCTGGAGAATCGCTCTACGGCTGGCGCCCTTTTTGGACAGATGCTGCGAAAGTACGCGCGGCTCCGCGTTGTCGCCATCGCTCTCGCGGCCGGAGCAGCAATCGCCAAGAAGCTGTTCTGGGAGCAGCACACACTATTTATCTACAGTCGCTGGATTGTCTTGAGATGGGTATGCCTGGCCGTCATGGCCGGTCTGCTGGTCTACGAGATCTTCTATCTCGAGAGAGCTATTGCATTGGCACAGAAGGAGATGGCGTCCGACGCTGCCTCGAAGCCCGCTTTCGACAGGCTGCATAAACGCGCTGAGTGGTTGATGAAGATTTCCATGTTGGCGGCCGTTGGTGCATTATTCTTTTTCTGATTCCCATGGCTAGCGGTGATTTATCTGGAAGTAGCGTTGCGCGCGTAAATCGCCCGTCGAAGACCCTGCATGGGAAGTAGTCTCACGCCAGGACAGTGGCGACTCCTCGGCGTGGCCTTCGGACTCCTCGTTCTGCTGTTCGATGCTGCGCGGTACTTCGCCTACCAACTCGGTCCGATGCGGCTTCGCCGCTGGGGAAACGGTGACTCTCGGACCGAGATGAACAGTGAGCGCAGTACGCGTTGGTCGGCGTACGATCCCGATCACTTCGCGCTCACTTCCGGGGCCCTGCTGGAGATCTATCTCGGCTGCGCGGTGGCCTTCACCGCCCTGAGTCTCCAGGATCACGGGATCGTCCGAGGAACTCTGTTCAGCCTCCTCCTGTGGTCGGTTCTGCTGATTGCCTGGAAGTTTCTTCTACTGGTAGTCCCGGAGGAGCTTGGGGAGAGCATCCTCAAGGCCTTCCTTCCGGTGTTCCGGACCTTTTATCTCCTTTCCTGGCCGCTTCTTTTTCCTTTGAACTGGACTCTCTCGATGGTCACGACCAAAAGGGAGATCGAAGAGGAGGAGGAAGAAGTCACCGACGAGGAGTTGCAGGCCTACATCGACGTCGGTGAGCAGGAGGGCATTCTCGAAGAGGGGGACGCGAAGCTGGTACAGTCGATCGTCGACTTCGGCGATGCCATCGTCAAAGAAATCATGACGCCGCGCATCGACATGCAGGCCTTCGACGTGAACGGCTCCGTGGAGTCTCTGGCGGAACTGTTCAGCGAATCGAAGTACTCGCGGATTCCCGTCTATGAGAACAACGTCGACCGAATCGTCGGCATCATTCACATCAAGGACATTTACGACGTGGTTCTCAGGCGGGAGACGAAGACCGTTCGCGACCTGGCCCGGCCTCCATACATCGTATCGGTGACCAAGAAGGTCTCCGATCTTCTGCGGGAGTTCCAGATCGAGCACGAACAGATCGCGGTCGTCGTCGACGAGTACGGCGGAACGGCCGGGATCGTCACCATCGAGGATTTGCTCGAAGAGATCGTCGGAGAGATCTCGGACGAGCACGAGGATGACGAGCAGTCGATCGTTCCGATTGACGACACCTCATATGTCGTCAATGGTGTTACGAAGGTTCAGACCATCGAGGAACTGCTCGATACTAAGATCGAGGGAGAAGGCTACGAGACCGTGGCCGGACTGATCTTCGCCGAGACCGGCAGGGTTCCCAAGGTCGGAGAGACCGTTCGCAAGGGAGGCCTCATCTTTGAAGTGGATCGAGCCGACCGGCGTCGGATCTACAGAGTGAAAATCACCCGCGATCCCGACTGGCGCCCAGAGAGTGACGAGGAGAGAACGTGACTGACACTACGATTACGACCGAGAGTGTCCCGACCCGTTACGGGATTGTTGCGATCGTCGGCCGTCCGAACGCAGGGAAGTCGACGCTCCTGAATCGAATTCTCGGCGAGAAGGTATCGATCGTTTCGGACAAGCCGCAGACCACGCGGAATCGAATCGTTGGAATTCTCAACGAGCCGCGAGGGCAGATCGCTTTTCTCGACACGCCGGGCATCCATCGTCCCCTGCACAAAATGAACGTGCGGATGATGGACCACGTGACGAGCAGTCTCAGCGAGGCCGACGTCGTGCTGGCCATGATCGATGTCTCTCAGGCTTTTGGTCACGGCGACGAGTTCGTCATCAAGATGCTCTCCGAAATCGAGGCAGAGCGGGCGAAGCGTTTCGCCATCCTCAACAAAATCGATCTGGTAAAGAAGAACCGTCTTCTTCCGACCATCGAGCAGTACAGCAAGCTCGGCGTGTTCGACGAGATCATCCCGGTTTCGGCCGTGTCCGGAGATGGGGTGGACTCGCTGTTGAAGACTCTCTTCAACGCCCTCCCGGCCGGGCCGCCACGATTTCCTCTCGACATCTACACCACCCAGCCGGAGCGGTTCCTGGCTGCCGAGCTCCTCCGCGAGAAGCTGTTGCATCACACCTCGAAAGAGCTGCCCTACACGACGGCCGTGGCCATCGACAAGTGGGAGGAAGACGAGGAAAAGAACCTGGTGCGCATCTACGCCACGATCTTCGTCGAGCGTGACTCCCAGAAAAAGATCGTCATCGGCAAGGGTGGCGACATGATCAAGAAAATCGGCACCGAGGCGCGCGTGGAACTGGAGAAAATTCTCGGGACGAGAGTATTCATCGACACGCATGTGGCCGTTCACTCGCAGTGGCGCGAAGACGAGCGCTTCCTGGGTGAGCTGGAGTGGCCGCTTCCGGGAAGATAGGTTTGCAACCTTTGTTCGAGTGGCAAAGGTTTGTAACCTTTGTGCCGTGGCGTCGAGCCACGGCGTTTCCTTTGATGATTCACAGGGAAGTCGGCCTCGACGGCCGACTCAAAGGTTGAAAACCTTTGCCACCGGAGAAATGATTGTCCTAAACCTGATCGACCAGCAGCCCCTCAATCGCCTGCCGGCGGCGGACGAGCCTGGCATTTCCACCGGATACGAGAACTTCCGGCGGAAGTAGACGCGCGTTGTAAATCGAGGCCATCGAAAAACCGTACGCACCGGCATCGCAGATGGCGAGGATGTCGTCGATCGCCACCCGTGCCACAGGCCGGGTCTCAATCTGATCGCTGGCTCTGGTGAAGACATCGCCCGATTCACAGAGGTTGCCGGCCACGATGACATCTTCCATCGGCCCGTCCGGAGACCACGACGCGCGAAGATGGGAGTCGTCCCCTCGCGACGCGTTGATAATGTGGTGATAGGCGCCGTACTTCGATGGCCGCACGAGATGGTTGAATCCTGTATCGCACCCGACCCACCATTGTCCGCCGCTGATACGTTTCGAGGTTACGGTGGTCAGCAGTACGCCGGACTGCGCGACGACGAACCGTCCCGGTTCGAGAATAGCGCGAAGCCCGCGGTCGAACAGATCCTTTCCCACGGTCGAGTGCAGCGCAGCGGCCAGCTCCTGGAGGGGAAACTCGCGCTCATCGGGGCGGTAGGGGACACTGAGACCTCCACCGAAATTCACCCACTCCAGAGCCCGAAACGGTTTCGCTTCACGAATGACCGTTTGCGCTGCTTCGACCAGCGGCGTGATGTCGGCGACACCCGACCCGATATGCGCGTGGAGTCCGACAATCCGCATGTCGCTGCACTCGGCGATCTCGCGAGCCGTCTGCAGCTCGGCGATGTCGAAACCGAACTTGACTCCCATCCCCGCCGTCACGACGTCGCGATGATGGCCCGCTCCAATGATGGGATTGAGTCGCAGCGCCAGTCGATTTCGAATGCCGAGTCGGAGACATCGATCGAGCTCCGACATGGAGTTGACGTTGACGATGATGTGCTCGTCTCCGATGCTCAGAAGATCGTCGTCCGAGACATTCGAACAGGTGAACCAGATGTCGGGCCCGGAGAAGCCGGCGTGTCGCGCCAGAAAAATCTCTCCCGGCGAAACGGCATCGCAGCCAAAGCCGTGATCTTTTACGAGCCTCAGAATCTCGAGATTCGAGTTGGCCTTCATGGCGTAAAAGAGGCGCGGGTTGATGGCCGAGAAGGCCTCGGTCAGCCTCTGGACCTGACGTTCGATGATGTCCGTTTCGTAAACGTAGAGAGGCGAGCCGTAGTGCTCGATGAGCTCCGTAGCACTCACGCCTCCGAGTTGGAGAACGCCGTTTGTGAATTCCATGCGGCCGAGATCATAACTTGCAAAGGTTCGGTGTCACCTCTGACCTTGCGTCGAGCCCTTTACCGAATATGATCACTCCGCCATGGAGAGCGGAAGCGGGGGAGAGACGGGCTACTGGGCGCTGCTTCGCGGCAATCGAAACTTCCGCCTTCTCTACATCGGCACGCTCATCAGCCTGGCTGGTGACTGGTTTCTCACCGTGGCGTTGCTCGACCTCGTGCTCGAGCTCTCCGGCCTAGCTTCACTGGCGTCGCTCATGGTCGTCTGTCAGACCATCCCCGTCTTTCTGGTCACGCCCTTTGCCGGACATCTGGCCGATAAGCTGGATCGGCGAAAGCTCATGATCACGACCGATGTGATTCGCGCTTTCGCCTGTCTGCTTCCGCTTCTGGCGACCTCACGGGCGACGCTCCCTTTCGCCTTTCTGGGTGTCATCGTCATCGCTGTCGGTTCGGCCTGCTTCGAGCCCGCCTCCGCCGCGGCCTTGCCGAACCTTGTGGCAGAGGGTGAGCTCGGTCGCGCCAATGTTCTCTTCGGCTCGGCCTGGGGAACGATGCTAGCGGTGGGCGCCGCCCTCGGGGGTCTCGTCACCGCCCGCTTCGGACGGAACGTTTCTTTTCTTTCGGACGCTCTCAGCTTCCTGCTCTCGGCGTTGCTTCTCTATCTGGTCAAAGCATCTTTCTCCGAAGTGAGATCCCACGAGCATCCGCCGTTCTTGAAGTCAGTCCGCGAGACGTTTGGCTACGCCCGAAACAATCCTCGCGTTCTGGCGCTGCTGGTTTCGAAGGGTGGATATGGAATCGGCGCCGGAGTCGTGGCGATGCTCAGCGTCTTCGGACGCCAGGTCTTTCACGCCGGCGCGTACGGCATCGGTCTTCTGTATGCGACACGCGGGATCGGCGCGCTGGCCGGTCCTTTCATCCTCCGTGGAATCAGTAAGTCAAACGATCAGCAATACCGCTGGATCTCGGCGGCTGTCGCCCTGTTCGGCCTCGGTTACATCGGCCTGGCGTCTTCTGGCTCTCTTCTCATCGGCTCCATCGCCATATGTCTCGCCCATCTCGGTGGCGGCGCGCAATGGCTGACCTCGACCTTCGGTCTGCAGCGCGAAGTCCCCGATCACATTCGAGGGCGTGTCTTCGCGGTCGACTATGGTCTGGTCACGCTCACGATGAGTTTCTCGAGCCTGCTGGTCGGCACGATGTCGGATCGATTCGGGCCCAGGCCGGCCACGGCCGCCACGGCGTCGCTGTGTATCGCCTGGGCGGTGGGGTGGGGGGTGTTGACGTGGAAGCTCTGGAAGCCACGAGAGAGCGTTTCGTAGGAGACGGGGTCTTGTTGTCATCCCGAGCGATGGAACAACGGTGGCACGTTGTTGAAGCCCAAATGAACCGTTGTCATCCTAAGCGATTGACCGCGGAGCGCGGCGTCTGAGTGAAAGAAACCAGGGTGTCATCCCGAGCGTCGAGCGAGGGATCTGGGAGGGGGCCTTGCGGTGTGGAGTCTTGGAGCTCTCTTACGATTGTGCGAGGCGCCGAAGGGTCGA
>DASZZV010000084.1:0-6201 GCA_035544835.1 Thermoanaerobaculia bacterium
CATCTTCAATGCTTCGATCTTGGAGAAATCGAGAATGTCTTCGATGACGGCGAGCAGAGTCTTAGCCGATCCGCGAATGGTCTCCATCTGTTCGCGCTGCTCTGGCGGAAGCTCGGAGGTAAGAGCCAGTTGACTCATGCCCAGAATCGAGTTCAAAGGCGTTCGGATCTCGTGACTGACGCTTGCCAGGAATGAGCTTTTGGCACGGTTCGCGTCCTCGGCTTTTCTGCTCATGACCCTCAGCTGGCGGGTCTGCTCCTCGAGTGTTCGCACCAGATCCCGGGCCATGCGGATCACCCGACTGGTTCGCTCTCTTCGGTCCGATGATCCCTTGGCGCTCATGGCGATGTAGAGACTTCCGCCATAGATGAAAACGCTCTTGGTGATGGCGTCAGCGTGGTTGATCACATCGCCTCGCAGAAAAAGAAAGGCGACCATGGCCACATAGGCCAGAGTGACCAGGTGGGCAAAGACGAGGGCGCGGCGAAAGCTCGTGTTCACCTGATCGGCCACGCGCATGAAGAGGATGAAGAAGAGCCAGCTGCGAACGCCTCCAGCCACGATCAGTGCCACGATCCAGAGCGGAATGTCGAGAATCAGAAAGAGAAGTCCGAGATCGAACGGCCTGGCCCGATCGTAGTAGAAGTAAAGGATGAGCCACGAGGCGGCGCAGTAGACCTCGGCCAGAACCGTGACCGCGATCCACATCTGCACGGAAAAGGAAGGGACGACGAAAAGGTTGTGAAGCAGGACGCCGAGCGAAACCAGATTCCAGCCGATCCAGCGCAGGAAGGGGATCTCGATTTTCTGAAGATGTCCCTGGCGCTGGAGCCGATTGCGTTCGATGACGAGAGGGTCGATATCGAGCGCGACATCGCGATGAGGACTCGGACTCGACGGGTACCCCTCCGGCATTATCGCGGCTCTCCGATTCTGGCGGAGTTTCGGCGAACGGCGTTCCGAACGCGGTGCAGCAGGATGTCACGGCGCACCGGCTTGCGGATGTAGTCGGCCGCGCCAAGCTCGAAGCCGCGCACTTCGAGTTCATCGTCACTGAGAGCGGTGAGAAAAATCGCCGGCGAGGTGATGTTCTGTTCTCCCATGATCTCGAGGAGCTTCAGACCATCGAGGTTGGGCATGTGAATATCCGATAGCACGGCGTCGAAGTGTCCCTTGCCCAGATGCAGCAGCGCCTCGGTTCCGTCGATTGCCAGCGTCACCTGGTAGCCATCGGCGCGGAGAAAATCCTGCAGGAGGGCACGCGTTACGGCGTCATCTTCGACCACGAGGATGGAGGCTTCCCCGGGGAGTCCTGCTCTGGTTTCGTTCTCCAGCTCGATGATGTTGACGTTGTCGAGGATGCGTCGATGGAGCCGGTCGGTCTCGCCGTCCGGGGTGACGCCGAGCTCCTGCCGCAGCGTATTGACGCAGGTCTGATACTGGCGCATGGCAGCCTCGCGCCGGCCTAGAAGCTGGTATAGCCGCATGAGGGTTCGATGCACTGCCTCCTGAGATCCATCGAGCGCCAACAGACGAAGCGCCGTCTGCACGGCGGCCTCATACCCGCGCGTATGTGTCTGGTGCCGAAGCAGTCGCGCCAGCGCTTCGACGGCGAGCTCCCAGAGACGCTGCCGCTCGCGGAGCATCCATTCATCGAAGGCTTCCTCCCTCACGCTGAAGCCCTCCAGGAAGTCACCCTGATAGAGATCAGCGGCGCGCGCGAGTGATTTCGGTGAAGCCTCAGCAACCAGTTTCTCGAAGACTGGTACATCAATCTCCACGGTCGCCTCGAGTCCCACGGCGTCGCCATGGGTGATGAGTGTGGAGTCGCTGCCTTCGCCAATGGCTTTGCGGATGCCGACCAGGGTCTGGCGCAGGCTGTGGCGAGCCTGCTCCTCGCCGGTCTCACCCCACAGCAGCGAAGCGAGTTTCTCGCGAGAGTGCATCGCTCCGGCGCGCAAGGCCAGATAGGCCAGAAGAGCCTGTCCCTTGCGAGTCGGTAGTCGCATGGAGACGCCCGACGAGAGCCGGGCGTCGAAACCTCCGAGCAGGGTGAGTGAAATATGAGACACGTACTCTCCGATCCGCTGTGGCGATCTTACTCTTTGGCGGAGGAGGAGGGGCGCTGGATCTGGTCAGACCTGACGCGAGCGGAATGGCAGAACGGTGCTTTTGCCCGCCTCGTTCGATGGCGCCAGCGGCAGGCCGGGTTGGCAACTGCAGGACACTAGTAGATACAGATGGAGCAGGAACTCGGCGTCTGGATGATTACGCGAGGCCTCGCGAGCGCTGGTTATCAGACGACGCCTCGCCTCCGATGTCATCTCCAGTTCCGGCCGAGCCTCGAAAGTCAGGATCGTCGCAATCGACTCGAGCACGCGAAGCTCGGCGTCACGATCGCGATGCACTCCCAGAACCGCCTTGCCGGGCGAGGCGAAGAGCGTGGTCAGTCGCAAAGCCTCCTCTCTATCCGGCAGAGCGAGGAATGCCCGCAAGAGAAGATCACCCGGTTTGTCGGAGTTTAAAGCGGCATCGTCGTAAGGACTCGGTTCCGGCTTGACGCCAGCGAGAATACTGCAGGCGCGCAGACGAAAAGAGATCGGCAAGAGTCCCTCGGAGAATGTCTCGCCCAGACCGAAGCGGATCATCTTCTGATGTAGTGCAGAATGATGTCCTCTGAGGCTAGGCGGACTCTCGTCAAAAAAAGCGGCCCGCCATTGGGCGAGCGCTTCACGGAAGTTCGCCTGCGCCTGGCGGCGATCGAATTCGAGAGTGGCGGTCTCGTCGAGAAGCCGCAATCCCTCGAGCTCATAAAGGTAGGCCAGGTGTGCCGCGCACTCCCGATCCTGAATCAGTTCATGTGGCATTGCATCGGGTAGTGTGCGCCGGAGGCGTCAAAGCATCGTCAACAGAAATGCCCTTGCTGCACGCTTTGACAGCCACGGCGAATGAGCTTTTAATAAGCTGACTCGAAAACGTTCCCGTGCAGCACCGGTGAGATTACCGGCTGGTTGTGGTGTCCCTTTTTGCCGCCAAAAATTATGCTGACCGAGTCCTTCGTCTCGTCGTGCTGGGCGCTCGCTGTCGGGGCGTTTGTGATCGCACTCCTTCTCTGGCTGTTCAATCAGAACTATGCGAAGGATTATCTGACACATTGGAACCGGAGCTGGATCTCGGTCAGCCTGTTTCATCTCGGTACAATTTGCCTGACCTTCGGGGTAATCCAGAGTCAGCCCCTGACGTACGCCTCAGTGTTTCTGCTCAGCGCGATTCCGTCCGCACTCCAGGCTTCCTGGATTCTGAGCGGGTCATACGAGCTGGCGCGCCAACGTCCGCTTCGCCAGGCTCGGCTGCGACTTTTCTTCCTGAGTAGCGTGGCCCTTTCAGTCGGTGTGGCAGCGCTAGTGCTCACGAATATCCAGGCGCCGGTACGTCAGCAGATGTTCCGCCTGGGAGTTCGTGGATTGCTCATCGGTCTGTGCTCTCTGACCGCCGCCGTCGTGGTGTGGCACTGGCGGGGGCGCCGCGGCGGCGCAGCATTCATGCTACTGGGCGCGACGACCATCATTTACGGCTACGGAGAGCTTCACCTTGGAGTCGCATGGCTTTTCCCCTCCTTCATCCATGTCAACCAACTCGCCGTCGGCTTTGTCGATCTGCTTCTGCAGGGGATGCTGTCGCTGGGCATGGTCATCGCGCTTCTCGAGGATGAGCGCGAGGCAGCTGTGCTGGCGTCGAGTCAGATCGAACATCTCGCGTATCACGATCCTCTGACCGGTCTTCCCAACCGCGCTCTGTTCTTCGATCGTCTGATGGTTGCCCTGGCCAATGCTGATCGCTACCAGCACAGAGCAGCGGTTCTCTTCCTGGATCTCGACCGCTTCAAGGAGATCAACGACTCGCTCGGTCACTCCACCGGAGATGCGCTCCTCCGTGCCGTGGCGCGTCGCGTTCGGGATACGGTTCGCAGCGTCGATACGCTGTCGCGTTTCGGTGGAGATGAATTCACCCTACTGGTGTCGAAGATCGATCAGCCCGACGACGCTTACAAGATCGCCTCCAAGATCCTGGAGATGTTCCGAGAGCCGTTCATCGTGGCCGGTCGCGAGCTGTCCGTGACGACCAGTGTCGGCGTGAGCGTGCATCCCGAGGACGGAATGGACGCTGAGTCGCTGGTGAAGAACTCCGATGCCGCCATGTACCGCGCCAAACAAAGGGGGCGCGACAACTATCAGATGTACACGCCGGCGTTGAATGACAAGGCGCTGGAGCGGCTGGAACTGGAGAACCGGCTCCGCAGAGCGCTCGACAACGAAGAGCTCGAGCTCTTTTATCAGCCCATCGTGCATGCAGCGACGCGTACGCTATCCGGAGCCGAAGCCCTTCTTCGCTGGCGCCATCCCGAGCTCGGCCTGATCGGTCCCGGCGAATTCATAAACGCCGCCGAGGTGTCCGGGTTGATCGTGCCGATCGGCGACTGGGTGTTGCGTAAGGCGGCGCGTCAGGCCAAGGTCTGGAGTCTCCGCGAAGGACGCCCGCTCAGCGTCTCAGTGAACCTTTCGGCGCGTCAGTTTCAGCAGCACAATCTCGTCGAGAGGGTGCGCTACGCACTCGTCGAAGCGGATCTCGACGCCAGTCAACTGGAGCTCGAGATTACCGAGTCGTCGGCCATGGAAAACGCCGAGAACAGCGTGCGCGTCATGGACGAGCTCAAAGGCCTGGGCGTGCGGCTGGCGCTCGACGACTTCGGGACCGGTTACTCATCGCTGAATTACCTCCGGCGATTCCCACTCGATACCGTGAAGCTCGACAAGGCGTTTGTTCACGAAATCTCCGGTCCAGGGGATGGAGCGATCGCCAAGGCCGTCATTGCTATGTCCCACGGTCTGGGCTTGCGCGTCACCGCTGAAGGGGTCGAGACGGAAATGCAGATGGACTTCCTCGTGCGTCAGGAGTGTGACCTCATTCAGGGCTTCCTTTGCGGCGAACCGGTCCCGGCCGGCGTTTTCGATCAGTTCTTCGCCAGGACGGCAGGTAAGTTCGAGCCCTCGAATGTCTCGCTGGAGGGAATTCCGTCGACGCCGCGAATCTCCATCAGCTAAGCTAGCCCGCTGCCAGGGTCACTCGGCAACCGGCACGGGCGTGTCAGGGACGACATGCAGTACGTCATTGAGAATCCATAAAGGCCCGATCAGGAGGTGCACGAAATTCCTCAGGAATGCGGGACGGCGTTTCTCGAATGTCCCGTGGCCGATGAACTGAAGAATCCATCCGATGACAAACAGAGCGAGATGGACCGGCCAGGGCACGTGAAGCGCTATTTCGTACATGGCCACCGATGCGATGAGCATCATTACAGCCAGGCGCACTTCGAGGGTGAGGTAATAGATAGTGGATGCGGCGATCAGCAACATGGTCCCATCGAGGTGACCTCTGCCCGACGTGAGCAGCGTTCCCTTCTGAAGCAGTCCGAAAAGCGAGAAGACGATGAGCGGGATCCCGATCCTGTGGCAGATCTTGTTACCGGCCGTCTGATGGTGGCTCGCGTAGTCGGCGAAGAGGCCTTCGATTTTTCTCATACCAGTGAGGCAGTCTGCTCTTATTCTACGGCGCAGAGGGCGAAATGGAGGAACAAGGACGGCAGAGCGGCGGCGCGCTGGTCGGATATCTGGTGACGACCGATCGATCCCGGTTCGACATCGACCGTATTCACGAGCTCCTGCGGTCGTCTTTTTACTGGGCCGCAAACATTCCCAGGGCGACCGTGGAGACTTCGATTGAGAACTCACTGCCCTTTGCGGTGATCGGAGCAGAGGGTCTGGTGGGGTTTGCCCGCGTGATCACTGACTTTGCGACGTTTGCTTATCTCTCCGATGTGATCATCGCTCCGGATTTGAGAGGAAAAGGGCTGGGCGCTCTGTTGATGGACACGATCATGAATGATCCTCGCCTTCAGAACCTTCGGAGGTGGATGCTCGTCACAAGTGATGCCCATGAGCTGTACAGAAAATTCGGATTCTGTGAAGTCCGGAAACCGGAGCGTTTCATGGAGCGTGTGATCGTAAACGCGTATGGTCAAATTCAGGGCGTGGTTGGGGAACCGTGCGCTGGCACCCCAATCGCACCAGCAGGAAGCATCACCAAGGAGGCACCAACATGGAAAACACACCCGGACAGGGCGGCAACGATAACGGCTCGATC
>DASZZV010000085.1:0-4082 GCA_035544835.1 Thermoanaerobaculia bacterium
AGCAGAAACATATAGGGAGATGGATTCACGGCCCGCAGAGCGCGATAGAGAATCAACGCCTCGCTTGCCGGATAGGGAGCCGACCAGCTCTGCGAGAGGACGACCTGGAAGATCTCGCCGGCGGTGATCTCTTCCCTCGCCTTCGACACGATTTCGACGAAACGCTCGCGGGTAGTGGCCGCCGCGAAGTCGACCGCGGGCGCATCGAACGGTAGCGGAATCAGGTCGGGTTTCGCGGCACGCAGAAGGTGCACGATCTCATCGATTCTGTGTTTCGCGAGCGTGAGCAACTCGGCTGCCGGCGCCGGGTCATTTGTGAAGATATTGGCGATCACGAATAGCCGCTGACGCAGATGATCGAAAGCAATGACGTGGTCGAAAAAAAGCAGCTTGGCATCCGGCACGTCGCTCGAAGCATGTCGATCGGGCAGTCGCTCGCTCCAGCCGGCCGCACCGTAGCCGAAGTATCCGACCGCTCCGCCGAAGAAAGGAGGAAGCGATTCCTCGTCATAGACGCGAAGGGGAACAAGCTCCTCACGCAGCAGAGGCACAGGCACAGACATGCCGCGCGCGAAGGTCATGGTCTTTCGCGGCGTAACGCCGAGAAACGAATAGCGACCCAGGCTTTCACCCCGCTCGACACTCTCCAGCAGAAAGGAGTCCTCACTGCCGCGAACCAGTGCCGCGAATGCCGCGACAGGCGTCAGCGTATCGGCCGAGAGCTCGCGCACGATTGGAATCAGGTCGTACACCGGACGCAGCTCCTCGAAACGCGCCGGGGTCATGGTCATCTTCGAGATCTCCGTGCCACCTCATCGAGAAGGCTTTCCACGGTCGGCTTGGTCTCGCTGCCGCTTTCCAGATCCTTGTGAACCACCACCCCGGCCGCGACTTCATCCGGCCCGATGACGATTGCCACACGCGCACCTGCTGCAGCCGCTGCCTTCATGTTCTTACCGACACCGGCAGCCTTGAAGGGAAAGATGGCGCTGGCGCCGGCGGCACGCAGCCGCCCGGCCAGCTCGAGCGCGTGAGGGAGAACTTCCTCATTTACCGGGATGACGAAGTAATCGACGCTTCTGGAAACTGATGCCGTCAGTCCGCGATCCTTCAGCAGCTCACCGAGGACGACGTCGCCGAAACCGAAACCGAGCGCGGGGACATCGTTTCCGGTCAACGACGCGAAGAGATTGTCATAGCGCCCACCGCCGCAGATGGCGCGAAGCTCACCTTTGCGATCGAAGATTTCGAAGACGATTCCAGTGTAGTAGGCCAGGCCCCGAACAATCTTCATGTCGAACTGAACGAAGGCGCCGAATCCCAACTCTTCCAGCGCCGCGAAGTAGCGCCGCAGATCGGCGGCGACCGCTGTGACGGCCGGATTGTCGCGATACCTCTCAGCGATCTCAGCCAGCGTCATGCGCGTCAAACCGATCGCTGCCTCTGCCTTCTCGGGGGAGAGACCGAGATCGACGAGACGCTTCACGCAGACATCGATCGGATCGCGCTCCACCTTGTCCATCACGTTGTAGGCGACAGGAAGCTTGTCCTCAGTGACTCCGAGCTCGAGAAGGGCGTTGTAGAGAAGACGGCGATCTGAGACCCGCGCCACGACGTCGGCAGCGGTAAGGCCGAGGGACCGCAGGACGTCGAGAGCTGCCGAGAGCAGATCAGCATCGGCCAGGAAGGACTCCTCTCCGATGATGTCCATGTTCAACTGAAAATGCTCGCGAAGCCGCCCGCGCTGCTGCTTCTCGTAGCGGAACAGCTGAGGCGTCGAGAACCACCGGACCGGACGGGGCAGGCCTTTGATGCGCGACCCCAGCATGCGCACCAGGGTAGGCGTCATCTCGGGACGGAGTGCCACCTCGCGCCCTCCCTTGTCGGTGAAATTGAACAACTGGTTGACGATCTCGGGCCCGGACTTTTCGATGTAAAGCGCCAGTTCCTCGAGTGGCGGACCGTCATACTCCTCGAATCCGTACCGGCGCGCAACCTGGCGCCACACCGTCATGATCTGCTGCCGCCGCACCATCTCCTCGGGGAAGAAATCGCGGAATCCCGGCAGTGCCGCATGTCTAGTCATTGAAGTCCTCGAACCTCGGTATTGATCAGCGATTGAATGAACAGCTCGGATTGACGCGCCGCCTGAGCGAGAAGAAGGTCCATCCCGTCGAAGATCTGCATACCGGCTGCACGAGCCTCGCGGGCGATCTCACTCTCCTCGCCGCCATAGGCAGCCTCGATGAGAGTCGTGTCGGGAAACCGCAGTGATGACGGAAGGTCGATTCCGGAATCGGCAGGCGTAGTGTTGATGATGACGGAAGCAGTGGCGTTTGCAAGCTCGCTCAGGGGCTGAACGGGAACGTTCATCTCGCGACCCAGAGCCTCGGCCCTGGCACCGCCGCGCGAGAAGATCACGGCCTCGAGACCGGCACGACGAAGCGCAATCAGAGCAGCCCGCGCCGTGCCTCCGGCTCCGATGACCATGGCTTTCCTCCGACCGAGGCGATCCGCCCGGGCCAGCAGAGTCGTGAAGCCATCGACGTCGGTGTTGTCGGCGAAGATCGTAGATCGCCCTTCCGGCGTCGTCGCTCTCGTCAAGGTGTTGACCGATCGGCAGAGCATGGCGTTTACCCCGATCAGGGCACCGCACGCCTCGGCGGTGGAAAAAGCCTCCTCCTTGTACGGTGCCGTGACGCTCAAGCCGAGCGGAGCGAGGGGCTCGCCGTTGCGAAAGGGCTCAAAAACTTCGCCGAACGAAGGAATTTCGAGGATGGAGTAGACAGCGTTGATGCGCTGCCGGCGGAAGATCGGGTTGTGGATCATCGGCGAGCGACTGTGCGAGACAGGATTTCCGACGATCGCGAAAATCGCATCGGGAGCCTCAGTAGCCGCATCCACTCCGAAGATCCTCTCTGCCTGCTCCACCGTGAGCTGACCGGGAGCTGCGACGCTTCCACCGCTGGTCGCCAGGAATGTCATCTGCGAGCCAAAAAAGGGTGCGAGGATCCGGCTGTACAGCCCCTGCGCGCCCATTCCGAAGAGCGTTAGATTCCGAGGCGCCTTCTTCATCCGCTGCAGAATCCGGCGATTCTCATCGAAGGAATGGGGAGTGACGGCGATCTTCATACGGGCACATCGAAAGAGGGTCATCGCGGACAGGAGCTGTTCCAGATCCGGAACCGATTCGAAATCATGGTGGGAGAGGACGACTCGATCGCGGAAACGATCGATGCGCGGCAGGTCGAGGTCGGGCCGGTACTCGACATCGACGAAATCGAATCCGGCATCGACGGCCACGGCGATGGCGCCGTAGTCGATCGGCTCAGCCAATGGGTCGACGGAGCGCCGCGTGAAGAGAAGCGGCTTGCGGGTGGCGCTCCGGACGGCCACGCGATCGGTGCACGACAGGTTCTTCTCGAGGCGATCGACACGCAGCTCGGCGCCGGCGATAAAATCCGGCAACAACCGGATCGCGTCGATGGCTCGCTCGACCGTGGGCTCGTAAATCGTAGCAAACAGTTCCATATCGTTTCAGCTCAAAAACAAAAAACCTCTTCCCGTTTACGAGAAGAGGTTCGAAGATCGACAGGATTCGACGCGCCCCTTCTCAGGAGGGACGCGGAGAGACGCGCACCCTCTAGCTGGTATACCACCAGTAATAAAGGGCTGCGTAGTTCTCGTGATTCATCGCCGCGGAGAATAGGGGAGATGGCGAGGGTGTGTCAAGCCTGAAGGAATTGAAAATTGAAAATTGAAAATTGAAAATTGAAAAAGTAGAACAGATCATTCACCCTCGCACTGAAAGCGTTACTTGTCATCCTGAGGGAGCACGCGCGAAAGAAGAGGCCAGGAAAAGGTGAGTGCGACCGAAGGATCTTTGGTGACACGCGCGAGATCGCCACTTTACGGCACTTTGGTGTGACCAATGATCGTTCGCTTCGCTTCCAGGAAAGTTCCAGTATTCATGCGAGTTCGCCGAGCTGTGTCATCCCGAGCCGAAAACGACACGAACGTCGTTGAAGGGAACGATGACACCAGGTCGTCATTCTGAGCCGCAGCGAAGAATCTCAAGATAG
>DASZZV010000086.1:0-1923 GCA_035544835.1 Thermoanaerobaculia bacterium
GGTGGCATCGTAGAACCAGGCCAGAGTCACCGCGTGGCCGGAGTCGTCGTTCGACTCAGCGGCACTGTGATCCCGATCTACGGACTTGAATCGCTCGAGCCGCAGAGAGATCCGGTTGCGCCCGAATTGCTGCGAGACCAGAGCGTACCCGGTTCGAAACTGCATTCTGACGTTCGCTCCGGGGGGAAATCCCATTCCGGTTTTACCTGAGAGAAATTCAGCGGCCAGGGTGGTGTGCTCGGTCGGGTGCAAGTCCGCGCTCAGCAGCCAGAAGCGCGTCCGCCAGGAGTATTCGCCGTGGTGAAGTGCCCGGTCGCCCCGGTTGTCGACCGCGGCGATCTGGAGTGTGCCGTTCCCCGGGACTTCCCACCGCGCTCGGCCCGTCCATCCCACACGTCCGTCCCGATCATGGCCGAAGGCCCTGGTGCCATCGCTGCGCTGCATTCCGAAGAGAGTTGAATTGCGAAGGGAGAAGAGGCGAGGCAGGGGAAGGACCTCACCTAACGTCGATAGCCTGGAGCTCATGGCCCACCCGCGCCAGGCCAGTGCCGTTCCGCTGGAGTCATTCCCCCCGAAGAGAGAAGCTGCAACTGCCAAGCTCCCCCTCTCCGCGGTTTCCCGGCGGTACTCAACCTCACCTCCGATCGGTCTGAGCTCCTGGGCTACCCAGCTGTTGAGAGTGGACAGGGTAAGGGTGTAAGGCGAAGACCAAAGTTCGCCGACATTTTCACGGGAGGTGGGGAGAAAAAACATCCCCGCGCGCAGTCTCACTCGATTGATCCCGTCATCCAATGGGCGGAGGTCACCATAGGCTTCGACCAAACCGGCGGAAGACCCTGAGTGCCGCGTGGTTTCATCACGTGCGATGAGATGAAGATGAAAGTTCAGAGGGCGCGCCGGCTGGACGTCGATGCCCAGCTGCAGCGCCTCCGAGTGAGGGGTGGAGGTCCTGTTTGCAGCATCGGCGCCCTCGTCCAGCCGGCCGAAACCCTGCTGCAGCCATGATGGTTGGCTCCGAACGACCTCACCCCGGGCGCTGAGAAATCCATAGATGGTGAAGGTCGGCTCGGCCGATGAGGCGGCTGCGGAAGCCAGGAGGAGAATCAGGAAAAGTGCCGGTCGCATGCTCAGGCGCTCTAACCATTGCCGGCCCCGGCGGAGAGTTAGGTCACGTCGATGGTCGTGCGTCATTGGCGATCGGGCTATTTCAAGTTCACCGCGAAACCGACGCCGTACTCGTCGCCGGCAGCAGTATTTCTCCCGCCGATCGCACGCGACCATGTTGCATTCATGTCGATCGTTCTGGTGACCCGGACATAGATCTCAGAGCCAGCGCTGGAGCGTTCCGAGTCAGCCGCTATAAGCGCGAAGTTGGGGTCGGTCGCACGAAAGTTGCCACGGCTCTCCCACCCCCTGACGAAAACGAAGGTACCGACGCGGCTGAGAGGGAACAGACCGAGCTTCGCAGAATAGGGCAGTTCGTTCGAGAGATCTTCGCCCCGCCAGCGATGACCGATTTGCGCGCTGAAAAAACCTGACGGTAACCATGCAACGCTCCTGCTGAAGGCGAGGTTGACGATTGGCTCGACGCTTCCACTTCCGAGTTGCGGAAAAGCCCGGACATCGTAGCCGAGCGGGATGAAAGCGCCTCCCTCCACCGCAAAAGCTCCCGCGGAGCAGACCCTCGAGAGGCGGATGCGAAGATCGAGATCGCCGGCGCCGGTGGTTGTGAAATCGTGGAACAGCCCTCGGGATGTCACACGCTCATAGGGCGCATTCACGACCAGCGTGGTGGCATTCGACAAACCGACTTCGATGTAAGCGCTGGCCCGTCTCTGTTTCGCTCCTCGCCCCGGAAAGGGAATGCGGTTTCCCCCGGGATCGAAAGCCTGGTCTGAATTTTCTCCAGCGGCACCCAGGTAA
>DASZZV010000087.1:0-31410 GCA_035544835.1 Thermoanaerobaculia bacterium
GTCGATGAGAAAGCATTTGAATCCGAGCGCTCCCGCCGCCAGCAGCGGTCGCAGCTGATCATCATTCCCGGGAACTGCCCCGCCCCACAATCCGACATCGACGTGGCACTTTCCCTTCATGGCCTCGACCTTGGCATACAACGCCTCGACCGTGGTCGTGGCCGGGATGCTGTTCAGCGGCATGTCGATGATGGTCGTGATTCCGCCCGCGGCAGCAGCACGGGTTGCCGTACCGAAGCCTTCCCACTCCGTTCGCCCGGGCTCGTTCACGTGCACATGGGAGTCGACGATGCCCGCCATCAGCACGCGATCGCCACACTCGATGATCTCCTCGCCACCGGGAACATCTCCGAACCCGCCGATCCGCGCAATGGCGCCGTCATGAACATGCACGGAAGCCGGACGCACTGCGCCGTCGAACACCACTCGCTGACTCCGAATGATCATCGACCCGATTCTATGCGGAATGCCGCGATCAACTTTTTCAATTTTCAATTCTCAATTTTCAATTCCCATTACCATGGGCCAATGCCCACCTTCTTCGAGCAGCTCGTCGACCTGGTGAACCGCGATACTCCCTGCGTGTCGGTAACGGTGGTCGACGTCATCGGAAGTGTTCCCAACCAGCGCGGGTCCAAGATGATCGTGACCTCCGAAGGTCTCTTCACCGGGACCGTCGGCGGTGGCAAGGTCGAGAAGCTCGCCATTGAGGAGGCTCGGAAGCTTCTGCAGGGAACGTTGCGGCACGGAACTTACTTCGTGCACTGGAACCTCAATAAGGACGTCGGCATGACCTGCGGCGGATCGGTCAAACTCTACTTCGAGGCCTTCCACGTCGGCACGTGGAGGATCGTGATTTTCGGAGCCGGCCATGTGGCCAACGCACTGATCTCGATCCTGTGCACTCTCGATTGCCGGATCACCTGCATCGACCCTCGGGAAGAGTGGCTGACACGGCTACCCGACTCCTCGAAACTGCTCAAGGTCCATAGCACCGACATGCCGGCCGAAGTCAAAACGCTATCCGATGACAGTTTTGTCATTCTCATGTCCATGGGACACACCACCGACCGACCGATCCTGTTGGAGATTCTCGGAACGCGAACCTTCCCTTATGTCGGCGTGATCGGCAGCAAAGCAAAAGCCGTTCGACTCTATATGGATATCGCCGAGGCGGGATTGCCGGAGGAAGTACGGCGGGCATTCTTCTGTCCGATCGGCCTTCCCCTCGGGACCAATGACCCGCATGAGATCGCGGTCAGCGTCACTGCCCAGCTTCTGCAGGTGCGGGATCGGTTACGCGGTGAGATGCCTGCGAAATTTGCGGAAATCGAAGAGACTGTTGCGAAGCAGGATTGAAAGTTAAATTCTCGCCGAGGGGAGCGGGCGCCTCGCCCGCTCGGCGCAAATGTGAAATCTCGGTAAGTGCGGGCGAGGCGCCCGCACCCCTCGGCATCTTTCGACACCCGCTGGGAGAGATGGAAAACCGCCTCGGTTGCGAATTTGCATTACCAACACTACCTGGAGGGATCCCCCCAATGTCCATCACCAGACGTTCGCTTCTCGCTGCGTCCCTGCTTTTGGCATTCGCCCTCCCAACCTTCGCCAGTCCAAAGCCGATCAACGTTACGTTAGGGTTCATCGCCAAAAGTGATAAGGACGCTGAGAAGGATTTTGCGGGACTCTTCCGGCATCTCCGCGCCTCGCCTGATATCGAGTTCACCATCAGGATCTTCCCCACTTACGAAGAGGTCTACCAGGCTTTTAAAGAGAAGAAGATCGATCTGGCTCTGGTGGGAGCGGTCAAATACGCGCAGGCGCATTTCGAGACTGGAGCGATTCCGATCGTCGCCGAGGGCGGCCTGACCCGGGCCTACATCATCGTCCCGAATCAGTCGCCCATCAAAACGACCAAAGAGTTGAAGGGGAAACACTTCGGCTTCGGCTACCCGGA
Source organism: Thermoanaerobaculia bacterium (assembly GCA_035544835.1). Taxonomy (GTDB): domain Bacteria; phylum Acidobacteriota; class Thermoanaerobaculia; order Gp7-AA8; family Gp7-AA8; genus DASZZV01. The sequence continues at coordinate 1,955 of DASZZV010000087.1, forward strand.
CTCCACCTCGACGCATCTGATGCCTCTACTGCTTCTCTCCAAGAACCTCATCAAAGAGAAAGACCTCGGCAAGGTCGACTTCCTCGGTGCAGATCAGGAGAAACTCGTGGAGAGGCTTCTGGCGGGCGAAGTCGATGCCGTCAGCGTGGTCGAATCGGTCTACCGGCGCCACACCGACAAAGTACGCTCCCTGGAAAGGTCCGATCCATTCCCCGGCTCCCCGCTCATCGCCCGGAAGGATGCGTCGCCTAAGGTCATAGAGGCCGTTCGAAAAACGTTCCTGTCCTACAAGGGAACTCCCGGCGACAAGCGGTTCTCCGAAGGGAGCATCAGCATCGACGACTCCAAGTTCAACATGATTCGTTTTCTGTGCAAGGTTCTGTACGGAAAGATGTACGTGTAAAGAACGGTGTTCCGCTCCTGGCGACCGTTCATCCCGAACGTCGAACGAGGGATCCGGTGGGCGGCCCTTAATCGTCCTCGTGGCATGATCAGCACTCCTCGCACCGAACGGCGGCGCGGGACGCCGCCGAGCCAGGCGGCAGAGATGCCGCCACTCCGATTTCGGTCACGAAGACTTCTGTGACCCGACTACCTAACCTTTCAATGAAGCCTTGAAGGCTCTCAGGAAGTCGATGTCGGTCACGATTCCCACGAGGCTGGAACCTTCGATCACCGGAAGGGCGCCGACCTTCCGGTCGATGAGAATATCGAGGGCATCGCTGATCAAAGTTTGTGGCGTGACCGTGATCGGATCGCGGGTCATGATCTGCGAGACTCTCGTGGTGTCGAGCACACGATCGTATTCATCGCGTCCGCCTTCGGAGAGCAGCGAAGGTGTAGCCCGCTTCGTGTCCCGGTCGGTCACGATCCCGACCAGTTGTCCCTCTTCGACGACTGGAAGGTGACGGATCCTTCGAATGCGGAAGAGCTCAATGGCCTCGCGCATGGTCTGGTCCTGGGTGACCGACAGCACGTCACGATGCATCATGTTGGCAATGGTCTGCATGCGTAGGAAACAGTCTATCTGAACAATGGAAGAAATCGCGACTGCCAGCGATTCGGATTCGCGTTCGCAGCAAAAGATTCTCGTCAATCATGCGGGCTCACGATCAACACTCGACGGAAAGCTCATGCGCCGCGCTAACGAAGCGATAGTTTCGACAGGCGAATACGGCCAGGCTTTCCTGAATCTGTCCACGAGAAGAAAACCTCATTCTCCACCCTGACCATCCGCGGGAATCCCGATGAGCGCGCGACGCTCGAGTCGGCAATCGCCAGGGGCGGTCCCAGCTTTCCGTCAGGCCAGACCCGCCGGGCCATCACCTTCCCGGAGTCCACTCCACTTTCGAGCCACGTAACGAGGGCGGAGCCGTCATTCAGGGTGACGATGTCGACCCGTCCCACGGGCCTCCCGCCATCGATCCGGATCGGAGAGCGGAAAGACCTGCCGCTGGTGGAGGAGAAGGCAACCAGTACTTTTCCCTGATTGGAAGGGGCGGAGAACCAGGCTACGGCCACCTGCTTGCCCCGAGCGTCGATCTGAGGTCCGTTCACAGGGCACCCGGCGATCTTCCAGCCGTCCTGGTGCACCGGTACAGGTTTCGTCCAATGTCCCGCGTCCTTTCGAACGAAACTGATGTCGCGAATCTCGTCAGGCGATCGGTCCCGATAGACGACAGCGAGCCCCTCGGACGTCATCGCCATGGACGTCGTGCAGCAGTCGCACACGCGTCCGTCCAGCTCGGCCTCGTCTCGGACGGTTCCATCGGGAAGTACGGACGCGTAACGGAGCGTCATCTCGCCATCTTCCGTGCCCTCTTTCATGTTGCGGCCGTCCAGCCAGACCACTCCGATTCCTTCTTTCGGGAGCGGAACCATGCTGACGAAACCATGTTCGGCCTTTCGACCATCGCGATGGATGATTTTCGACGAGCTCCAGGTCGCGCCGTCGTCGGTGGAACGGGCCACGTGCACGTCGTAGGCGTAAACGTCGGTGCCGCTTTTCTGCAGCCAGTGCACAAAGAGCGTGCCTTTGTTGTCATGGACGATCGAGGGAAAGTCGGCCCAGTTCACGAAGAAGTCGCTTCGCTCGGCGATGGTTCGGGTGGGGGACCAATTCCCCTTCCGTTGGAGGGCAAACTTCAACGCAGTCTTCTCGCCGGTCGTTTTTTCCAGCCAGGTCATCAGCAGGTCGCCGTTGGTCCCGGCAGCAAGGTACGGTTCGGCAGAGCCAGGGCCGGCCGGTGAAGAGATCTCGGCCGGAGGAGGAAGGGGTGCTGACGTTGCCGCGACTCCTGCGACAAAACAAAGTACGAAAAGAAAACGACGGGTCATTTACGCCTCCCTCTGCGTCGAAATCATTTTCGAATGAACTTCCACGAAAGGGATGGAAAATCGATTCGCGCCAATACGTTACACGAAGACAGAGCAAAGTACGTAGCCGAACTCAGTACCAGGAACTGGCGCAAAATAAAAGGGGCGAGCTAGACGCCTCATCCCTATCTCGCCTGATAAAGGCTGTCAATGTTCTTTCGCACTCAGCTCAAAAACGCGCCCGAGAGAACTCAGGAGTAATAAGCCGAAGGAGCGCATCGCCGTCACTACCTGGCGCCCAAAGGTCCGGGTGTGAGTAAAAGAGAAAAAGGCGAGGGCTAGCCCTCGCCTTTTTCTGTCTAAGCCGGAGACTAATTTTCTATCTTGAAGGGGGCCCGGTTTCCATGCTCCGGGGTGTCCAGAGTATCCGCCCAGATCACATGCGTCCAGATGGCGCGCTCATTTCCCATGAGGTCGGTACCGAGATCCAATTTGTAGGTCACAGCATGTCCATTGCTGTCAAAGTCGATCGGAGTTCCCCACTGCCAGGGGGCGTTGAGGTCGCCGTCACCGGGGAAGCGGTAGACCAACAGATAGGCAGGGTCAGGAAGCACCTTCGCGCCCCAATGCATCTGAGTCAGGATCTGATCAAAATCGTGCTGGTTCGGGCCGGTGCTCGTCCAGTCAGTGCTGCTGGTGTTGCTGTAGTAATCCATGCAGGTATTCTGCGAAGTGCCATTCGTCGAGGTGTGCCCGAGACCGAAATCGTGGCCGACTTCCTGGCACATCACATGACGCTTCTCGGTGGTCGGGTATCCGCTTGCGAAATAGGTATCGTTCATCTTGGCGGTGCCCCAGGCGATATGACTGGTGCTGCCACTGACGGTGTTGATGGAAGCGAGGCCGAGCCAGCCCGTCGACCCGTAGGTGTAGTTGCAGACACGGACTGCGCCGGTGACCGGGGAGCAGGCACTGCGGGTACCCGAGTCGGTCCCGCCCGCCGAAATGGAAAGGGTGAGTGCAGCCGAGTCATTCCAGCCGCGCCGATTGACGGTGTTTGGGTTGGAGGCATCGCCGAAAATGGCCCTGTTCAGGTGTGTAGGCCAGCTGGTGTTCGTGGTAGCCGTGGAATCATAAACGGTAAGCGTTGCTGCGCAGGTCGAACACGACTTTGGCCAATGGTAGGTTCCCCAGCCGTGGCTGGCGAAGACGGGAAGGGAGGCGAGCATGAAAAGGACGATGACGGCGAGAACTCGACGATGACGCATTTTATGAAGCTCCTTTCAAATTGTTGGTAAATGGGGTTGCCGTCTCCAAGAGCATGGAGCCTGCCAAGGTTTTCAAAAACGTAACTTACAGGGGAATATCAACTTAGCAAAACGGTGGGCCTGTCAGAAGGGTCACACCCTGACCCGACTTAAAGAAGCTGACCCGGCAGAGGGTCACAAAGGTGCCATTCAGGGCTGGTTGGCCCGCCCCGGAACCGCGCGGTTCGGTTGGGTGAGAGTCGGTTCAAGGGAAGGTGGCCGTCAAACAAAAAAGGCGAGGCCGAAGCCTCGCCTTTTTCGTGCTTGAAAAGTCTCTCTGTTATTCGCGATCGCGGGCGGGGACGCGTACTGTGCGATCCGTGCCGTAATCCCGGGCCCAGATCACAAACGTGATCTGCGTGTCGCCATTAGGTAGCTCTTTCGCATAGGTGGTCGTCTGTCCATCTGGGGTGGCGTCGACGACCTTACCCCATTTGTCGGCGGTGTCGAACATCGAGTCATCGTCGGAGGTAGGGTTCAGGGAGAAGACGGAACCTTCGAAGCTCGAGACCGTCGTCGTGCTGTCGGTGTGAGCATAGATCGTGTTCAGCTCCTCGAAGTCGTGCGCATTGGGCTTGGTGCTCAGCGTGCTGCCGGCATTCGCGCCCGTGTTCGAGAAATAGTCCATGCAAGTGTTCAAGGAACCGCCATCGGTGCTCTGGTGGTCGAGTCCGAAGGTATGAGCGACTTCCTGACACATGACGTGCTCGCGCTCGTTCGTGTTGTTGTAGGTGGAGGTATTGAAATACGTGTCGTTCATCTTCGCCGAGCCTTGCGTGATGTGCACGCCGCCCGTGATATTGATCGAGGCCAATCCCAGCCACCCGTTGTTACCATAGGTCCCGTTACAGACCTGGGTGGTACCAGCGAGCATGGAGCAGCGCTTGTTGGAGCTTCCCGTCACTTCGGCGGATGTGAGCGGCGTATTTCCAGCGTTCCAGTCTCTGATCGTCTGGCGGAAATGGCCCACCCAATCAGCACTTGTCAGGTTGTTACCGAGCTTCAATGTGAATGGGTTGGAGGTGCGGGCCCAATGATATCCACCCCAGGAGTGGCTGGCGAAGCTCGAGGTCGGGAAGGCAAGCGTGGCAGCGACGATCAACAGGATGGCGGTACGTGAGCTCTTGAACATTTCAACGGTCCTCTTTCGGTTGGTTTGATGTTGATGGGTTGTTGTGTCTGAAGCGTCAGTGACCAACTGCAAGAGCAATCGCGGAACCAACTTGTGACATCTGCTAACTTGTTGATACTACAGGACCGCCGCTCTTGCATCGCTTTGGACATCGGGTCAATAATCAATCCAAAATGCAAACCTTGACCCACCAGTGGGGTAGATCTTGATCTGTCCGGTACTCCGGACCACTTTCTCTCGGGGCCGGACCTGAGAATTATTCAAAGGCGCGCGCCTTTCGCCGGTTCGCCTGATTCAACGCCCCTCGAATTGCTTCCCGAAGACAGCCTCGAGCTTCTGCAGCGTCTCGGCTGACGAGCCGAGATAAATGACGATCACGTTGCCGCTCCGGAAGAAATGGGGAGGCGCCATCCAGGCCATGCTCGATGTGCCAATCGTGCCCCCGCCCCCGCCGACTTGCTTCGCAGCCGTTTGCGCATCCGCTGCGGACGGGAATTCATACACCTGAATGTCGCCAGCGGGAGTACTGAAAACCCGTGCCTGCCTCGTCCAGAAGGGCTGCTCGATCGTGCCGGCCGCAGTCATGGCGAGACCTGCGGCGCGCAGCCGCTGCTCAATGGCACTCCACCCCGATTGTGAGCTGTTCGAGGTTGGGGCGGACGATGATGAAGCGCTGCCGCTGTCAGGCTTCGTCGCATCCGTACTTCGAGTCTGCGCGCACCGTACACTCAGCACCGACGCCAGCAGTGCAATGACGAATATCTTCATGTGGGTACCCCCCCCGCCAGCACGAAGCGACAATCGTGCCCTTCCCAAACGAGTTGGCAGGACGCTGATGAAGCTGGCCCTGCTGCCTTGAAAGAAAAAGGACGCCTTGCGGCGTCCTTTCGTTCATCGCTTCTGGCGATTGCGCTACTGATTATCGATCGGCTCAGATGTCGGCTGTGGCTCGTTCTTGAGCGGCCCTACAGCCTGCCTGCCGTTATGGTCGGGAATGGTGATCGTCACCTCGGCGACATTGTTCTCGAAGTTCGACTCCGGAAGCTGATGGCACACGCCGGCATGATTCGGGTCGGCATAGCGGCATACTTCGCCCTTTGCTGGAACGAAGCCGGGGTTGACGGTGATTCTCAGAATGTAGTCACCAGTGGGGACGGGTGGCTGTCCATCGCCGCCGTCGAGGACGAAGTATTGTCCACCCAGCTTCCACGTGTAGACATCGGCCCAACCGGCAGTAATGCCCTGGTTCCCAGCGACACCAACCGCTCCACAGCTACGGAAGTGCGGCTTGTTATCGGCCGACGAGAGAACCTTATCAATGTCGATCATGCAGAAGCCGCGCTTTGCGGCCTTCCACACGTATCCGGTTCTCGGATCGATCAGCTGGTAGAGCGCGTAATGACGGAAGTGATAGTGGTTGTGACATGCGGCGAACTCGAACAGGCCGTCATTGTTCGCCACATGGACATTGGGATCGCCTACCGCGAGATCGGCATTGCCAAGATTCGGAGTCGACACGGTGAAGCGGACAATCTGGTGCGAGCCCGGTAGAACATCGCCCTCTTGAACGCTGCAATACGAGGCCGGAAAATCCTCGGTGCGGACGACCCAATGCTGACGAAGCGACCCCTGGTCAACAACGAGATCAGGCAACCCCTGGGCAGAAAGAGGAAGAGCAGTACTGCTGACGAGAACCGCGAGAAAAGAGCAAACCTTGAGCAACTTGGTCACGTAGGGAGACCTCCATAAAGTTGTAATTGGGAAAAGAACGCGGGATGTTACAACAATTCCGACTGGAAATCTCGAACGATTTGAGGAGGACCGACCGGGGTTAGAAGAAAGCGAAATCTCAACCTGTCGGCGGAGGGTGTGAAGACTTCGAGCCGGAACCGTCGACCCAGTCCGCCCGCTGAGAAACCAGCGGGAGAAGTTGAATGCGCGCGAACGAGACTTCCTCTGGCCGCCGATATGCCGGGACGCCAATGGTGATGGTCTCGTCGGGAACATCGAGTCGCAGCGTTCCGTGCAGCAAGTCCCAGATCGAGAGGAGACTCGACCAGTTGCTGTCGGTCTCTTTCCGCCGGTCGGAGTGATGAATTCCATGCATCCTGGGCGTGACAACGAAGCGATTCAGAATCCGTTCGAATCTCTGGGGCAGTCGAAGGTTGCCATGGTGAAACAAGATCGATGCGAAGAGAATCGTTTGCCAGAGCCACACCGAGAAGGGATTCGCACCGATGACCGCAATCTGCACGGCCCGATAGAGGATCGACAGCGCCAGCTCGCCGAAATGAAATCGCAATGCCGTGGAGGAGTCGAGGTCGAGATCGACATGATGAACGAGGTGGAAGCGCCAGAGTACCGGCACCATGTGACTCGCCCAGTGCCACCACCACAGCGTGTAATCGAGCAGGATGATCGCCACGATGACGTTCCACGGCTTCGGAAGACCTAGCCAGCGGACCATGCCGATTCCGTATCGCTCCGCCCACTGTGCAACTGGCACGAGGACGGGAGCCTGCAACAGAGTCAGCAGCGCCAGCGAGATTCCGCCTGTGGAGAGATTCCGGATGGTATGTCGCAGCCTCGGTTCCACCCGGACGCGCAGCGGCCGGAGCGCCTCGGCGAGCCACATCATGATGAAAACACCACCGATCACGGCGGGTGAAATCCAGAGCGGTACGTCTGCTTTCATATGTCAGACTTCATCATCTCACTGCAGGTACGTTTTCAGGATTTCGCTTCGACTCATGAGATCGCCCGATGCCTTGAGCCAAACAGGCGAACCAGGATCGCCGGGGGAAGCGTGATCGCCGCAAGGCCGCTCAGTCCGATGCCGACGATCGAGGCGTAGCCGATCGACCGCATCCCGCCAAAGTGGGAGGTCACAAACGAGCCGAATCCCCACAGAGCGGTCAGACGGGCCATGGCTACTGCTTTGGCTGTGTCTCCGAGAGCGACTTCCAGGTTGTCAGGGTTCTCGTAGAACCGCTGCGCAATGTAGATCGTGTAAAGCCGGAGCGCCTCGGCGAGGCCGTCAAAGGCGTTCCCCCAATCGCGCGTCGAACCCTGAAGGCCGGCGATGAACACCACTGGGTCGCCACTTCCGCGGATCTCGGTATACAGCCGATCGCCGAGGTAGTACCGGGCCCGGCGTTCCTGCTCCATGTTTCTGTAGGCGGCGATCGGGATTCCGATCGTTGCCCCGGTGATGAGGAGCAACGTTACGGCGAGGGCTCGTTTCGAGCTCGTTTTCATGATTGCTGCGCCGCAACGTCGATGAGCATCATCAGCCCCCCGCCGCCGTTCGTCTCAACATTGTTGTTCGTGGTGTGATGACCGATGTGGCAATGGATCAGCCACTTGCCGGGTTTCAGTGCTTTCCAGATGACGTCATAGCGCTGCCCTGGGGCGATGTTGACGGTGTCGGCCATAAAACGAGCCGCCGGCGACAATGTCATCCCGTCCCGTGCCACGACCTGAAACGGGCCGCCGTGAATGTGGATCGGATGGATGAAGGCGTTGTTCGAACCGACCATTCGCACCTTCAGCGTCTGTCCGACACGCATGTGGATGGTGTCGGTGGCGGGAAAGGCTTTGCCGTTGAAGGTGAAGAAGTTCGGCTGGGCGCCATCCATCGGCATGGCCGGATAGGTCAACCCCTCGCGCTTGAGCCATTCCTGGATCATGAGCGTGTATTCAAGATCCGCGGCCAGCGCTGGATCGGGTGTCGCCGGATCGATGATCAATGCGCCGTAGAGACCAAGCGCCTGCTCGCGGTCGATATGGTCGTGCGAGTGATAGAGGTAGGTGCCCGACTGCACGGCAGTGAACTCGTAATGGTAGACCTGCCCGTTTTCGATTGGCGCCTGCGTAATCATGGCAGCCCCGTCCATGACGTTCGGCAGAATGAGCCCATGCCAGTGAACGGACGTCGTCTGAGGAAGGTGGTTGATCACGTCGATCCGAACGTGGTCGCCCTCTTTGAATCGAATCGTCGGACCGGGAACCTGGCCGTTGAACGCGTATGCATCGACGGTCTTGTCCGGGAGGATGGTCCAGCGAATCACGGAGGCGGTGAGGGTAAACACCTTGACGCCGTTCTCGATCCGTGGCTCGAGGTTGCGGGCGCCGCGCTCGCTGAGGCCGTACCGCGCCGTGACCTGGCGGGGATCTACGGCCGCCATGTCACGCATGGCGTCAGCCGGCGTGTCGCGATCCATGATCATGCCGGGGGGCATGATCGCGCCGCCGACTTCGCGGGCGGAGAGGCGAAGGTTGAGCCAGTTCGCCGGAGCAAACATGCCGATCAGCAGCGCCAGGACCGAGATCGCGCCCACGGCGGCGAGCTGAGTTGGAGTGACCGAGGAAGCCATCTGCGAGGCGCCCGCGTTCGCGCCATGGTCCATCCCAGCCATCTTCGTTTCGCCTGCCTTGGCTCCGTGGTCCATCCCGGCCATCTTCGCCCTGCCTGCCTTGGTGCCGTGATCCATCCCGCCCATCTTCGAGTCGCCCGCCTTGGTTCCACTGCCCACTGAATCCTTCAGATCGAACCTGGAGTTCGGCCCGCGCTCAGTCATCAGCCCATGCTTCAGCGCTTGCACGACCAGCCAGATGTTCCACGGGTAGGCCATGGCGAAACCTGCGATCACGCCGATCGACATCGCGCCCCAGAACAGGAGCTCGGTCGGCACCATGGCTCTCATGTCCCGCCCCATCATGACGAAGCTCATCACCGGGCCCATGCCGGCCATCATGAAATTCATGCTGATGAATTCAGGGACGAAGCTCTTCCGAACGTTCTGCCAGTACGTTCCGCCCATCATCGACTTCATGAACAGCGCTTGAAAGATGAACAGACCGAAAGCGAAGCCGGCCAGGTATTCGATGATCAGGTCGAGCCACATGGGGAGACCCAAGGCCGCCGTGACCGCCGCGGCCAGGATGATTCCGGTGGCATCGCCGGCCACGCAATGAATGGTCGACCCGACGCCCTGCTTCCAGAGCGGCTTGATGAACTCCTCGTGCTCCCCCGGCCGCGGCTCCTTGTCGGCCAGCACGTAAAGCAGCAGCGCAATCGGCCCCATGTACAGCGTGACCAGGATGAAGCCCCACTTCATCACCCTCGGCTCGGGGTTGTTGTTGAACTGGTCGACCGCGACGTAAACCGTCGACCCTAAGACAAGGAGAAACCAGACGGCCAGGAAGTAATCAATGGGCTGAATGAACATCGATGTTGTCTCCCTTTACAGGACAGCGTTCTGGTCGCTCACCCGATGAGCTCCAGTCGCAGCAGAAGGCGCGTCAGTGATGGTGCTCTGCCGAGGATGACGAGCCTCCATGGCCGGTGACGCCGATCATGTGCTTGAACACCAGCTCTCCGCCGAGGTACCCGGTCAGCGCGAGAAGAGCGGAGGTAATGGCGGAGAGGATGAGACCGAACGGAAGGACGTGAGCCGTAACGTCGCCGATCCGAAGAAACCAGTTCGTCAGGGAGAGGACGAGCACCAAAACATTACCGCCAGCGTGGACCCATCCCGCGCGGTGCATCCGGGCGCGGTCGATGGAGAGAAAATCGATTGCGCCGAGCGCTGCCGCAACCGTTCCGCCTACCACTCCGGCCAGGAGCAGCCAGTACGAGAAACTGGCCCACATCACGCCGCGGCTTTTCCAGAAGGCCAGATCGGTGAGGAATGCGCCAATCAGAAAGGCGATCGGAAAGACGATGACCGCAGGGTGGAGCGGATGTCCTTTGATGGCCGCCCGGCTGGGGACCCCCTGGGTGTGGTCGAGCTCATTTGTTGAAGACTCCGCTTTTGCCGGCTGCTTACCTGACTCGTCCGTCGCAACCGTTTCGGCTGATTTTGTTTTCATTTCCGACTCCTTCGTTTCCTCGCTACACCCTCATCGAAAGGGTGCTGATTCCCTGCTCGTTTTTCGGGACGCTCATCTTCACGGATGATGCGGTCTTGCAGTCGGATGAACTGCAAGACCACCCGAATATCCGTTTCCGATTTCATGGCGACGCATTCGGCTACCGGATCGTCGGCACGGCTTCTTAATGTTTATGAGCTTGACCACCCTTCGCCAGCCCTTCCTTCCACTTCTTCATCTCTCCGCTTTCCTTCGTTTGCGCATCGATGATCTGCTGCGCGAGCTTCTTGATTTCCGGATGCTGGGCTTTGGTAAGCGCCTCCCGCGACATCATTACGGCTGCCTCGTGATGCGGGACCATCATGTCAATGAACATGAGGTCGTAGTCGTGTCCCTGCTTCATCGATTGCATGCCGCCCATGTCCATATTCATGCTCGAGCTCATGCCGGGCATCTTCATGTTTTCTGCGCTCGGAGCTGCCGGGTACCACTGATCGCGCCACGACTTCATTTGATCGATTTCCTTCTGCTGGTCCACCGGGATCTTCGCGACGAGGGCTTTGAGCTCGGGCTGTTCGATCTTCCCTTGGGCCATCTTTGCCATCTCGATGGCCGAGGCATGGTGTTTGGACATGGTGTCGAGGAACTGAAGGTCGTACGGAGAGCTGGCTGGTGCGACCGGGGCTGGGGTCGCAGATGAAGCGGTCGTTGCGGATTTGAAGTCTTGCGCTGCAGGATCCGATTTCGTCTCTTCCTTCTGACAGGCCATCACAATGACGACCAGAAACGATACCGCCAGGCACCAGATTAACTTTTTCATTCTTGATCTCCTTTTCTTGATAGGACGTTGCATAAATGGGCGGATTTTCGCGCGCTCAAATGCCCCGCAGCACCCGCGCCTGTCGCAAGTGCAGTTTAGATTGGAGTGATTCAGGAGGTTCTGCAGGGAGTGGCATGACCTCGAACCTCCTCAGTCAAATCGGCGTGGGAAAACCCTGGCCGGCCAACACAAGAGTGTGGCGACTCGTCGAGGAGGGAGGATCAGATGCGGAAGGTAGCGAGGAGCGCAAGCAAGCCGACATCATCGTCAACCCGCAACGCGCCGAGGGAGATCAGGCTGCGCAGCGGCTTGCGGCTCGCCGAAAGCCCGCGGTGGAAAATCATCGCTTCGGCAGACTGCGACTGGGCCGCAGCGAACGAAGCAAATCGGGGGAACCGCAGCCGATCGTCATGCGACGTGGATGAGACTGGAACGGCCGCATGCGCTGCGTCCGCGTGCACGTCATCGTGGTTTCCACCGAGCGAAGAGGCGAGTGCTGCGCAGATCGGCTCCTCGCCGTGGTGTTGATGGTGAAGCGGCAGGACGCAGCAATCGAAGAACAACACAAATGCTGCCGCGGAGACCGCAGCCGAACCGGCCAGCCAGGCGATGGTAACACCTCGACTCATGAGCGGAAGAGGACGCTGCAATCTACGTGCAAACGATCTGGAATCGCGAGGCTCTGCGCGACAAACCGTGCCGCAATCTCAATCTCATCGGCCATCAGACCGAGAGCGGGGAAAAACCTTCGCTCGAATGGGATCAGCCGGAACGCCAGGATCATTTACCTCGCTATGGATGTAAGGAGACGGACCCGGTGCGCGATCTCATCCCGTATCTTCCTGAACATTACCAGACGCTCATCGTCGCTGCCTTCGGCAGCGGACGGATCGTTGAAGCTCCAATGGATGCGCTCGGTGTCGGTGGGAAAGATGGGGCAACTCTCGTTGGCTCGGTCGCAGACAGTAATCACATAGTCGAAGTGTTGACCCTGAAAGTGACCGACGGCTTTCGACTGCTGTGAGGAAATGTCGATTCCGACCTCCGCCATGGCCTTCACGGCGAGGGGATGGACCGACGTAACTTCTGTCCCTGCGCTGAAGGATTCGAATCGGTCACCCGCAATCCGGCGCTGGAGACCTTCAGCCATCTGACTGCGTGCTGAGTTATGTGTGCAGAGAAACAGCGCTCGCTTCTTTGAAGGCATTTCTCACCTCTTCATTTCGGGTCAATCTCGTCGACGCTGGCGGGCAGAAGCCATCGAAACAGGATCGTCGCCAACAAGGCCCCGACGATCTGCGCGATGACGAAACCAGCCACGTCGGCGGGCCTGATTCCGGTAAATGTGTCGGTGAGGCTTCGGGCGAGCGTCACGGCGGGGTTCGCAAATGCAGTGGAGGATGTGAACCAGTAAGCCGCCGTGATGTATGCCGCAACGGTCAGCGGGACCACCCCCGCTCGCTTGCCAGTCCCGTGGACGACAACCAGCAGGCCGAACGTCGCTACAACCTCGCTGAACATCTGTGCCGCGCCGGACCGAGCGTGAGTCGAAAGGACGACTGGAGGGAATCCAAACATAAGATTCGCCGTCACGACACCCAGAAAGGCACCCACGAATTGAGAGAGGACATACCCCGGCACACGCCCCCAGGGGAAACCGCCTTCGACGGCAGAAGCGATGCTCACGGCTGGGTTAAAATGGGCACCCGAAATCGGAGCAAAAGTGAAGATCAGCGTGACGAGAACCGCTCCGGTAGCGACGCTGTTGGCCAGCAGGGCCAGGGCAGCGTTCCCGCCTGACAAACGTTCTGCCATGATGCCAGAGCCAACGACGCAGGCCACCAGAAGAGCGGTGCCGATCAGCTCCGCCACGGCAGCTTTGTATGTGCTGATCTCGGGCATGAATATACTTCATCCGCCTAAGCGAATGTATGGTCGAACAGTATAATCGCCGAGGCGAATATAGAGCAACATGAAAAAAACTCAGACAGGGCCCGACGTGAACCTGATGTTTTCGGCATTCTCAGACCGCACGCGGTTGCGAATTCTTCACTTGATCAGGAAAGAGGAGCTCTGTGTCGGTGATCTCGTTAAAGTTCTTCAGCTCCCACAGCCCACGGTCTCTCGCCACCTCAGCTATCTGCGCCGGGCCGGACTCGTCGTATCTCGAAAAGCAGGGCTGTGGATGTACTACCTCCTTGCCAGACCCAGCACCGAGTTCCACGAGCGCCTTTACGCCTGCCTCGATGCCTGCTTCACCGACGTGCCTGAGCTCAAGGCCGATGGGGCCCGAGCCAGCAAGCTGAGGAAGGGTGGTGGATGTTGTCCCCCGGACCATGGGAAGAAGGTGTAGCAGGCGTGAGTCTGAAGCTGAGCTGTCTGTACTGCCAGAATTCACCATGAACCTGACTGTTTTCGTTCCTCGTATGCGAAACCTCAAACATTCAATCATTGTGCTCGCTGCCGTACTGCTCGTCGCTGTTCCGACGCTTGCGGCTAGCCAACAGACGCTCATTCTCATTAAGGGAATGCACTGCTCGGGCTGCGCTTCCGGCATCCAAACGATGCTCAAGCGCGTCGAAGGGGTGTCCAAAGCCTCCGGAGTCGTTTTGTGGGAAATGGGCGGCGTTCATGTTGCTGGCAATGTACGACCCGGATCATCGTACGGAGTCAAGTGACTTCGCCAACTGGTCGTGCTTAAAACGAACATTCAGCGGATTGGCAAGAGCGGTCAAACCGTCGGATCTCAAAGTACCCGAAGAGATGTCGCAGAACTCATAGGCCAGACTCGGCGAGAACTCTCTTAACGGGGCGGGCACTACTTAGACCATGTACGCCATGTCCGAACCATGAGTCGGATATGCGAACAGCATCTCTTTGATCTGCGAGCTCGTCGTTCCGGTGCGCATGGCCATCGCGAAGAGGTTGATCAACTCTTCGGCCGAGGGACCGAGAAGGTGCGCGCCGAGAATGCGCCCGCTCTTCTCCTCGATCAGGACCTTTGATCCCGAGTGTGTCTCGCCGACACGGCGCGATGAATACCAGGAGGAGGTGTCGACGAGATTGGTTCGAAAGCGAAGCCCACGTTGCGTAGCGGCATCTTCGGTCAGCCCGACCGCAGCCAGAGGCGGAATCGTGAAAGCGACACTTGGAACCACCGAATAGTCGGCGCTCAGGTGATTTCCCTCGAGTAGATTGGCCGCCACGATGCGCCCCTCATATCCAGCCACGGGCGTGAGCGCGGGGCCGACAGCAGCAGCGTCACCCGCCGCGTACACGGCCGGATTCGATACGCTCTGCAGAAATCCGTTGAGCCGGATTCGTCTGCCATCCGCCTCGATTCCTGCGGCATGGATATCGAGCTCATCGACGGCGGGAACCCGGCCCGCTCCATGGACGACCAGGTCCGCCTCAACGCGGGTGTCCTTCTCGCCATGCCGGCCGTGGATGACAAACCCGCCCTTGGCGCGCTCGATGCGCGTGACGCTCGTATCGAGTTGAATATCGACGCCGAGGGTGCGCGACTTCTCGACGAGCCGGTCGACCAGATCAGGGTCAAAGAGGGGAAGCGGCCGCGGCCCACGATGAAGGATGGTCACTTGCCGGCCCGCACGAATCGCGACGTGCGCGAACTCGAAGGAGATGAAGCCGCCGCCAACAAAGACGATCCGACGCGGAAGCTCGTCGAGCTCGAGAAACTGTGTGCTCGTGGTCAGGAGCTCTTCGCCAGGGATTCCGAGGGGCACAGGCTTCGCGCCGCTGGCGATGACAACGTGCTTGCCTTCGAGGCGCTGGCCGGCAATTTCGAGCGTCGTCTTCCCAGTGAAGCGAGCCTGTCCATGAAAGATCTCGATGCCGGCCTCACGAAAGCTTCCTTCTTTCCGTTCCGGCACCTCGGCGATCATGGAGCGCTTGAAGCGCATCAGCTCCGGCCAGTCGATGTGCAGACCTTCCTGACGAACTCCTTTGCCCGCCAGGCGCCTCGCCCATTCGATGGCCTCGGCATTCCCAACCAAAACCTTCTTCGGGTCGCACCCGCGGAGAGCACAGGTTCCGCCGAACGGCAGCTCGTCGATGACCGCGACCGACCATCCCGCCTTGCGGCATCGCGAGGCAACGGCCGACGCGGCTGAGCCGGTCCCGATCACTACGAGCTCAAACTGGCGCGCGGTCACATTCGTCCTATGAAGACTTCAACACTGTGGCCAGCGCCTTGGCCACGCGACTCAGTCGCTCGTCGGGATCGCCAGTCATGCAGGAGTTTACACAGGCCCGCATCTCGGTCTCGATCACGCCAGCGGCAACCTGATTCAGAGCCGCTTTCACCGCAGCGATTTGCAGCAGGATGTCATCGGCACAGCGGTGATCGATCACCATCTGCCGGATGCTGCGCAGATGCCCCTCGGCCCGCGCGAGCCGGTCGGCAAGGGCCTTCTGCGCTTCTGGTGTCAGATATTCTTCCGTCGCCGTCTTTGCTTTCTGTCGTGTCGTCATATGGTTTCCTATGAGGTGGTAAGGGTAAGTCTGGACGCAATGCGGCGTTCGACGCGTGCGACGTCGCCAAGGCAACAGGAGCCCTTGGGATTCTTGACCTCGCACGCGCAGCGGCCGGCCTTCACTTCTGCCGTGATCGAGGTCGTCGCGGTGCTGGCGCCCGTCCGCTCCATCTCGTCGCGTATCGACTGCTCCGTGTAGCCAAAGCAGTAACAGACCGGGACGACATCGCTGTCCGGTTGCTTCGCGTGCACCGGCACGATCAGATCGGTTTCCCGGAACACCACGCCGGCCGCCCGATCGAAGTACACCGTTTGGCAGTTCGCGTTCGGGCAGTAGCGCGGATCCGGAGGAACGCCGCGTCGCAGCCCGTCGGGTGTGAGGAGCGCTTTCAAGGTGATCGGATCGACGGAAATGCCCTTCGCCCCGCACGCAGGACACAAGTCGCTCGCTGCGTCGAGGGTCGACGAGCATCCCGTGTGTGTGCAACATGAGCTCATTCGGGCCTCTTCGCTACTTGATGACTCTCGCCTTGTAGGTCGGTAGTTTCTGCTCGATGGCAAGGGCAAGCTTGTCGGGAGTCACTTTCGCCGGCTCGTAGGTGACGACGGCGCTCTTCTTCTCGTATGAGACCGTGGCGGCCTTCACACCGTTCATGCTGGTCAGCACGTGCTTGACCGCGGTTGCGCACGAGCCGCAGGTCATGCCATCGATGTGCAGTGTCGCGACCTTCTGGCTCGCGGTAGACGCTGCGGCCGTTCGCTGCGGAATCGCGCAGGAGCCTGTGCCTGCGCTGGCGAATCCGGCAACGCCGAGTGCGGCAGTGATCGTGATGAGAATGACAAGAAGATTCTTTCTCATTGGTTTCTCCGTTATTTATCCGAGGACCCAGTTCGACCAGGTCGGGAACGTTAGGATCAAGAGCACGAGCGCCGACACGATCCAGAGGACAATTCGGTTGATCTTCTGGACGCGCGAGACGCCCTGTGTTGCGCACAGTGATCCGGGCTCGCACGCCTCCTCGGCTGGCCGCTTACGGTATGCGAGGTAAAACGCACCGGCGAGGAAGGCGAGGGTGACGACCGTCAAAACAGGCCGGTAGGGCTCGTACTTCACGAGTGCCCCCATGCTCGTCAGGCCAAGGAACGCCGCGGCGATCGGACCGATGCAGCAGATGGAGGCTCCTACAGCGGTGACAATCGATGCCGCCAGCCCGGCCTTGGCGAACGATGTTTCCTTCATGGTGTCCATAAGATCCCGGCTTTATATCCCCTATGGGGGATACGTGAATGCTACTGTTAACAAGCCTCCTGGTCAAGAATTCCGGGGCGTTTCGGCCAGACGGGGTGCCGATGTCGAAGCCAACTCTGGAAGCACCGGTAACGTCAGCAGCACGCGACAATACCGAGCGCCGCGGCAACGATGCTCGCCAGGACGAGAAGAGCGAAAGGCTTTGAGATATCGCCGAGAGCGATGCCTAACGAAAGCGGAGGAGTTTCAGGTCTTCCGTGTTCGGACGGCCGTCGTCAGAAATAGAGGACCAAACCGACACCCGCCGTGAGTTGGTCCCTCTCCGATCGAAAATCACTCTTGCGGCTGAAAAATGTCTCGGAGGAGCGGTCGTACCGAATCTCGGGTCTGATCAGAACTTTGGTGAAGCTTTTGGCACCGCCAATGCGGTAGTCGGCAGTGAAGGTGGTTCCCCAGAGTCGCTGGCCGACTCCGGTCGTAAAGCCATCCTGATCATTGTAGTACTCAGCCCGCACCGTCGGGAAGAAGTGGTCGCCAATCGTCTTGCGAAGTGTCAGCGCGACCCCGCCCCACCGCGCGTCCTCGCCGGACCCGAGAGCATTTTCGTCCGTAGCGACATCGACGTTGACCATGGTTTGCAGTGTCGGTGAGGAGAGGAAGATCGCCTGCAGGTCGATGAGATGGCGCAGGTTGTCATCATTGTTGTTTTGCTCGGGCCCACCCATGTAATTCGCGTAGAGCGAGAACTTCGGGCTCGGCGTCCATCCCAGGCTGAGTCCGACCGTCTTGCCATCATTGTTGTCTTTCGTGACGTTCCATCCCTTCAGGATGTAGAGCTCGCCGTAGACCTTGCTATTGAAGGCATAGTTGAGGCGGACCCCCGTATCCTGGAATGGAATGGCGTAGGTGTAGAAAAAGGCGTGGGAGAAGTTGCGGTTCTTGATGCTTTCGATGGTCTCACCACCGATATGCGTCACGAATTTTCCAACGTCAACCCGAAGCCCGGTGCCAATCGGCGCGAGGTAGCTGAGCGAAGCGTGTTGAATGTTTTCTTCGGCGTTGCTGAGACTATCCGGGCTCACGGCCTTGATGGTGTCGAAGATGATCTTCTGTGTATCGCCGCCCGCCAGGTCCACTTTGAAACCGAAACGCCCCCGATTCGGAACCTTCTCGACCTCCAGCTCGATGAGGTTGATCGTCGGCCTGTTGGCGTGAACGTCGAATGCCCTGCCCTCGATCGTCAGGTCCCTCGCCTTGATCGCTGAGAATCCCTGGTTTGCATTCGCAACTGACGCGCGGACG
Organism: Thermoanaerobaculia bacterium; assembly: GCA_035544835.1. Lineage (GTDB taxonomy): Bacteria > Acidobacteriota > Thermoanaerobaculia > Gp7-AA8 > Gp7-AA8 > DASZZV01. The sequence goes on from DASZZV010000087.1 coordinate 20,451, forward strand.
TCATTTTGATTCCAGACGTAGTAGCCTTCCAGCCATCCGCGAAACTTGATTCCCTTGAGCGAGTCGTTTCCCGACAACTCACCCAGATCTTTCGTCGCCGCCTCGGTATAGATGCCATTTACTTCCTGCGCCCTGGCGGAGAAGGCCAGCCCCACGAACACTGAGAAAAGAACAAGCGCCAGACCCCGCATCGATCGTCTCGACATTTCGCAACCCTTTCCACCCGAACGTTCAAGCGACAACTCGCTCGGGCGATCTGCTGCGCGTAGTATAGGAAAACTCCACGGTTAGGGCGAAACACAATGCGCGTCGATCGCACCCTCCAACTCTCACTTTTCCCGGCCGTTCTCCTCGTTTTGTTCGCGCCTTCGCCAATCGTTGCCGGGGAGCGTGTGACAGCTGCGGAGGCCAGGCAATTATCCGGCGCTATCAAAATACCTATGGAGTGGCAGGGAGAGCACATCTTCCTCAAAGCGAGGATTCGAAGTCATGACCTGTCTCTGATCATCGAAACGAGCGAACAGAGGTAGCGCTCGCCGATTGCGGTGATATTCGAGCACCGCGCAAGGGCGGTTACCATGCTGGTCCAATTCTTTTCAGCAGTTTTGCGCAACGTCCACGTCCTGGCACTCGGGGTCCTGCTCCTCGATTACACCCTCTGGTGGTGGCCCATTTCCCGAAGTTTCGACGCAGAGCACGCCGAACCAGGTGCCCAGGAAGGAATTTGACACCACCTCCTGAGCTTGAGATCATTCGCACATGCGCGCGAATGTCACAGCGAAGGCTAAACGCGGGGATGGTTCGGACGAGCGCACCGCGACATGCAACATCCCCTGCTTCAACGGTGAGGCCGTCCGCGAGCTGCGCGACGCGTTGCCGCTCCGCGATCAACTGGAAGAAGTGCGCGTGATGTTCGCAGCCCTCGCCGACGCAACGCGGCTGAAGGTCCTGCATGCGTTGTCGGGTGGCGAGGAGCTGTGCGTGTGCGACGTTGCGCATGTCGCCTCGATCAGCATTTCGGCCGCGTCGCATCACCTGAGGAAGCTGCGCGATCTCCGCATCCTCGGCTATCGCAACGACGGCAAGATGGCCTACTACTCCCTTCGCGACCGGAGCGTGGCGAAGCTGCTGCGCACTGCGCTCGCGGCGGTGGCGCAGCGATGACGGCGGAATCGGCAGCATTCGACATTCGCGAGCAGCTTCGCGCGGCAATCGAGGCGAAGAAGTGCCATCCGTGCGGCTGCTTCCATGACACCGTTCGCGCACTCGGTGAGACAGCGATCGGACGTGATGAACTGGCCGCCGATCTCGACGAAGCGCGGCACGCGTTCACGGGACGCAAATACGACTGCCTCGGCTGTCAGGTCTGTTTCCCGGCGATTGCGGCCAACGTGTTCGCGCAGGCGTACCCCGAGGCCGCCGATCGTTTGGAGGCGTGTCCGACCGAAGCACCCGAGACGCGGACCGGCTGGCCGCCGCTTCCGGGCGATTACCAAGTCGTGCGATACGGCGCGCCTGTTGCCGTCTGCACGCTGAACAGCGACCAGCTCGCGGCGTCTCTCAGCAATTCCGCGCCGTCCGGTCTTTCGATCGCAGGAACGATGCATACGGAAAATCTCGGCATCGAGCGCGTTATCCAGAACGTCACCGGCAACCCGCATATCCGTTTTCTCATCGTCTGCGGCGAGGATACGCAGCAGGCAGTCGGCCACCTTCCCGGGCAGTCGCTGGCGAGCTTGCTCACGCACGGCCTCGATGAGAACGGCCGCATTCGGGGCGCACCGGGTCGGCGCCCGGTCATCAAGAACGTCAGCCGCGATCACGTCGAACAGTTCCGTGCGCAAGTCCGCCTCGTGTCGCTCATCGGCGAGACGGAACCCGCCCTCATCGAAGCGGCGATCCGTGATTGCGAGGCCGAACAGCTCGCGCCGTTTGAGATTGCCGGCACGGCCGCTGTTCTCGAAACGACGCGAGCCCGTGAGCCGCAGCGTCTCGTGCAGGATCCCGCGGGGTTCTTCGTTGTCTATCCCTACCCGCGACGGGGAACGATCGTCGTGGAGCACTACGCAAACGCCGGTGTGCTGACGGCGGTCATCGAAGGAGCCACGTCCGCTGCGCTCTACGCAACGATCATCGACAAGCAGTTGATCTCGCGCCTCGATCACTCCGCGTACCTGGGGCGCGAGCTCGCGCGCGCGGAACAGAGCCTGAAGACCGGCGAGCCATACGTGCAGGACCGTGCAGCCGGCGAGATCGACGCGACACCAGCGGCGACGTCGTGCTGCTCGACCAAGTGCAAGTGAGGAACGAACGCATGAGCAAGTCTCGGATTGCCGTTGTGGTCATCGTCATCGCGGCCGTTGCCGCCGTCGTCTACTTCAAGAGTCGGGACGCGCGCACTGTGACCGTGAAAGGCAACACGCCGGCCGTCGCTGCAGCACCGGCACGCGTGCAGCCGGCCGCACCGACACCGGCCGCGCAACGTGCCTCGGTGATTGCGCTCGTCGATCCGCGCGAGGAGGGAGAGACGCACGGCTGCGGCGCGATCATCCACCTCGTGCGCGAAGCGAAGCAGCAGGGCGTGCAGGTCGTCGAGCTTGCGCCCGGCTCCGACTCCCCGCTCGTGAAGCAGCATCGGATCCTCGTCAATCCCACGGTGCTGGTCGTCGATGCGAACGGCCAGGAGAGAGCGCGGTTTGAAGGCGAGGACGGCGCAACGATCAAGGCGATTGAACAGGAGCTGCAGAAGCAGAAGGAGCGCGCGCGGTCGTGACGTCGCTGGCGCACTGGATGGAGACGGCGCTCGCGGGCGGCAGCATGCTCGCGTTGCCACTCGCCTTTCTCGGTGGCGCCATCACCGGCCTCAATCCGTGCTGCCTTCCCTTCTATCCGGCTGCCGCTGCCACGTGTTGCGCCACCTATGAGCGCGAGCGGCGGATCGTCATGAGCCGCGCTCTCGCCTTCGTCGGCGGTGTCGCATTCGCTACCGCACTCCTCGGCGTCGTCGCGGTGCTCGTGGGCCGCGTCATGACGGCGATCGGCGGCGCCGCTGCGTACGCGATCGCCGCCGTGCCGATCGTGATGGGCCTCGTGCTCTTCGGTGTGATTCCGTTACCGCAGCCGCGGATGCCGGCGCGCGCGGCGACGATGCGAGCGGCCGGCGTCTTCCTGCTCGGGTTCATCTTCGCGCTTGTCCTCGCACCGTGCGGCACGCCGGTGCTCGCGTCGATCCTCTCGTACGCGGCGCTGTCTCGCAGCATCGCCTTCGGAGCCACGTTGCTGTTCCTGTACGGAGTCGGCTTCGCCCTGCCGGCCGTCTCGCTCGGCACGGCGGCGGCTGCGCTGGTGGAGCGTTTCGAGCACGCGCTACCCGCGCAGATGATGAAACGCGCAACGGGCGTAGGACTCATCGTGTTCGGACTCTACCTCGTGGCGAGGGTGTAAGCCTGCTCAGTCAGCGCGGACAGCATCCGCCAGCGGCTCGCAGCTTCTTCAGGAGGATTCATTTGGGGGACGGAGCTTCGGATTTCGCTAGACAGGCGCAGAGAGGTCTTTGGATCGCCTCCGTTTGAGCCAAAGCTCCGTCCCCTAAAGAAGCCCCTCCACGTCCTGGCATAGCCGCCGCAATGAGAATCAGTGCATGGATCAATGCTCGCCACGTCGAGATCTTCCGGGATGGCTGGCGGCGGCGTTGATCGGCGGCGCTTTCGTCGCGATCTCCATCGCCGAGGCGCGACGGCCGTTGCGACGCCAGCGTGAATCGCGCACCAGACGAACGGCGCGCAACTTCACCATGGCCGGACTTACCGCGGCGGCGTTGTCGGCTCTGCAGGCGCCTTTCCTCGTTCCGGTTGCGAGGCGTGTCGAAGATGAGAAGCTGGGGTTGCTGTACCAGCTGCCGCTCGGGCCGGCCACTCGAACGATCCTCGGGGTCCTGCTCCTCGATTACACCCTCTGGTGGTGGCATTGGATGAATCACGGGATAGGTTTCTTCTGGCGATTCCATCTCGTACATCACGTCGACAGGGACCTCGACGCGTCGACTGCAATCCGTTTTCATTTCGGCGAGATGTCACTCTCGGTGTTCTACCGGATGGCGCAGGTCCGGCTGCTCGGTATCGACCGTCGCGCCACGGCGATCTGGCAATGGCTCCTCATGATCTCGATCTTCTTTCACCACTCCAACATCCGGCTTTCTCCTCGGACGGAGCGATTGCTGGTGAAGCTCCTCGTGACTCCGCGCATGCACGGCATCCACCACTCCGATTACCGTGACGAGACCGACAGTAACTGGTCGAGCCTGCTCTCGTGGTGGGATTACCTGCACGGCACCATGCGCCTCGACATTCCGCAGGATGACGTCACCATCGGCGTGCCGGCCTATCAGGACGAAGCGAGCGTGACGCTCCCCGAGATCGTCCTGCTCCCGCTTCACGGCGAACGATCGGACTGGGTGGCCGAAGACGGAAACGAGAAGATCGAGCGCGTCGCGCCACCGACACGTCTGGAGCGTTGGCATCTGGAGCCATGATCGTCCGGCCCCGAGAGACTGCGGACCAGAGGATCTGTAAACTGCAGTGCTTCGTCGGTCCGGGATGCGGCCCAGGACGGGCGTCGGAGTGAAGTCCGTGGAAGGGTCGGTTCCCAGATGACGAAGTGCGGAGCTCCAACCCCGGATTGCGGCTCAGGAGGATTCATTAGGGAGGATTCATTAGGAGACGGAGCTTCGGATTTCGCTCGAGAGGCGCAGAGAGGTCTTTGGATCACCTCCGTTTGATCCGAAGCTCCGTCCCCTAAAGTAGCCCCATTTCCCACATGGTTTTCGTCGCGAGGAACTGGCGAAAAGACCGGATGCGAGGCGCTCAGCGTTTTCGCGACGAGGGCATAGTCGGCGTTATGTCGAGGAGCGAAAATGGGTCATGATCACGTCCTGAACGTCTCTGATCGACAGTCCCTTTGACTCCCTGGTTTCTTCGACTTATGAGCTGGCCCTACGCGAAGAGCCAAACAGGCGAACTAGGATCGCCGGGAGGAGCGTGATTGCCGCGAGGCCGCTCAGCCCGATGCCGACGATCGAGGCGTAGCCGATCGACCGCATTCCAGCAAAGTGGGAGGTCACAAACGAGCCGAATCCCCACAGAGCAGTCATAGCGGCCATGGCTACTGCCTTCGCTGTGTCTCCGAGAGCGACTTCCAGGTTGTCAGGGTTCTCATAGAAGCGCTGCGCGATATAGATCGCGTAATCGGTCGCCACGCCGATCAGCATCAGACCGACAAACGCATTCACGAGATTCAGACGAATGTGAAAAGTTGCCATCACCCCGAGCATCCCGATTCCCCCCGCCAGAAGAGGTACGAGCATGAGCGCTCCCCGGAGCAGCGATCGGGTGAAGAGAATGAAGAGAATGACCACGCCGACGAAACCCCACATCGTTCCGCGGAGAGCATCCCTCTTTATCACCTGGCGGAGGCTCATGCTCACGAGATTGAATCCCGTAAGAATGTCGCCCGTCCTCGACTCTCTCCACTCGAGAAGCTGCGGCGGCACATTCGACGGCCAGCTTTTCCCGTGAGGATAGAGGTAGGTTATGGCCCACCACCCATCGTTCGATTTGCGGACGAAGCGCCGGACCAGCGGCGCCAGCTCGGTACCTTCGAAGTCGGCGATCGTTACCAGCCGGTCAGGCGAGATCATTTTCCGGAACAGCAGCAGATAGTCGTCGTAGCTTCCTCCCCGAAACCCGTTCTCGGTCAACGCTGCCCGAAACGTCTTCTCGATGCGTTTCACGTCGAAATCTGGCTGGCCGAGGCGTTCGATGGCGCGCCGTTGTGCGTCCGGCGAGGGCAGGAGTGTCGAAGGACCCTGATACCCTCCGATCACGCTCTCCTTCACGAAGCGGTCGAGCTCTTGCGCTGAGTTGGTGGTGGCGGCGAGAGCGGCTTCGAGAGTCGGCCGCTTGACGGCAAACGTCATCGCGTTGAACGTTTGCCCGAGCTTTGATGTGACAAAGGACTGAAGTGTCGCCGCCTTGTTCCCGGTCGAGCGAAAGCTCGAGATTTCAGGGTCGAAGTCGATTCGCGTCGAGGCAACGGCTGCCAGCACGATGAAGATCGACCAGACGGCGATCGTGAGTCCAGGCCTGGCGAGTGAAGCCCGGATCAGACGTTCCGATCCGAAGGTGTGAAGCCGTCCGATCGTTTTCTTTTTTCTCCAACTCTCGAGAATCGTGATCAGAGCGGGGAGGAGAAAAACGACGCAGAGAAAGAAAATCAGGATGCCGCTTCCAGTGAGAAATCCCAGCTCGCTCATACCGCGGTAATCGGTGGCCAGGTACGCGTAAAAGGTCGCAGCAGTCGTAATCGCGGCGATGAAGATGCCGGCGAGCGTCGATCTCATCGTCTGCGTGATCGCCTCAGCGGAGTCCGATCCGGCATGGCGATAATCGAGATAGCGCGAGTAGAGGATAGTGACGAAATCGACTCCCAGCCCCCCGACCAGCGCGCCGAATACCGCGCTTGCCGAAGAGAGTCGTCCCAACACCAGCGCGGCCAGCCCGAACGTCAGGGCGATCGCAATCGCCATCGGAATTGCGCCGTACACCACCGATTCGACTCCGCGAAATGCGTAGATGAACAGCGCCAGGATTCCTGCGAAAGAGACAAGGATGTTCACGAGGACATCGCGGCGGATGAGGCGAGCGTCTTCGACGGCGATGGCGTAGCCGCCGGTAAAGCCGATGGTCGGAAGTGGCGCATTTCCGGAGGTTTTTTCCCATTCGGCGAGAGCCGTGCTCGCGATCGCGTCGGAGTCCGCGAGCAATCTGGTTGCGAACGGTATCTTCTGCGCCGACTCGACCGGGTGCACGACGATCAACAGCAGTGAGTGATCAGCCGACAAATAGTAGCCACTCACCGCATCGATTTTCATTCCGCCGCCGGCGCTTCGGAACTTCGAAAGAAAAATCGGCAGCAGATGAAAAGGGTCGTACTGAATCAGCGGTTTCGCTGCGATTCCCTGAGGAGTCTGGAGCGTAGTGAAATTCTGAGCAACCGACGATCGAATCTCCGCGTCGGAGAGCCGCCTCGAAACCTCATCTAATTCGGACGGAGAGAGATAGAGAAGTGCCTTGGGAAGAAAACGCTCGATGAGAGTCTCAGGATCGGGTAGCCGGTATTCGACCGAGCCGACCGACGGCAGCTTACTGAAACGGTTGGCGATGTCGTCCGCCAAAGGCAGGTAGTCTTCGTAATCAGTTCCCTGTGGAAGGCTGATGACCATCAGATGTTGATCGAGAGTCTTGACGGTGTTCAGCAGGGTCTTGAATTCGTTCACCTCGCGGTTCGAGCGCGGCACGAGACTTAGAATGTCTGGGTCGAGACGAAGCCTCGTGGCAGCAATCACCGCTGCGGTTGTGAGGAGCACTGCGATCGCAACGATTGTGCGGCTCCGGCGTGTTGCGAGGCTGGCGACGAGCTCAGCGATCCGTTTCACTGTGAAAGAGGCAGAAGCAGTATCAATGCCGTCCCGCTGAGATCTTCATCATTTCGTGGTCATGGTCGGCCCGCTTTCTTAGCAGGGTCAGACGCGGGTCAGACGAGTCGGACCCCTTATTAGGCCCTCCCTACACGGCCAGCGCGCTTCCCCTCGTCGCGCCGTCCCAGGCTCAAGGAATCAGGCGCGGCCGGAAAATAACCGTCACTTCGGTTCCGTCCTTTGGAACGCGCCGATCGTTCACCGTAAAGAGAACGCCGAGCTTTGTTTCGTCGCGGATCGTCCGGTTGTGGTTCCCGATTGCTCCGCCAGGGCATGAGTAATCACAGACGATGCAGCCGGATTTGAAGTCTTTCTGAAAGCGCTCATTTCCGCCGAAGCGGAAGTCGAACGACGCCGGCTTTCCCCCTTCCAGAATCAGTTGCGAGAGCGGAATGGCACCGCCGCTTCCAGGCCACTCCACGAGCACATCGACCGGGGTTCCCTCGACACGCTTATCTGGCTCCGGACTGCGAGGATTCTTCCCCTCCTTCCAGGTTGCTTCCGTCAGGTTCTCGCCCGGCGTGGCCCCGAGCGACAGCAGCGCCGCGCGGACGTCGTGGTCGCTCGCATGACTCTCGAACAGCGCACCGTAATGTGCGCGTCCTTTCTCCCAGACGACAGCATGATGGCCCGGCTGGGCGAAGAAGCGCGACAGATGGTTGGGATGCGCGACTGCGCGCACGCGAACTTCCTTTCGCGCGCGATCCACTTCGATGGGAGAACCAGGAGAGTTCTGCGCCGCACTGCGCCGGACGGTGAGGAGTAGGACTACGACACCCACCGCTCCCGCGGTAGCGAGCCACAAGATTCGACGAATCGTCATGGTCGCATAGTTCTGCATTTGCCGCGCCGATGGCGGACCCCGTCAATACGATTCCAGCCAGCCTCCCAGCTCTCGCTACCAGAGATTCGGCGGATCTTAAGGGACGGATCGAAACGTGGAGGCCGGAGGGTCAGACCTTGATTTTTGCCTGACTTACGCGGGTAAGTTGGGGTCAGGTCTGCAGTCGTTGATTCCGGTGCCCGTACCTGTTAGGAAGTGAGCTCGAGTCCTGCGGCAGCAAGGAAGAGCCTTCGAGAGATTGCGCGTCGTCTGTTCCGTGACATCATTTACTGGTGGTGGGTTCTAACATTGACTTCGAGCGGGCATCAAACCAGAAGATTCATTGGAAACTCTGGTTCGGTGAAGCCGTCCGCTCTTTGAGCAGCCTACTTCGGCTCGTGATCTTGGCCTCTCTTGGCCTGCTTGTGCTCTCTACCTGCCGCAAAAATGAGCCAGCAGACTCCGATGACCAATCGCAGACAGCGTCACAACAAATGGTTCCCCAGCCTCAGCCCCCAAGTTATGAATTAAAAATCAACTCGGCGGCACGAGTCCTTCGACCCCGCGTTCCCGAGCACTTCACAATTGATATCCGTGATCGTGCCAGCGGTCAGCGGCCAGCATTGCGTGACTTGCAGACCAAGGCTCTCCACGTGATGGTCGTCGGCAAGAACCTCGACTGGTTCGAGCACATTCATCCGATCCGCGAGCCAGGCGGTGACTTTTGCATGACGATTGTTTTCCCCTCCGATGGTGCATACCTCGTTTACGCTGACTTCGCCCCGGACAAAGAGCCTGAGGAGATGCAGCAACAGAAGCTCCAGGTCGGCTCAGCCGTTCCCCAATCAACGCCTTTGCAGGAGACGCCCCTGACGAAGAAGATCGGTGCGTACGAGGTGAGGCTGAAGATGGTCCCAACCAATCCGGAGGATGATCCTGGTTGGAAGGCCCTGACCTTTCATCTGACACGTTCCGGCAATCCGGTTCACGACCTCCAAGCGCTGGACACGCTCGGCCACCTTCTGATCTTGCGAGACGGCGCGGAAGACGTGGTTTATGCGCATTCCACCGACGGCGAGGCCACCGGCGGCGTGCGGGCCATGGCTCATCTGCCAGCACTCCCTACCGGCGTTGGCGAGCATCAGCATCGCGGTGACAACCTCGGTCCTGATGTCACGTTCCACGCCCGATTCGGAAAACCTGGTCTGTACAAACTATGGGCAGAGTTTCATCCCGGCAAAGACCACGTGACCGCGGACTTTGTCGTCGCTATTCGATGAATGAGGATCTCTCTTCGGAGAATGCGTGATCCCCGATCTAGCCCTACGATCGTCAGCCTTTCAGCCGCGACCATTCTTCCTCCCTGATGAAAGAAGAGCTTCCATCAAATTCACCGCAGGTAAGTCTTCAGGATTTCGAGAAGCTCATCCGCGGCGATCTTCCGTTTTCCCTCGTTGCGTTCGTCGGCCACGTGCTCGTTCATGTGCCCTTCGATGACCTCCGACATGAGGCCGTTCAGGGCGCCTCGGCACGATGCGATAAGTTGCATGACCGAAGAGCACTCCTGCTCTTCTTCCAGTGCCTTTTCGACCGCCCGTACCTGGCCGGATATTCGTCGGACTCGGGCAACCAGCTTCCCTTTTTCTCGCGCCGTGTGTGGCATACGGAGATAAGATAGCATAGGATACCCCCCTACGCTACCGAATCATTTCTCCACACTCTTCGAAAAGAAGGAAAGCCATGACTCCAGATCATCATGAGCATCCCCACGACGGCGCTCCGCACGATCACAAGGCAGAGCCCCACCCTCACCCTCACGACCATGATTCGCACGCAGCCGCGGGCGGTCATGGGCACACGCATGGAGCGGTCGACGCATCGATCCTGACGTCCGAGCGCGGCATCTGGGCGATCCGCTGGTCATTCGCCGTGCTGTTCTTCACCGCTCTCATTCAGATCTACGTCTACTACCGCTCCCGCAGCGTTGGGTTGCTTGCCGACACGATCCACAATTTCAGCGACGCCGCCACAGCCGTGCCGCTCTGGATTGCCTTCACCCTGGCGCGGCGCCGCCCCTCCGCTCGGTTCTCATACGGCTTAGGTCGTGTCGAGGATCTCGCCGGCGTCACGATCGTCTTCGTCATCCTCTTCAGCGCTGTCGCCGCTGGGTACGAGTCGATCCATCGATTCTTCCACCCCGTCCTGGTGACCCACCTGTACGCGGTGATGTTTGCCTCAGTGGTGGGCTTCATCGGGAACGAGGTTGCCGCGGTCATCCGGATCCGCGTCGGAAAGGAAATCGAAAGCGCGGCGCTCATCGCTGACGGACACCACGCTCGGGTCGATGGCTTCGCCAGCCTCGCTGTACTTTTTGGCGCGCTCGGCGTGAAACTCGGCTACCCACTCGCAGATCCGATCGTCGGCATTCTCATCACCTTCATCATCTGTAAAGTGGTCTGGGACGCCGTCATTTCTGTCTTCACCCGAATGCTGGATGGGGTGGACCCTACGCTCATCCCACAACTGACGGACATTACTCGTCAGACGGAAGGTGTGGCCGAGGTTGGCGAAGTTCGTGCGAGATGGCTCGGTCATCGGCTCAT
>DASZZV010000088.1:0-11392 GCA_035544835.1 Thermoanaerobaculia bacterium
ATCTGGGCGGGGGCCCTTCCATCGTGGTGCTCGCAAACATTTTCGATTGCCAAGGGTCTAAGGCCCCCGCCCAGATCCCTCGCTGCGGCTCGGGATGACACCCACTCAGTTTCTTTTCTCAGTGGCAGCGCGCACGCTGTCTACGGCTCAGGATGACAAGCACACCCAACCCGGCGTGAACCAGGAGTGCCGTGATTATCCGACGACGGCCGGCACTTTGCCGCGATCGCCAAGCCCGACATAGTCGCGCCTCTCGGCGCCGAGATAAATCTGTCGCGGCCTGGCGATCTTCTGGTCCGGATCCTCGAGCATCTCCTGCCACTGCGCCAGCCAGCCGGACACGCGCGGGATGGCGAAGAGCACCGGGAACATGTCGGTCGGGAAACGCATGGCCTGATAGATCAGACCGGAGTAGAAGTCGACATTCGGGTAAAGGCGCCGTTTGACGAAGTACTCGTCCTCGAGCGCAATCCTCTCCAGCTCCAATGCGATGTCGAGCAGTGGGTTTCTGCCCGTGACCTCGAAGACCTCATCGGCGACGCGCTTGATGATCCTAGCGCGGGGATCGTAGTTCTTGTAGACCCTGTGTCCGAAGCCCATGAGCCGGACTTCGCTTCCCGATTTCACCCTCTTGATGAACTCGGGGATGTGCTTAATCGATCCGATCTCCTCGAGCATGCGCAGAACTGCTTCGTTCGCTCCACCGTGAAGCGGGCCGTAAAGCGCTGCGGCTGCTGCTGCCACGGCCGAGTAGGGATCGACTTCGGAGCTACCTACGCCGCGCATGGCGCTGGTCGAGCAGTTCTGCTCGTGATCGGCGTGCAGAATGAACAGCACATCCAGGGCATGTTCCAGTGTCGGATTCGGGCGATACTTCAGCTCGGTCATGCGGAACATCATGTTGAGCAGGTTGCCCGGATAGGTCAGATCGTTGTCGGGATAAGTGAAAGGCATCCCGATGATGTGGCGGTAGGCAAAGGCGGCCAGCGTCGGCATCTTGGCGATCAGTCGGAAGATCTGTTTCTGGCGGATAGCAGCGTCGTTGATGTTCTTGGCCTCGGGATAAAAGGTACTGAGTGCCGCCACCGTCGAGATCAGCATGCCCATCGGCGAGGCGTTGTAGCGAAAGCCGTCGATGAACTTCTTGATGTTTTCGTGAAGGATGGTGTGGTGGGTGACGTTCATCGTCCAGTCGTCGAGCTCGGCCTGCATGGGCAGCCTGCCATTCAGCAGGAGATAAGCCGTCTCCAGATAGGTGCTGTGCTCGGCCAGCTGCTCGATTGGATAGCCTCGGTATTCGAGGATGCCCTTGTCTCCGTCAATGAACGTGATCTTGCTCTTGCACGAAGCAGTGTTCATGAAGGCCGGGTCATAAGTCATCAACCCGAAATCGTCGTCTTTGACTTTGATCTGCCGGAGGTCGAGGGCCTTGATCGTGCCGTCGCTGACCGGGAGCTCGTAGGTCTTGCCGGTCCGATTGTCAGTGATCGTCAACGTATCGCGAGACAAACGTCGTACCTCCATGGGGCCTATGGTCGGCCGTAATCTATCACCTTTCGCAAAGCGCGGAAGGGGGCGGTAAAGAGAGCGGGAAGACCCTGCGACGCATCGTGCGGTATCTGTTCCAGAGTGCTGGATCGATCAATGGAGATCGCCGATGGCGAGGCCGGTATCAACGAGGGCAGCGATCGCCGCCGTTTCCGCTCTGAGTCTGCGTGGTCCCAGCCGGCGGAAAGCGGCGCCAGCATCCTCGGCGCGTTGCAACTCATTCTCGCTGAGTCCACCTTCGGGGCCGATGAAGATCCGGACTGCCGAACTGCCGGTAAAATCCCCTTGCGACGCCTTATCGCCATCGAAAACGACGACGCGTACGTTCGCTGCGAGGGCGTCATGGAAGGAGGTGAGAGCATCCAGAGCCGGCAGGCGTGTCCGTCCCGACTGCTTCACCGCCTCGAGAAGAATGCGCTGCCACCGCTCTTCCTTGCCGCGGGCTCGTTCCTCACGGATCTCGACGCGATCGGTAAGCAGGGGGATGATCCGCGTTACTCCGAGCTCGGTAGCTTTCTGCAATACCAGCTCGAATTTGTCGAGCTGGATGAGCGCCATGGCCAATTCGAGTTCGATGGTGCCCTCTCGGATCGACCCCTGTACTCCCGTAACCCCGATCGTGACGTGATCCCGATCCGCTCTCGTCACCCGCCCTTCCACGCTCGCTCCGAGGCCGTCGAACAGCTCGACCTCTTCGCCCGAACGGACCCTCAGAACCCGGGCAGCGTGATGCAACTCTTCTCCTGTCAGCTCGACTTCCGAGCCGACGGGCAGCGGCGCCTGCACATAAAAGCGATTTCTCACCGGCCGATGTTAATGGATGTCAGATGTCAGATGTCAGAATGCGAGCCTTGGTCACGCAGTCGAGTCAACTCCGGTATGCTCCCTAAATCGGATCCGGAAGAGGCCCGCGCCGCTACTGACATCTGACATCTGGCATCTGACATCTGACATCTGAACAGAATGACTTTCGTCGTCGAGCGTTCCCGCATCCCTCTTCTGCTGCTCTTTTTCTTTTCGGGGATCAGCGCCCTTTTTTACCAGGTCGTCTGGCTCAAATACCTGGGCCTGGTCTTCGGGAACACCGTCTTCGCGGCGGCGACGCTGATCGCGATTTATCTGGCCGGCCTGGGGATCGGCGGTTACCTCTTCTCGCGTCCCCGACCTTCCTGGAATCCCCTGGTGGCTTACGGAGTCCTCGAGGGAATGATCGGATGTCTCGGTTCGGTCTCTTCGAACTCCTTCCCGCTGCTCGATCGCTGCTACATCGTCTTTTTCCGTCACTTCGAATACTCGCCCGGGGCGCTGGCTCTCTCCCGAGCGGTCCTGGCTGCTCTTTTTCTCCTGCCTCCCACGATCCTCATGGGGGGAACGCTTCCGCTCCTCGTTCGATGGGCGGGGCGGCAGGAGCGGCGGGAAGGGCGTGCGATCTCCTCGCTCTATGCCGCGAACACGTTCGGAGCCTGTGCCGGAGTCGCTCTGGCCGGCTTTTATACGATCCCGTCGTTCGGTCTGACTTGGACGATTTTTGCCGCGGTTGGCGGAAACTTCGTTCTGGCGGTAGTCGCGATCCTCGCTGCCTTTTCGATCAAGACCCAGGAGGCGGAGATTGTCGCGCCCGATGTCTCGGGTGGGAGTCGGGGCGCGCGCCTCGTTCTTGTTGGTTCGCTGCTCATGGGCCTCACCTCGATCGCCGATGAAGTCTTCTGGTCCCGAATCCTCGTCCTGCACATCGGTAGCAGCGTCTACGCTTTTTCGCTGATGCTTTTCTCATTTCTGATCGGGTTGGCCATCGGCAGCGCCGTGATTTACCAGTTCATTGACAAGGTGTCGGCCACCCGGGCGCTGGCGCTCTGTGAAGTCACGCTTGGTGCGTCGCTGGCCCTGCAGGTTCACTACCTGGTGCGATTTCCTGATGTGGTTGAAGGAATCGCGCAGTTGTCGGGCGTGCAGGATTACACGCATGTTCTGGTGGCGTTGCTCGGGACTGTGTTGTCGGCGTTGTTCATCCCCACTGCGCTGATGGGGGCCACGTTTCCACTCACGGTGAAGTTGTTTCGCGAGCGAACCGCGCAGAGTGAGAGTGGCGCGGTCGGCGCGGTCTATCTCGCCAATACGGTTGGTTCGATCGCAGGCTCGCTACTGGCCGGTTTCGTTTTCATAAGGCTGATCGGTTCTCAGAACGGTCTGTTTGTCATGGCGGCCATCAACATCCTGGTGGGCATCGCCTTCTGGTGGAGCTCGAGGGAGCGCCATAGGCTCGAAGGAGCACTGATCGGCGCGGCCGTCGTCGTCATTGTGACCGCCATCGCAATGGCGAAACCGAACCAGGTGATTCTCTCTGCCGGCCTCTTCGTCGACGCAAAGAAACCGATCCTCGTTTTTCGCGAAGACGTAACCGCCACGGTGACGTTGCGTCAGCTGGCGCCCGACTATCTGTCGCTGGAGCTCAACGGAGTCAACGTCGCCGGGACGTCCAAAGATCTCGTCGGAACCCAGAAGTTGCAGGGACATCTTCCGCTCCTCCTTCATCCCGATCCCCATTCGGTGCTTCACATCGGTTTTGGCAGTGGCGGCACTGCCTATGCCGTGTCCCTTCACCCGGTAAAGGAAATCAGAATCGCCGAGATCTCTCCGGAGGTGCTCGACGTCAGTGACCATTGGCTGAGAACGGTGAACCATGGCGTATTGGAAAACCCGCGGGTCCACGCCGAGATCAACGACGGCCGAAATTTCGTGATGGCCTCACCGCGGCAATTCGACGTCCTGTTGTCAGATTCGATTCACCCCCGTTACGCCGGGAACGGTTCACTGTACACGCGCGATTACTTCGAGCTCTGCCGGAAGCGTCTCGCTCCCGACGGAGTCATCTCGATGTGGTTGCCGATGTACTCACTGACCACGAGAAACTTCATGATGATCCTGCGAGCCTTCCATGATGTCTTCCCGAACTCCACGGTCTGGTACGTTCCCAATGTCCCGAATCCCTTTACGATCGTCATCGGCCGCACTGAGTCGGGACCGATCTCGCTGGCCCAGCTCCGCCGGAACGTAAACCCTGCCGTTGCCCGCGAGCTGGCCGGTATAGGGATTCACTCCGAATACGACATTGCCAGTACTCTTCTTGTCGACGGCGATGGAATCGCCGCCCTCACGGCGTCCGTCGATCCTCACATCGACGACCGTCCCGCCGTTGAATATGAGAGTGGCCGCATTCTCGGGGCCGACATCTGGTGGGAGCGGACGTTTTCTGTCCTGTCGCGAGCCGCAACACCACTGGCGCGGGCCTTCACGGATGTGAGCGATCCTCGTGCCCTTCAGAATGCGGAGCAGGTGCGTCAGCAGCGCGCCCAGACTCATCTGGCATTGCTGGCAAAAGGAATGCGGTACTGAAGGCGGGCGCGCGGCTTACCAGGCCTGGCGTTGCTCCGTTGCGATCCTTCTTGTTTGGCACAGGCACTCCTTGACAACTCTTGCCTGTGCCAAACAAAAGGCGATGGGGTCGCCGCAGAGAAAGCAGACCATGGGATTCACCCCAGCGAGTAGTGATCAGCCCCTCGCGTTGCGCGTCACCACGATGCGGTTGGCGACGTACTGACCACTTCGATTGGAACCGGTCACGGCGATCTGGTCTCCTCGCTCCAGATCCTCTACGCGGTAGGCTTTGTTCTGGTACTCGACGGTGGTGTTGGAGTCGAAGTAGATGGAGCTTCCCTGCCGGTTGTCTTTGAGATTGTTCACCGTGTTGACATCCAGGTTGATGATTCTCCTCTGGATATCGACCGAGGTCACGGTGCCACGGATATCCGAGGGCATCGTTGAGCCCGTGCTCCCGAGGATGTCACCGAGAGTCCCGAGTGCGCCGCTGGTGCTGCAGCCGATCAGGAGAACGAGCAGGAGTCCTGCAGCGAGTGTCTTTTTCGTCATGGTTACACCTCCAGGTAACCCAGGAGCATGGTGGGTGCCAGAGCCCTGGGGGAATTGAAAATTGAAAATTGAAAAACAAGCAATCAGCAACCACCGCCCCCTCTGGCCGATTCTTTGCACCAAGCGGAAATCATGAAACGGAGAGTGATAGCCTTTCTGGCACTGCTTTCGCTGACGGCCGGTTGCCGGTCGCTGGCCGGCCTGCACATCGAGAATCCGACGTATTCCATCCGGGAGGTTCGCCCCCACGTTTCAATTGCCCTGCCGATCTCGGCCTCCTCAATCGATCTGGACTTCGACATCGGGATCGAGAATCCCAACAGCGTCGGGCTCAATCTTGACAGGATCGTCTTCGACGTGCTGGTGAACGACTCCCACGTCATGAACGGCATCAGCTCGGATCGGGTCAGCATTCCGGCACGTGGCACCGGCGAGGTCCGTTTGCGGACGTCAATCGGATACAACAACCTCAAGAGTGTCTTCCGTGACGTGGCCGACGTGATCCAGGGGGATCGAGCCAATTATCAGGTGCAGGGCCGAGCCTACTACCGCACCCCGCTCGGGGTCATGGACTTTCCCTTCAACGTCGTGAAAAGCCGGTTCTGAGCCCGAAACCGGCCCGGCCTTGTCTCGATGTTAGAATGCGCGGCCGGTAGGAGGCGAATTGAGAATTGAGAATTGGGAATTGAGAAATAACAGCGGGGATCTCAGGTATCCCCCTCTTTCTTTATCAATTCTCAATTCTCAATTCTCAATCCTCAGTTTGTACAGAGGTGAGGGTTGAGGGTTTCGGCGATTGTTGCCGCCTACAATGAGGAGCGAACGATTGCCGGTGTCCTCGCCGCGCTGTCTGCAAACCCGCGCATCGACGAGATCATCGTCGTCAGCGACGGCTCCACTGATCGAACCGTGGAAATCGCTCGCACCTTCGACGTGACCACGGTCGCTCTTCGCGAGAACCGTGGCAAAGGGCTGGCCATGCGATTCGGCGTTGAGCACGCGACCTCGGATGTCCTTTTCTTCGTCGATGGCGACATGGTGAGTCTGACCGACGATCATATCGAGGCGCTGGTTGGTCCCGTCCTCGACGGCTCCTGCGACATGAATATCGGAATCCGTCATCGTGGTCCGATCCGCGACTTTCTCCATCTGAAGATGCATTGCGGGCCTGTGCTTTCCGGTATCAGGGTCATGCGGCGTGAGGTCTTCGAGTGCGTTCCTCCTCAATACATGGAGCGCTTCAAGATCGAAGAGGCGCTCAATTTCTTTTGCAGCCGTACCGGATTCACGCAGTTCAACACCGTGATTTACGGTCTCGGGCATGTCATCAAGGAGTACAAGCGGGGACTCGTGAAAGGCTTCGTGAGCCGCTGGGGCATGATCCACGAGGTCTTCTTCCTGCACTTCGACCTCTACTTCTTCCAGACCTGGCGCCGGTCGGATGCCCGCGAGCTCCACGGAATCGAGTACGAGCTGTTCGAAGCCGAGTACATCGAGTAGCGGGAAAACAGGGAAGACGATCGGGCTATCATCTCCCCCATGGAACCGCTCACTGCAAACACGAATCTTGATGAGGCGCTGGCCTTTCTGACCAAAGGCTGCGTCGACGTCTTCGACCACAAGGACCTCCGCCACAAACTTCAGCGTGCCGTCACGACCTCGAAGCCTCTCGTCATCAAGGCCGGTTTTGATCCGACCGCTCCGGACATTCACCTGGGACACACGGTACTGATCCGGAAAATGAAACACTTCCAGATGCTCGGCCAGCGTGTCGTCTTCCTCATCGGCGACTTCACCGGGATGATCGGCGATCCCTCGGGAAAAAAAGCGACGCGGCCGGCACTGTCCCGCGAACAGATCCTGGCGAATGCCGAAACATACCGCCGTCAGATCTTCAAACTTCTCGATCCGGAAAAAACCGAGGTCCGCTTCAACAGCGAATGGCTCGGCGCGCTGGGGTCGGAGGGGATGATCCGTCTGGCGGCGAAGTACACGCTGGCCAGAATCCTCGAGCGCGATGACTTTCGCAAACGCTTCGACGCCCATCAGCCCATCTCGGTGCACGAGCTGCTTTATCCGTTGGCGCAGGGATACGACTCGGTGGCCCTGCAAAGCGATGTGGAGCTCGGCGGAACCGACCAGCTCTTCAACCTTCTGGTGGGACGCGACCTGATGAAGGAGTACGGTCTGGAACCGCAGGTGGTGATGACCATGCCCCTGCTGGAAGGTCTCGACGGGGTCGAGAAGATGTCGAAGTCGCTGGGCAATTACATCGGTATCGATGAGGCGCCGGACTCGATCTACGGCAAGATCATGTCGATCTCCGACCCGCTGATGTGGAAGTACTTCCTGCTCTGCACCGACCGGGGCCCGGACGAGATTGCGGCGCTGAAGAACCGCGTGGAGTCGGGCCAGTACCATCCCATGGAGGCAAAGCGCGAACTGGCCCGATCGATCATCGCCGACTTTCATGATCGGGAGGCTGCCGATCGTGCCGAGATGGAGTTCCGTCGGATCTTTACAGAGCGTCAGACCCCCACCGAAGTGGAAGAAAAGGTCCTCCCGGCCAGCCCGGAACCTTTGCTGGTCGTCAAGATGCTGACCAGTGTGGGAGTGACACCCAGCGGGAACGAAGCCCGTCGCCTGGTTGCCCAGGGCGGCGTCACGATCGACGATCACAGGATTGACGACGTGAAGGGAACCATCGACGCGACCGCCGGCAGAAGTGTGCTGGTGAAGGCAGGCAAGCGTAGGTTTGTGCGGGTGACCTTCGAGTAAAAGCGCAGTAGAAGGCAGAATGCAGGATGCAGACGAATTGTCATCCTGAGCGAAGCGAAGGATCTTTGGTGACATCACCGCGATGTACGTTGACGACCTCGCGCGTGTCACCAAAGATCCTTCGGTCGCACTCACTTTTTCTCGGTCCTTTGTCTTCGCGCATGCTCCCTCAGGATGACAACAAAAAAAGGGACGCGCTTTCGCGCGTCCTTTCCAGTCGATGATCTAACGCCTTACTCGAAGATGACCGGGATGGTGAAGTCGACTGCGTCGGTTCCGTCAGAAACGCGAACGATGAGCGAGCCCTTTGTTCCCTTGAGCTCCGAGCTCGGGAACCACTGAATCGTTCCATTGTCGTCAACCAGGCGGATGTCACGGTTCTGGTTCACGAGGGTGTAGGTGAGCGGCTGCCCTTCGGCGTCGCTGGCGACGATCCGGAAGAAGGTCGGGAAAGAGGACGTAGCGACGTGAATCGGACGATCGAGAACGTTGTCCTGATTGGCGTCGAGTAGATCGACCTGTCCGTCTTCGTTGAGATCGACTCCGATGACCAGAGGAAGCACATTCTCACGTGTGCGGCCGCCCGGCACATAGGTCGGATCGCCAGTCCGGTTGTCGATGATGCTGCCGTACAGGAAGGCCCGGCCGCTTCGGATCTTTGCGACGACGACGTCGTTGTCGGCAGGGCTGATCATCGACAGATCGATGCCCGGGATATGCGAGAAGAAGTTTGTGATGCCGCTGTTGTACTGAACCTGGGTTCCAGCCGTGTAGGTCTGCCCGGCCATGACTGCCGCGACCATGCCGTCCTTCCGCACCAGCTGCCAATCGATCACGGTGGCGTCGACGGCGTACAGGCCGAAGTTGAACCGGGTGTTGGCCACGCGGGAGGGGCCGTTAATGACGATCGTATCTCCGTTCACGAAGGCTGCCGCCGGCGAGAGGGCGGGAACGTCCTGCCCGAACTCGCCCGCCGGCGACAGATTGAAGGTGCGGCTGGTGACGGCCAGCTTGCTCTGGGACACTGCATCCGTCGATACGACGATGGCACCCGTGGACTGCGTCTGGTTGAAGTGGTTGGCGACAATGTCGTCAATCGAGATGGTGCTCTTCGCGGCGATGGCCTGGGTGAAGGTGCTGCCCGTGCCATGAAGGTCATGATAGGTGAGAGTGACGTTGATGGCCTCGGCGCCGGAGTTGTGAAGTGTCACCTCGGTCTGCCAGCGGCTGCCATTGGCGCCGGGGCCGGTACCAGAGGCGGGAATGACGAAAGTGTCGGCCGCCGAGAGGGTGAGAGCAGAGAAGGCGATTACTGCTGCTGCGAGTGCTGATTTGAACATGTAAATCTCCTTTGGGTTTTGTCTTTGGGGAGCAGCGTGGCCGTTGACGGTGGCCGATCGTCCTGGTCTGACCGCTGTCCCCTTTGCTACTCATGAATACGAAGACCAGCTAAAAGTCGTCTACTTAAATTTTGCTGAATCCGCATAAAATGACTTTTGATATTAATGCGCTAAAAAGGGAATTCGACGTCGCCGGATGGCGCGTCCAGAAGCGAAGGTGATCAGTGATACGGAGGAGCTGGGGAAAGCGTCTAGGCCGTGTGATCGATGCCTCTTGTGTGGCACAGGCACTCTTGCCTGTGGGTCGGCCGTCGAGGCCGACTTTCCTGTAACCTATTCACAGAAACGCCACGGCTCGACGCCGTGGCACACACAGGCAAGAGTGCCTGTGCCACACAAACGGCGGCCGAGGCGACGGCCTTCCCACACTCTACGAGGTAAGAAATGGCAATCCCACTACTTGATCTGAAACAGCAATACGCCACGATCCGCGACGAGGTCATGGCCGTCACCGAAGAGGTCTATGAATCGCAGATGTTTATTCTCGGAAAGAGAGTGGATGATTTCGAGAAGGACTTTGCAGTCTACTGTCACTCTCGTCATGCCATCGGAATCTCGTCCGGGACAGACGCTCTTCTGATCGCCCTGATGGTCCTGGGTGTCGAGCCGGGTGACGAAGTCATCGTCCCTGCTTACTCTTTTTTCGCCACCGCCGGCGTCGTGGAGCGACTCGGAGCGATTCCTGTCTTTGTCGATGTCGACCCGGTGAGCTTCAACATCGATACGGAAGACATCCGTCGTAGTCTGACCTCGCGCACACGCGCCATCGTCCCTGTTCACCTCTTTGGTCAGGTGGCCGATATGGACGAGATCAATACCATCGCCCGTGAGCACGGATGTTCGGTGATCGAGGACGCTGCGCAGGCTGTCGGTGCCGAATACGATGGCCGACGAGCTGGTGTGCTGGGCGAAATCGCCTGTTTCTCTTTCTTCCCCTCCAAAAACCTCGGAGCTTTCGGTGATGCCGGCGCCGTGACGACCGAGGATTCTGCTCTCGCCGAGCGCCTCATCGATTACCGCGTCCATGGAATGCGGCCCAAGTACTTTCATAAGTACGTCGGAGGAAACTTCCGGATCGACGCCCTTCAGGCGGCCATTCTCAACATCAAGCTGCCGCATCTCGAGGAATGGACCGAAGGGCGTCGTCGCAACGCGCGCATCTATGAGGAGCTCGTCCATGACGCAGGACTTCAGGAGCGCGTCGTTCTGCCGAAAGAGTTGCCACGCCGACGCCATGTCTACAATCAGTTCGTGGTCCGTTTTCCGGATGGCCGGGCAACCCGTGACAAGGTCATGGAGACCTTTCGGAGCGCCGGGGTCGGCTGTGAGGTCTACTATCCGCTGACGCTTCCCCAGCAGGAGTGCTTCCGCGGCCTGCCGAGCGCGAAACGTGCCTTTCCGCATTCCGACGCTGCCTCGACCGACTCGCTGGCGATTCCCATCTTCCCTGAGCTCAGGAAAGACCAGATCGCCGAGGTGGTGAGAGTGCTGGGTGAGGCGCTGCGGTAAGGTAGGAATCGACGTTCGCCACAGCAGGTGAGGTGTCATCCTGAAGGCGCGGAACACGGCGGAACGTTGTTGAAGCACAAATAAACGGTCTTGTCATCCTGAGCGATTGACCGCGGAGCGCGGCGTCTGAGTGAAAGAAACCAGGGTGTCATCCCGAGCGTCGAGCGAGGGATCTGGGAGGGGGCCTTGCGGTGTGGAGTCTTGGAGCTCTCTTACGATTGTGCGAGGCG
>DASZZV010000089.1:0-14244 GCA_035544835.1 Thermoanaerobaculia bacterium
GTCGGGAAATCGACTTTGTTCAACCGGATCAGTGGCCGCCGCCGGGCGCTGACCCATGACCTGCCCGGGATGACGCGCGATCGCCTCTCCGGAGTCGTCACACTCGATGACGGTCGCAGGTTCGAGCTGATCGATACCGGCGGCCTGGAGTTTGGCGACAGGCCGATGTCGGCGTTCGCAACAGAGATTCGACAGCAGGCGGCCATCGCCATGGAGGAAGCCGACCTGATCCTCTTCGTCGTCGATGCCGTGGAAGGGGTCGCTCCGGAAGATCTCGATATCGCACAGCAGCTCCGCTCGGCGTCGCGCCGAGTGGTCGTGATCGTGAACAAAATGGATACGCGCCTGGGGCGTGAGAACGAGTATGCCTTTCACGCCCTCGGGTTCGACCGCATGATCGCCATCTCTGCCGAGCACGGGCAGAACATGGACGAGCTCTTCGAGTCGTTCGACGAGGTGATCACGGCCATCCCCGAGGCCGAAGAAGACCTCGATGCACCGGCTCGGATCGCCATTATCGGAAGGCCCAACGTAGGGAAGTCGTCGCTGCTCAATCGATTGATGGACGAGGAGCGCGCCGTCGTCTCCGAAATCTCAGGAACGACGCGCGATGCCACCGACTCGATGATCGAGCGCAACGGTCGCCAGTATCTGCTGATCGATACGGCCGGCATCCGGCGGAAGGGGAAGACGACCGACGAAGCCGAGAAGCTGGCTGTAATCTCGGCGCGAAAGGCCATCGAGAGATGCGAACTGGCGCTCCTCGTCGTCGACGGAGTGGAAGGGATCACCGCTCAGGATGCACACGTTGCCGGCTATGCCGAGGAAGAAGGCAAGGCGGCGATGATTCTGGTCAACAAATGGGACATCGTCGAGAGGAGTGAGACCCTCACCCGCGAGTTCGAAGATCAGGTCAGGATGCGGCTGAAGTTTCTCTCCTACGCTCCGATCGAGTTCATCTCTGCCAAAAGTGGACGACGGATCGAGAAACTCTTTCCAACCATCGACCGCATCATCGCCGGCTATCGCCAGCGATTCAAAACCTCACAGCTCAACGAGATCCTCGAGCAGGCGGCGCGGCAGCACACTCCGCCCAGTGTTCGCGGAAAGCCACGCCGTTTCTACTACGCGACGCAGTTGAAGGCGGCTCCCCCGACCGTTGCCATCTTCTCGAACATCAACGAGCCCCTTCACTTCTCCTACCACCGCTATCTGGACAACCAGTTTCGCGAAGCCCTCGGTTTGACCGGCACGCCGGTTCATCTGGTACTCCGCGGGAGAAAAGGGATGGAGAAGGAACCGCGGGGCGGCCCCACGCCGGCTGGAAAGCCGAAGCCGAGGATTCCGAAAGGGAAGCTTCAGGAGCGGAAGGCAAAGCGAGAGCGCGAAGTGGAGAAGACAAAGCCAAAAAGGTAGAGGTTCAGCGCGCGAAGGCGCGCGGTAGACCTGTAGCACCGGGCGTAAGCCCGGTGTTGCGATGCTTGGGTTTTTCTCGTCAGCCCGCGAAGGCGGGCGGCAGACCGTGCAACTCGCGATCTGTCGCCCGCCTTCGCGGGCTGGTAGAACTTTGAAGCATTCTTGTCGGATCGTCCGCGGACACCGGGCTCACGCCCGGTGCTACAGGTCTGCCGCGCGCCTTCGCGCGCTGGATTCGCCTGGCCCGGAGGTTTGGGGACATTCACCTGAAAATCTCCCTTACGAACCCCCCACAACCTCGAACTGCTCCAGCTCCCCACCTCGCATCCTCAGGGCCACAGTGCGGTCGTACGCATCCCGCACCCACACTCGCGCTCCGGCAGAAGCGGAGTCGATCGAGTCGATCTCCATCATCAACTCCTCCGGCGAGTCGATGTCGCGTACCTCGCCATCGTCAAAGATGATGCGGAGCGGAAATTCAGGTGAGCTGTCCATCCTTCTCAAACCGGCGGGTCAGATGGTATCCTGTTGCGCTGTTTCGGGGCTGGCGTTCCCGCCGTTTTTGCCTGCGACCCATGCTAATCCCAAAGGAGAAGTCTCGTTATGTCCGGCCACAGTAAATGGGCGACGATCAAACACAAGAAAGGCGCACTCGACGCCAAGCGGGGAAAGATCTTCACCCGCCTCATCAAAGAGCTCACCGTCGCCGCCCGCATGGGTGGTGGAGACTCCGAGGGCAATCCCCGACTCCGTTCGGCGATCGTGGAAGCGAAGGCCGCGAATATGCCGAAGGACAACATCGAGCGGGCCATCAAGAAGGGCACGGGCGAGCTCGAGGGCACTATGTACGAGGAGATCACGTACGAGGGCTACGGTCCCGGCGGCGTCGGGCTTATCGTCGAGGTTCTCACGGACAAGAGCAACCGCACCACTCCCGAGATTCGCCACATCTTCGAGAAGAACGGTGGCAGCTTTGGCACTCCCGGCTCGGTGAAGTTTCAGTTCGAGAAAAAAGGCGTCTTTACCATCGAGCGTTCGGCGGTGAGCGAAGACAAGCTGATGGAAGTCGTTCTCGAGGCTGGTGCCGACGATCTCGATTCGTCCGATCCGGAAGGGTTCGAGGTGATCACCAGACCCGAAACATTCGACGCCGTTCGTCAGGCTCTCGAGAATGCGAAAATCCCGACTCTCGAAGCCAAGCTGGCGATGGTTCCCGGCAGATACGTCGCTCTCGACGAGAGTAAGTCGAAGCAGACCATGCGTCTGCTCGAGATGCTCGATGATCACGACGACGTGCAGAACGTCTGGTCGAACTTCGAGTTCCCAGAGATGCCCGACGAAGAGTAGGGGCGGGCAGAGAGCGACGGTACCGCGGGCGTTCTTGCGCATTCGATATCGCACCCGGTAACTTGCGCTGCTACCGACTCGTCTCAGGCAGTGAGGTGAATCATGACACTCACGAGAACGATTTTTACGGCTTTTTTGCTTCTGATGCCGAGGGTTGCGTTCGCGCAATCCGCCAACGACGAAGCCCGGATCATTGAAGCCGCGTTGAAAAACCACTTTGAAGTCACACTGCCATACATTGAGCACTGGGTTGTATCGTCGAGCACCGAGTCGCTGCAGCCGGCGACGCCTGGTTCGGCCTTCGACGCCGCGAGGACGGATTACATCGAGCGGAACTCACGGTCCGTCAGTCTCGAGGACATCGCGCTTCCGCCAGGAGCGACCCTCGGTGACCTCTCACCGTTCTCGCATGCGGGTACTTTTGATTGGGCAGCGTTCCATCGGCAATATCCGGAGGACGACACGTTCACGGCGAGAATTGCCCGGCCGGCTTTTTCGGACGAGTCACACGCTGCCGTAAGAGTTGACGTCTGGAGCAGCGTAAAGCGGGGACGCTTGACAGCGTCGATTTTCCTCGAAAAAAGCGATGGCCGCTGGCAGGTCATTGGCGGTGAAGAGCCGGCGGTGCGCTAAATAGCTACCTTCACCGATCGCTGACAGCATCATCGCTTCCGTTCATGCGAAAATCACCCGTGCGAATTCTCGGTATTGATCCTGGCTCCGTGACCACCGGCTATGGCGTCATTGATCAGGTGAAAGGCAAGCTTGTCCTCGTGGAACAGGGAACCATCCGGACCGCGAGAGGGGAGGAACTGGCCGACCGGCTTTTGAAAATCTTCACCGGCCTGGGCGCGGTCATCGCACGCACGTCTCCCGAGACGGTAGCGGTTGAATCTCCTTTTGCCGGACAGAATCCAAGGAGTCTCATTCAGCTCTCGCATGCCCGCGGCGTGATCCTTCTCGCTGCGCGATCCGCCGGCCTTCCCGTACACGAATACTCGCCCCGCAGCGTGAAATCGGCGGTGGTCGGGTATGGGGGCGCCGAGAAGGAGCAGGTCGGGAAGATGATCCGCCTGCTCGTTTCGGGCATCGGGGAGCAACTACTCGCAGCAGACGCGTCCGATGCTCTCGCCATCGCCGTCTGCCATGCTCATCACGCCAGCTTCAAGGCGCGGGTGCGTACCCAGTGACGGTGGCCGCACCTTCGGACGCGAGCGAACAGACTCCGCGCCCGCTGCCACCTCATCGACAACCAAGCCGGATTCGCCGAACCTTCCAGGCATTCAAGCACCGCGACTTCCGCCTGATGTGGATCGGCGCATTCCTGTCGACGACGGGGACGTGGATGCAGACCGTGGCCCAGAGCTGGGTGGTCCTGTCCCTCACGAAGTCAGCGTTCTATCTCGGCCTCGACGCTTTCCTGGCCACCTCGCCGATGATCCTCTTTTCACTCTTCGGAGGTGTCGTGGCGGATCGCTTCCCCCGTCGCCGCATTCTGCTGCTCTCGCAGTATCTGCAGATGACTTTCGCTTTCATCATGGCCGTGCTGATCTACACGAAAACCGTGAAGGTCTGGCACATCTTCATCCTGTCATTCCTCACCGGCACGGCGCAGTCCTTTGGTGGTCCTGCTTATCAGGCTCTCATTCCACTCCTCGTGGACGGAGAGCAGTTGACGAACGCGATCGCACTCAACTCGATGCAATTCAATCTGGCCCGGATGATCGGGCCGGTGCTCGCTGGAATCGCTCTGAGCACCGTCGGTGCGGCCTGGTGCTTCGGGCTCAACGGCCTGTCGTTCGTCTTCGTGATCATCTCACTCTGGATGATCCGCGTTTCCTTCACCGGTACGGACAGCAAAGGAAAATCGATCTTCACCGACATGAGGGATGGATTCCGATTCATGGCCCAGCACTCGGCGATCAAGGAATTGACGTTGATCGCCTTCGTCACGACGTTTTTCGGGATTCCCCTGATCACGCTGATGCCGCTGTTTGCGAAGTCGATCTTTCACGTGGGACCGAAGGGCTTCGGGTGGATGATGGCCGCGTCGGGAGCTGGTTCGGTGACCGGTGCCTTGCTGGTAGCGGGTAGTAACGAAGTGAAACGAAAGGGGCGTCTGGCGCTGACGTTCCAACTCTTCTTCTGCGCCTTTCTGGTCGTCTTCGCAGTCTCTCGCAGTCTCTGGATCAGCATGATCGCGATCTTTCTGGCCGGCAGCTCATTGCTGGGTGTCTTCACTACGGTCAGCTCGCTGGTTCAGTTGAAGTCGACCGAGGCGATGAGGGGCAGGGTCATGTCGATTTTCATGATGGCCTTCCGAGGGGGGATGCCGCTTGGAAGCCTTCTCTCGGGGTGGGTCGCGGAGCGTTTCTCGGTGACCAAGGCGCTGCTCATGAACGCCAGCTGTCTCGGGTTGATTGCGATGGGATTCCTGGTCTCGAAAAACAAGCTCAAGGAGATTTGAGGAGCAGCCGCCAAGCTGGGTCTTGTGTAGCACAGGCACTCTTGCCTGTGTGTCGGCCGTCGAGGCCGACTTCCTGTTGCGATTCACGGAAATGCCACGGCTCGACGCCGTGGCACACAGGCAAGAGTGCCTGTGCCACACAAGAAGAGACTGCAACCAATGGGGGCGCTGACGGAAAGCTCCTATAATCGCCCACCGATGGACAGAAAGAAGATCGAACGAGGGCTGTTACCTGATCCGGACGAGTCATCCCGGCGCCGTTTCATGATTGCCGGAGATAAGGTGATTCTTAGGGCCCTGGAGGTACACGACCTCGACCGTTGTTACCGATGGATGAACGATCCCAACATCGTTCGAGCTCTGAAGTCCCGTTATCCGATGCCGTTTCAGGGGGAAGAGGAGTGGCTGGAGGGTGCGGTCAGGGGGCGGGTAAACGAGCGTCACTTCGCTGTGGAGCAGAGGGAAGACCGTCTGCACATAGGGAATGCCTCGATTCACGACATCGACTGGATCTCGCGAACAGCAGCCTTCGGAATGTTCATCGGCGAGCCGGCGGCGTGGAACCGCGGCTTTGGAACCGACGCCATTCGCACTCTGGTCCGGTTCGCTTTCGATGAGATGAATCTGAGGAAACTCCGCATCAACGTCTTCGACTACAACGAACGGGCACGACATGTTCTGATGTCGGTCGGGTTCGTGCAGGAAGGAAAGCTCGAGCGCGAGTTCTATCGCGAGGGTTCCTACCACGACATCGTCATTCTCTCGATTTTCAAAAACGAGACGAAGGACCCAGGAGTCACAGTATGAGCGAGCGGAAAATCCGCGTGTTGATTGCCAAACCTGGTCTCGATGGCCACGACCGCGGCGCCAAAGTCGTGGCCCGCGCCCTTCGCGACGCCGGCATGGAGGTGATTTACACCGGGCTGCGTCAGACTCCGGAGCAGATCGTTTCCGCGGCCATTCAGGAAGACGTCGACGCCATCGGACTCTCCATCCTCTCGGGCGCTCACAACGTTCTTTTTCCAGAGATCATGAGACTCCTCAAGGAAGAGCAGGCCGAAGGCATTGTCGTTTTCGCCGGCGGCATCATCCCTGAGCAGGACATCCCGAACCTGAAGAAGATGGGGATCCGCGAGATCTTTCTTCCGGGAACTCCGACCTCCACGGCCGTCGAGAAGATCCGCGCCGCCGTTGGACTCTGAATGAGCGGGCGGTTTCATGTCGCAATCGATGCGACCCAGGCCACCATTACCTTCGACGATGGCGGAATGAACCTGCTCAGCGCCGAGGCACTGAGAGAGCTTCGCATCGCCATCAGTGCCCTTGCCGATGTTCCCGTGCTGATTTTCCGGAGTGGACGACCGTCGATCTTCGCCGCGGGTGCGGACATGCAGGAGATGTCGCGCTTCTCCGGAGAAGAGGCCGAACGATTTTCCGAGCTGGGTCAGAGCGTTTTCGAAGCGATTGCTCGTCTTCCGCTGCTCACCATCGCCGTGATCGAGGGTGATTGCTTCGGCGGAGCACTCGACCTGGCGCTGGCCTTCGACCTCCGGCTGGCGACGCTGGGCAGCCGCTTTTCTCACCCCGGTTCGAGAATTGGAATTGTGACTGGCTTTGGCGGAACCGCTCGCTGGAGCTCAACTGTCCATGGAGCGGGCGCGCGTCGCCTTTTCCTCGGAAATGAAATCCTGACCGTGGAAGCCGCGCGCGAAATCGGTCTGGTCGACGAGATCGTGGAGAGCCCGGCAATCGACGTCAAGCGATTCGCGGTTCGTGCCCTGTCCGAGGTTCGTCTGATCAAAGAGCTCACTACTCACACCGCGACTCTGACTGACGCCCAGGCATTGCTGCTTGCCGCCCGGCTGGGCCAGCTGTACAGCGCGTCGAAGGACCAGCATGGAAATCATTGAGACCCATTTCGACCCGTCATCTGCCGAGTTCCTCGAAAACAGAGAGCGCATGGAGGGGATCGTCGCCGATCTTCGCCAGCGTATCGAAGTGACCCGGCAGGGCGGGGGAGCGAAGTACATCGAGCGGCACAGGCAGCAGGGAAAGATGCCGGTGCGCGAGCGCATCGGAGCCCTCCTCGATCAAGGCACGCCCTTTCTGGAGCTCTCGCCGCTCGCCGCAAATGGCATGTACGAAGACGACGCTCCCGGAGCCGGGATCATTACCGGCGTCGGCCGCATTCAGGGACGCGAGTGTCTGATCATCGCCAATGACGCCACCGTGAAAGGGGGAACCTATTTCCCCATGACGGTAAAAAAGCACATCCGGGCTCAGGAAGTCGCGCTGGACAATCTGCTCCCCTGCGTCTATCTCGTCGATTCGGGAGGCGCGTTCCTTCCGCTCCAGGCAGAGGTGTTTCCCGACAAGGAGCATTTTGGACGCATCTTTTTCAATCAGGCCCGGATGTCGGCCCTCGGTATCCCGCAGATCGCCTCGGTCATGGGGTCATGCACCGCCGGCGGTGCCTACGTTCCGGCCATGTCCGATGAGGCTGTTATTGTTAAAGGGACGGGGACGATTTTTCTCGGCGGTCCGCCGCTGGTGAAAGCTGCAACCGGCGAGGAGGTGACGGCTGAGGAGCTCGGTGGTGCCGATGTGCATACGCGCATCTCGGGAGTGGCCGACCACTTCGCCGAGGATGATGCGCACGCCATCACCATCGTGCGCAACATCGTCGAAAATCTCAAAGCCGGCAAGCGTGAGCCGGACACACTGGTGGCAGCTGAGGAACCTCTTTACGATCCTAAGGAGTTGTACGGGGTCATTCCCAGGGACACCCGTAAGGCGTACGACGTTCGCGAGATCATCGCCCGGATCGTCGACGGTTCGCGCTTCCAGGAGTTCAAGGAGCGTTACGCGACGACGCTCGTGACCGGCTTCGCCCGCATCTTCGGCTACAAGGTCGGCATCCTGGCCAACAACGGAGTGCTGTTCAGCGAGTCGGCCCTCAAGGCCACACATTTCATCGAGCTGTGCACGCAACGCGAGATTCCGTTGATCTTTCTTCAGAACATCACCGGTTTCATGGTGGGGAAGCAGTACGAGCGGGGCGGTATCGCCAAGGACGGCGCCAAGATGGTGCACGCCGTGGCCAACGCCACCGTGCCAAAGTTCACGGTGATCATCGGAGGCTCTTTCGGTGCCGGCAACTACGGCATGTGCGGGCGAGCCTACAGCCCGCGCTTTCTCTACATGTGGCCGAACGCGCGGATCAGCGTGATGGGTGGCGAGCAGGCGGCAGGGGTCCTGACAACGGTGAAACGCGATCAACTGGCTCGCGAGGGCAAGCCGTTCACAGCCGAGGAGGAGCGGCAAATCGCCGATCCCGTGCTGGCAAAGTACGAAACCGAGGGGAGTCCGTATTTCAGCACGGCGCGCCTCTGGGATGACGGCGTCATCGACCCCGCCGATACGAGGCTGGTCCTCGGGCTGTCGCTGTCGACTTCCTACAATGCTCCGATTCCACCGCCGAAGTTTGGCGTGTTCAGGATGTGAGTTTGCCGAGCTGGTTCGTATTCGATCTTGGAAACGTGGTGGTAAAGCTAGCTTACGAGCGAGTGATTGAGTCCGTCTGTGTGCTGTCCTCGGTTCAGCGTGATGAGCTCATTCGCATCATGGAAGAGCCAGGTGGGTATCGCGATATGGAGCGTGGGAGCGTTTCCTTCCGCGACTTTCATCGGCTGCTGGTCGACAGAGCCGGATACCTCGGAACCTTTCCTGAGTTTCGGAAGGTGTGGGCGAACTTTTTCGACGGGCCGGTTCCAGGAATCGAGGCGCTGCTGGGGCGAGCGAGAGAAAAGTATCGAATCGGCTTCCTATCCAATTCCAATGAGGTGCACGCCGAGGTAATCCCGGAACAGTTCGGCGAGCTCTTCGTGGAGGGCGATCGATTCATCTTCTCCCATCAGCACCATTGCGCGAAACCAGATCCAGAGCTCTTTCGGATTGCCTGTCAGGTCCTGGGTACCGTTCCCTCTGAGATCATCTATACAGACGACCTCAGCGAGAATGTCTTCACAGCCAGGAGTCTGGGAATGCTTGCGTATCAGTTTCAAAGCGCGTCGGAGTTGACGGTGGAGCTGGAGAGAGACGGATTGCTGGGAGAGAGGCAGCTTCTAGCTCCTAGCTGTTAGCTAGAAGCGAAAAGCTAAAAGCTAGAAGCAAGAAGCTATCAATCTACAACGAACGATGAATCTGCTCGCCGTACCAGGCCTTGTGGACCTCGATCAGAGCCTGCCTGGAATCGTCGCCACCCTTCCGATCGGTGACCGGAGGGTGGAGAAGGCGAGGGAAGTCGAAGAGCACGTAAGCGAAGTTCTTCTTCTGGTACTCGTGGCCGATCTTGTGAAACACCTCGCCGTCGATATCGAAGCGCTTGGTTCCGCGGAAGGAGAGCTCGACTCGGCGGAACTTAGTGTTCTGAAGCTTTTTGGCATACTCCAAAAAGGCGGTATGTACATCGAGCGGAGTCTGTTTGGCACCGACCGTTTTCAAGTCGTACACGACGACGCCGGGCACGACCCAGTATTCGTAATGGGCTGAGACGCTCATGCCGCGGAAGGCGTCGTTCTCATGGAGGATCTTATCCATGGGTCGCTGCAGAAAAACGAAGTTCGCGGCGAAGCCTATCAGCGTTGCCAGGACCGGCGTGCCCATGAAAATCAGTTTCTTAGAACCGAAGCGGGGAAGCGGTATGGCAGTCCGTTCGAAACGAAATTGGCGCTTCAGAAATTGAAGAAGACTCCGTTTGCGCGGCTGTTTTCTACGCGGCGACCAGGTTTCGACCGGAATGGCGTAGTAGACGATCGACAACAGCATGCCGGCGCCGATGGAGAGAAGACCAACCGGACGGAAGAACAGTAGGATGACCAGCCCGAAGATGTAAGCGACCCAGCTGGCGTAGTTGATCTGCGAGCGCCGGCGCTGGGCTATGGCCTGGCGATACTCCTCACTGACGATCTGTCCGCAGTGCTTGCAGTGAAGAGCCCCCACATGGACTTCACCCTGGCAGAAGGGGCATTCAATCTTCGAGGCGTCGGAGTTCCGCCGTTTCTGGTGCAGAACATCTTCCTGCCGGCGCTTGACGGTCTTGACGTTGAACAGCAGCAGTCCGCAGCCCGAACATGCTGACCGATCCGATTCGTTCGAGACTCCACATTCTGGGCAGTGCATTGTCATTATCTTGTGCAAACCACCCGCCAGCCTGGAGAATTGCAAGATAATATAGTTTCTCGGTGACCGTGAAGCGGAGTAGAAGTGGTCGCTGGCATAGTGTCATCCCGAGCCGCAGCGAGGGATCTGGGCGGGGGCCTTACGCCCTTGGTAATCGACAATGTTCGCGAGCATCAGCATGGAAGGGCCCCCGCCCAGATCCCTCGCTGCGGCTTCGGGATGACACCCATATGGTTCCCCTCACTCCCCCCCGAACTGGCGCTCGATGTTGAATCCGAGGTGGACGTCGCGTTCGCGTATGCCGCCGAGAAATGCGCCGGTGGTGTACTGGTCGACATGTGTGGCCCGGGTGTCGGTAAGAACGACCTCGAAGAAATGGCCGCCGATAGCCCGCTCCAGGCCGATTGACCAGCCGATGCCAGCCTTCACGTTATCAGGCAGATCCTGATTCTGAGGGATCAGCTCGGCAATCAGATTCACGTTTGGTTTGATCGCAAAAGCAAGCCCCAGAGGAATGTTGAATGCGTGGTCGAACACAGCAGCGTTGGAGACATAGGTGGGAACGGCGAACAGCTCGAGGTTGCGGAGCAGTTGATAGGAGACGATGCCCTGCACAAAGAGGGAGAAGCGATCGTCCAACCCTCTTTCCGTGCGCCAGTCAAAGCCGCCCCGAGAGGCCAGCGAGAAGGCTGCTCCGGTGCTCTGCCTGAGAAAGGCGTACTTGAACGCCCCCTCGACATCGTCCTGGACGTTGTTCCGAAAGAGCGATACCTGCATGTTCTGGGCAGGCGACCATGCCAGGC
This sequence comes from Thermoanaerobaculia bacterium, assembly GCA_035544835.1. Taxonomy (GTDB): domain Bacteria; phylum Acidobacteriota; class Thermoanaerobaculia; order Gp7-AA8; family Gp7-AA8; genus DASZZV01. The sequence goes on from DASZZV010000089.1 coordinate 11,215, forward strand.
CGATTCCCACGTCGGCGGCGCTATCGAGTCCCCACAGGGAATGGGAATCGCCCTGGTTGATAGGCTCGGAGAAGCGATGGGTGAATCGAACCTCCCAGACCTTTGCAGGCAACACCCGCGCGGTGGGAAGGTTCAGCAGCGAATCGTTGAGACGTAAGGGGAGCATCTCGGCCTGCGCCGCAGCAGTGGCTACGAATGAGACCATGAACACGGCGCTCGACAACCATCTAGTCATTCGGTGCTCCTCTGCGGATCCAGTCGCGCAGCAGTTTGATCTGGCTGTCACTCAGCGGCGTTCGGCCCTGGGGCATCCGGTCGCCGACGATTCGCGGGCTTCCCGTGACCTTCAGGTAGAGGTAGCTGTTATCGGGATCGAATGGCAGCACCCGGACCAGTATGGAGATCTCCGTGCTGGGGCGATTGACGGTGTTTGAATAGGCACGACCCGGCTCGAGCACCTGCTGTTGTTGCTGGGTCTGACTGTCATGGCAAGCCGAGAGTGCGCAGGAGGGAGTAAATATCTCGGCCTGGACTCGCGAGAAGGTAGCGGTCGGATCGGGTATGTCGGAAGGACCGGGCTCGGTTGGTGACCTTTTCAGCTCACCGCACGAAATTGCCATGAGGGCAATCATGGCAAGAGCCGCGGCGGGCCGAGGCAAAGAGAGGAGCGCCAATCCTGTCGATCGGCGCTCCCTCTCTTGATTACCAGCCGTAGCTTCCCGCTTGCGGAGCTTCACGACCAATGAGTCGCTCGCTGTAGCTGACGAAATCCCTGAAAGAAGTGTAGTAGTCGGGGAGAGTGGTCTTGAGGTAGCCGATGTACTTCTCGCCGGACACCGGCTTGCCACCTTCGGTAATGAACTCACCGTCTACATCGTAAGGCATATAGACGATCTCTTCGAGTCCACGCATCCGGAAGTACTTGGGATCGGGAACGTAGAAGAGATTCTCTTTCCTAACGCCGCGCTGTTCGTCACCCATGTCCTGTACTTCCCGAACGAGGACGCGTGCGTCGGGGGCCGAGATGCCTTTGACGATGGTCTGCACGATGGCGACATTCACCAGCTCGACCAGCTCTCTCACCTCGGCCACATATTCGCTCTGCGCGGTGAGGTTGTTCTTGTCCTTGAAGCCGAAAGCGATCGACGTTTCTCCGCCCCGCTCGTTTCCGAACATCTCTACTCCGCGCGGGAACCAGACGTTGAACGTTCTCTGAATGTCATTGAGCGAGTACTTGCCAGTGCCGAGGGTAGCCTGAATGGCCAGGTCCTTGAGGAAGTTACGGCCCGAGCCGATGTGGAAGCCCTCCTCGGAAAGCATGGGACTCATCGAACGAGCCATCGGCGCGTAGGAGAAGACCTTCTGCATGTCGAGCTGGAACTTTCCGACCAGGTCGATGATCGTGGCGAAAACAACGTTGTCGAGGAAGTTGAAAAAGGGGATGTTGAAGGCATCCAGGATGTGTGCACCGAGATGCATGGCCAGCAGTTCGTCGAGAGTCTCGGCGGCGATGTCGGGATGTCCCGGCTTCTTCCAGCTCTTATCGTGATCGAGAACCCAGAACATCTGGTAACCGTGGCGCAGCTCTTCGGCCATGATGCGGAGGACCGACATCTTCATTTCGTCGGTGGGCGCATCCTCGAGCGTCAGCCGGTGCTGTTCAATGGAGCCGAGCTCGGTCGAAGCCTGGGCGCGGATGATGTCGCGGGCCGAGTAGAACATGTTGCCGGTCATGTCGCCGGCGCGCTCGATCTTAGGTTTCCCGAGGAAGCGCCCGAACTGAATGTTCTCGGCCTGCAGCTTTCCGATTTTGGCGACCAGCCGATAAGGGGTCTGACTCGGGTAGAACTTCGTCCAGTTTTTCTCGAGGAAATCGTATTCAGGAAAGTTCTTCTTCTGCCAGGCGACCAGCGCCTCGTGATACTTCGGCGTGATCGTCTCGGTTGTGTACGCTGCCAAGTTGCCTCCTAAAAGACTGATCCGTAATGGCATTCAGACGAACAGCCACTACACTCCCAACATTCTCCAGAAACGCAAAACCTCGGAATAATACAATAGGTCATCGGTTTCGAACTGAGGCAGCTTCTTTGATCATGGCCCGTCAACTACAGGACTCTTACGGCCGCGCCATCGGTGACTGGCGCATCTCCATCACCGATCGGTGCAACTTTCGTTGTACCTACTGCATCCCGGTCGAAAATATCGTCTGGAAGCCGCGCGGCGAGATCCTCTCCTACGAGGAGATCGAGCGACTCGTCTCGATCGGGATCACTCTCGGAATCCGCAAGGTTCGACTCACCGGCGGCGAGCCTCTTCTTCGAACCGGAGTCGTCGGGCTGGTTCGCCGGCTCAAGGCGCTGCGCGGAGTCGAGGATCTCGCCCTCACCACCAATGGCAAGTTGCTTCCGGCTTTCGCTGCCGATCTACGCGCGGCCGGACTCGACAGGATCAACGTATCGCTCGACAGTCTTCGGCCCGACGTCTTCGCCCAACTTACCAAGCGGAATGCTCTAGCGGAGGTGCTCGAGGGAATCGAGAGCGCTACCCGCGCCGGATTTCATCCCGTGAAGATCAACGCCGTGGTCATCCGCGGTGTCAACGAAGACGAGGTGGTCGACTTTGCCCGCTTCGCCCACGAAACCGGACACACCGTCCGCTTCATCGAGTTCATGCCTCTCGATTCCGGTCATCTCTGGTCGCGCGATCAGGTCGTCAGCGGCGCAGAAATCATCGAGCGAATCAGCAGCGAGCTTTCGCTGATCCCGATTGCGCCTCGTTCCGCGGCGGAGACGGCGCGGCGTTTCGGTTTTGCCGGCGGCAAGGGAGAAATCGGGGTGATCACTCCCGTTTCAAATCCCTTCTGCGGCAACTGCAATCGGATTCGCATCACCGCGGACGGGCAGTTGCGCAGCTGTCTTTTCTCGCTTCAGGAAACAGACCTGAAGACGCCGTTGCGATCCGGTTTTTCGGATGAGGAAATCGCGGGCGTTCTTCGGGAGGCGGTCTGGGCCAAAGAGGCTGGACACAAAA
>DASZZV010000090.1:0-1748 GCA_035544835.1 Thermoanaerobaculia bacterium
GGTCGCGTCTCGTTGGCGAAGACGGAGATCTTCTTCCCGGAGTCGCGGGCCGCTCTCACCACACCGAGAGCTGTGCCGTAACCACTGGTGGCCAGTGCTCCGGCGTTGCAGTGCGTGAGGACGGTGATTTTCTGTTTGAGAAGCTCGTTTCCATAGGCACCGATTCGCCGATTCGCGGCCAGGTCCTCGTCGAAAATTCGGATCGCCTCCCGTTCGAGGATCTCCACCAGCGCCCCCTCTTCGCTTCCTTGCATGAGCCGAAGCATCCGGTTGATGGCCCAGCCGAGGTTGATGGCCGTGGGACGCGCCTGGCGGAGTCTCTCGCCAGCTTCGCGGACTGCCCTCAGAACATGATGTCCCGCTTTCTGGGCACCGGAAGCGGCCAGTGCCATTCCGAATGCCGCGCAGACGCCGATGGCCGGAGCGCCTCGCACCACCATGGTGCGGATGGCGTCTCCTACGTCTTCGTCAGTACTGCATTCCACATAGACGATCTCGACGGGCAGTCGCCGTTGATCGAGTAGCCGTAGAGCTCCGCCCCTCCACTCTATGGGCTTCACAGTGCCATTCATCGGACGCTTATACTACGTAGCTGTTGAAGGGGTACAAGAACCCAGGAGCGAATTACATGGCAAAGGTAGGAATCAATGGCTTCGGGCGCATCGGGCGCAACATCGTCCGCGCTGCTCTCAAGTCGAAGAGCGACGTGGAGTTTGTGGCCGTCAACGATCTGACGGACGCGGCGACTCTCGCGTACCTTCTGAAGTACGACTCGGTTCACGGAACCATCTCGAATGAGATCAAGGCCGAGGACGACAGCATCTCAATTGACGGAAAGAGGATGCGTATCTTCTCCTCGCCCGATCCGGCCGAGATTCCCTGGCGGGATTTTGGTGTCGAGGTCGTCATCGAGTCGAGCGGTCGATTTACGAATCGTGAGAAAGCGGCGCTTCATCTCGGGGGCAGTGTCGAGCACGTGATCATCTCAGCGCCCTCGAAGAACGCCGACGTGACGATTTGTCTGGGCGTAAATGCGGAGGCTTTCGATCCCGCAAAACACCAGGTCATCTCCAACGCTTCGTGTACGACGAACTGCCTCGCGCCGGTAGCCAAAGTGCTGCACGAAAATTTCACGGTGACGATGGGCATCATGACTACCGTTCACTCTTACACCAACGATCAGGAGATTCTCGACCTTCCTCACAAGGATGTTCGTCGCGGGCGCGCTGCTGCGCTGTCGATGATTCCCACCACGACTGGAGCGGCCTCCGCCGTAGGTCTCGTATTGCCGGAGTTGAAGGGGAAATTCGACGGCATCTCGGTGAGAGTGCCGACGCCGAACGTGTCTCTGGTCGACCTGACTTTTCACACTTCCAAAGCGACCAGCGCCGATGAGATCAACGCTGTGATCCGCGAAGCCGCGGATGGATCCTTGAAGGGCATCCTCAGTTACTCCGACGAGCAGCTCGTGTCGATCGATTTCAACAACAATCCGAATTCATCGATCGTCGATACGACCTTCACTCGTTCGGTCGATCCACACATGCACAAGATCCTGGCCTGGTACGACAACGAATGGGGCTACTCGAATCGCTGTGTGGAACTGGCCGCCTTCGTTGTGGAAGTGAAAAAGCAGGCATTGGTCGGGAAGGGGTAGGGATCTCGTTTTGTCATCCTGAGCAAGGAACGACGCTGCGTCGCCGATGAGGGAAAGAAACGTGCTTGTCATCCTGAGCCGTGGACAGCGT
>DASZZV010000091.1:0-11178 GCA_035544835.1 Thermoanaerobaculia bacterium
TTTCCGGAGGACTTCGCATGCCCGTCAAGTATCTCAAGGCGTACCAGCGCATCTGGGTCGAAGGAATCAGAATGAGTACCAAAAGCCTCAGTTGGGCAAGTGCAGGTCTCATCTGCGCGATCGTGACTGCGTGCAACGGCGGTTCATCCACGCCTGGCGACACTACAGCGATGGCTGGCGCGCGCTCCATCAAGGTGGACTTCGATGCCGCCCGCGCCGCCGTTCTAAACCGTGACAGCCTCTGGATCCGCTCTGTGCAGGCGAAGAACATCGACTCTCTCATGACTCTTTACGCGCCGGACGCGGAGTCGATGCAAGAGGGCGTGCCGGCGGTGAAGGGAACCGAAGCATTGCGGGCGATCTATGCTGGCTTCTTCAAGGCGATGCCCCGCGATTTCAACGTCAAGCTGAGGGGCGTTGACCTGTCCGACGATGGGACACTCGCCTACGACCGCGGCAGTTTCACGGCGACAGTGAACGGTCCGGGCGGCAAGCCGCTCAAGGTGTCAGGTGATTATCTCAACGTCTGGAAGAAGATCGACGGACGGTGGGTGACGGTGGCAGAGATGAGCAACTCGTCACCTCCCCCGAAGCAGTAGTGCTTTTCAGCGCGGCGAAGCCACGTCGGGGGTCGCGGGTTCAAATCCCGCCGTCCCGATATTGAAGACGCCATTGTCACTTACGACAGTGGCGTTTTTTTTATGTTTGCCACGCGAGGCTGGCGGTTTGCGTTAGCGCGATCATTGAACACCGCCAGCATCAGACAGCGAAGTAGCATCTGAGTCTTGAGCCCTCGGCACCGGCGCGCAGGGAAATGTGCCGCCCGCCAGCCGGTTGATCCCTATAGAAATTTTTCCTTGATAGAAAATTTACTTGATAGAAAATTTACTTGACAACTCGAACCCGGGATCGTAATACAGGATGTCTTCCGAGCCGCCCACGCGATGTTGCTTGGCTCGGGCTCCGCGGTGTGAAATAGGCAGACTTACCTGACTTCCTCTTCAGGGAGGGTCGTGCTGCTGCTTCGTTCGTTCGCCCTGCTGCTATGTGGCCCGTTGTTGTCCGCCTTGCCGACCCACGTTGTCGGTCAGGCCGACACGTCGAGACATCCCGGTACTCCCGAGCAGGTATACTTGCTTATCCGCAGTGACGATGCCGGGATGAGTCACAGCGTGAACATGGCTCTCGAAAGACTCATCGACACCGGGCTTCCCGTTTCGGTGTCGGTGATGTTTCCCACTCCCTGGTACCAGGAGACGGTGGAGATCCTCAAGCGCCATCCCGCGGTCGCTGTCGGCATTCACCTCACGCTCAATTCGGAGTGGAAGAACTACCGTTGGGGGCCGGTGTTGGGCCGCGGTACGGTCCCGACGCTGGTGGATGCGGATGGATATTTCTTCCCATCCTCCGAGGCGCTTTACCAGAACCACCCTGATTTGAAGGAAGTCGAGAAGGAGCTGCGGGCGCAGATCCAACGGGCGCTCCGGTCCGGTCTCAAGATCGATTACGTGGATTACCACATGGGGACAGCGGTTCGCTATCCCGAGTTCCGTGAGATCACGGAGCGCCTCGCAAAGGAATTTGGTTTCGGCATGTCGCAGTACTTCGGCGAAACGAGGAACGATTCCCAATATTCGGCGGCGCCGGCGAGCAAGGGCGACAGCCTGCTGGCGATGATCAATCGCCTGCACCCCCGCTTCAATCTGGTGGTCACGCACGTGGGGATAGACAACGCGGAGCTGGGTGCATTGCTGGACATGAACACGGACGGCGCCCTCCCCGATATGAGCAAGAATCGTCAGGGAGAACTGGATGCGATCACCTCACAGCGGTTCAGGGACGCCCTCAAGGCCCGCAACGTCCAACTCTTGACGTATCGCCAATTGATCGCCATACAAGGCCTGAAGTCCATGCGACGACCAGAAGGATGAGAACGTACGTGCGTTACTTGGAGGAGTGCTCATGCAGTTACTCGGAGGATTGCTCATGGAGAAAGTGCTAGGTACGCATTCATTCTTGGATACCCGTCCACGCTGGCTTCGCGCAGCGGGGATGAGTCTGCTGTTCGCGCTGACTCTGAGCGGAACGGCATTGGGCCAGCAATTAGCGGTCTCCGGAACCGTAACCTCCAGCGTCGGTGCTCCTCTTTCAGGAGTTCTGGTTCGTGTGCGGGGGACGGATACCCGCACGGTTACGAATGCGAACGGGAAATATTTCCTCAACGCTCCTGCCGACGCAGTTCTGACTTTTTCCTATGTCGGTCAGCGACCCGTTCAGACAACGGTTGCCGGACGCACGACAATCGACGTCACCATGGCTCAGATTTCCTATCTGGAAGAGGTGGTGGTTACCGCTTACACGGAACAGCGGCGGGCGGATATCACCGGCGCCGTCGCTAGTGTCAACGTTGAAAGCGCTAACCGACAGTCGGGAGCGAGTGTACTCCAGCGGCTGGATGCCGCCGTCCCCGGCGTAACGGTTGCGGCAAGCGGCTCCCCTGGCTCGCGCAGCACAGTCAGGATCCGGGGCATCAGCTCCTTTCAGAACAACGATCCTCTTTATGTCGTCGACGGCACTCCGGTTCAGGACTCCTACCTCAACTTTCTGAACCCCGAGGATATCGCGTCCGTCCAGGTCCTGAAGGATGCGTCGGCGGCGTCGATTTACGGGTCGCTAGCCGGCAATGGTGTGGTGCTGATCGAGACCACCAAGAAAGGACCACCGGGACCACCAAGAACCACCTTGCGGGTAAGAACTGGTGTCGCAACTCCGGTCCGCGGCTATGACGATTTTCTTATTACGAACTCACTGGATTACTTCCAGGTCCTCAAGCAAAGCTACCTCAACGCCGGCTTGCCCGTCCCGGCCAGCACTCAGGGCATATACGGGGATCCCAATAACCCTTCGGTTCCCAACTACACCTACGCGCCGCCTGACGCGATCATAAGCAAAAACGCGTTCGGCCAGATCATCGCTGTAGATCCGTCCAAGTATTCGTATCCTAATAGTTTGATCATGCCCGGCAGCGCAGGCACCAACTGGTGGAAGGAAGTCTGGGGTTCGGCACCGGTCGCGGACTACAACCTGGACGTGCGGGGCGGCACCGAAGCGAACGCATATGCCGTCTCCTTCAATTACTTCGATCAGGGCGGCACGGCAAAATACAACGACTTCCGGAGGGGAAGCGTTCGCGTGAACACCTCGTTTAACCGCTCCAAGCTGAACTTCGGCGAGAACATCGCGCTCTCTGTTGCTCGACATTACGGCGGAGTCCCAGACGATGACTCCGGCGAAAATGGCATCCTCGGCAAAGACATCCTGTTGCAGCCCGTCATTTCGGTCTACGACATAAACGGTAATTTTGCCGGAGGGAGAGGCGTACCCGGCGTCAACAGCAGCAATCCGCTCAAGAACGCTTTTGATGCGAAGGACAACATAAACAAAGACAACCAGGTCTTTGGAAACGTGTTTGCCGGGCTCGACCTCACACCACAGTTCTCATTGAAAACCAGGCTCGGCTTCGACCTGCGTCAGAATTCATTCGCCGGGTATAGCGCCATCACCCCTCAGAACAACGAGGCGTCGTTTTCCAACTCGGTTTTTGAGAACAATTATCAATCTACGGATTGGACCTGGAGCAACACGGCGAGGTACGTAAAGACGCTTTCTAAACACAGCGTCGATCTGTTGGTCGGGCAGGCAGCCAACGCCGGCAATAACCGGTTTCTCAGTGGGTCGCTGGCTAATCTCCTGAGCACCGATCTGAAATCCAGGTATGTGCAGGACGCTCTCGGCGACCCCAGTACCAAGAACGTCTTCAGCAGTGGCGGCCGGAACGCTTTGATGTCGTTTTTTGGAAAAGCCGGCTACAACTATGCCGATAAATACGTCGCGAGCTTTACGCTCAGAAAAGACGGTTCATCCAAATTCTCTCCGGGTCACCGTTGGGGAACCTTCCCGGCGTTCGGTCTGGGATGGCGAATCACCAACGAGCCGTTTCTGGCGAACAACAGAATTTTTTCGGACGTAATGCTCCGATATGGATTTGGCGTCACGGGAAATCAGAACATACCTTCAGGACGCATCGTCTCTCAATTTGGCGGCGATCGGGGAGATACCTTCTACGATATTTCGGGAAGCAACACCAGCATAGTGCCGGGGTTCCGGCAGGCGTCTTTGGGCAACCCGGACCTCAGATGGGAAGAAAACAAATCGACGAACATAGGTACCGATCTCGCGCTCTTCGATGGCAAGCTCAATGTCGTCGTGGATGTGTACAGCCGCGCGACGAATAACCTGCTCTTTGACCCGAGAACTCCGGCTACGGCGGGCGTAGCAGCCCCACCGATGGTCAATATCGGGAAGATGGAGAACCGAGGCTTCGATTTCTCCGTCGGTCATCAAGGCTCGTGGTGGAACGCTACCTTCAACGGCAGCCACTACAAGAACAAGATCGCCTCGATCGACGGAGTCCAGGACTTTTTCTTTGGTCCGGACCTGACCCGTTTTACACAATTGACGATCAACCAGGTTGGGCATCCGATCGGTTCTTTCTATGGCTACATAGCGGATGGATTCTTCAGAGACTCGGCCGACGTGGCGAGCCATGCAACGCAGGACGGAGCTGCACCCGGACGGCTCAAGTGGAGGGATGTCTGCTGCGGGCCGAACGGAAAGAGGGTCCCCGACGGGAAGATCGACAATGCCGATCGGACCATCATCGGGAGTCCTCATCCGAACTTCACGGCTGGCCTGGATCTGGGAGCGCGGCGGGGAAATTGGGACGCTAGCGCGACCCTGTTTGGTTCGTACGGGAACAAGATCTATGAAAACCAAAAGGAATGGTACGTGTTCCGTGAATTTTCTTCGAATGTCCGAAAGGACTTGCTGACCAATTCGTGGACGCCCACGAACCTGAATGCGAAATACCCGCAGCTGGATGTGAACGACATCTACAGCAGTGCACCGAGCAGTTACTATGTCGAGGATGGATCGTACACCAGGCTGCGCAATATGCAGATCGGTTATACGCTCCCTTCGACGGCGCGTTACCTGCCGGGCTCGAGAGTTTATCTTCAGGGAGAGAACCTGTTTACCATCACCGGTTACGACGGTCTCGATCCGTCGTTGCCAGCAGCGAATGTCAACGGAGCGGCAGGGGACATCCGGGATCAGTACATGGGGGTTGACCGCGGCTCGTACCCGAGCAACAGAGTCTTCAGCATCGGCATAGTCACCTCCTTCTAACGAACCGGCCTTTTCAAGGAAGAAGCAACGATGAAAACAGCATTAAAAAGCCCTCTGCTCCGCGGCACGGCGTTAGTGATTCTTGCTACAGCGATGGCGTATGGCTGCAAGGATTTCCTCAGTGCCGCGTCCGAGCCACAAGGGGCGTTGGACGCAAAGACGCTCGCGAATCGCATCGGCGTCGAGGGATCGCTCATTGCGGCGTATCGAGCGCTGGACTGCATGGGTTCAACCTTTGGCAACTGGGGATGCGCGGCCAGCAACTGGGTATTCGGTAGCGTGGCGAGCGATGATTCTTACAAGGGATCTGACGGCCTCGACCAGCCCCCCATCAATGACATCGAGGGGTATCACTGGGGCACTCCTGCCGCTGCCACCTACTTGAATGTCAAGTGGCGACAAGTCTACGAAGGGGTGGTCCGAAGCAATTCGACGCTCCGCCTGCTCAAGAAAGTACTGGCGTCGAGCCCGACGGAATTTTCCGCTGCGGACGCCAAGAGCATCGAGGGAGAAGCCATATTCCTCAGGGCGCACTACCACTTCGAAGCATGGCGCATGTGGGGGAACATTCCCTATTACCGCGAAGACGACGCAGATTTTCGTAAGCCGAATATCGACAGCGCCCTGGTTGCCACTGAGCTCCTGAAGGACCTCGACGCGGCAATCAAGTTGCTCCCGGCCACTCCACGCAACAGGCAAGTGGGACGAGCGACCCAGTGGACGGCCAAGGCTTACAAAGGACGCGTTGAGCTCTACGCCCACCAATACGCGAACGCCTTAGCGACATTTAAGGACGTCACGAACAACGGGCCTTACGCGCTCGAAACAAGCTTTGATCGCGTCTGGAGTGCTTATCAGGACGCGTCGAACGGACCGGAGACCATATTCGCGTTTCAGGCGTCTGCCAACGACGGAGAGCCGGGTGCAGCTAATGCCAACTGGGGCGAGCGCCTGAATTTCCCGTATGCCCCGAGCCACTTCCAGTGCTGTGGCTTCAACCAACCGACCCAGAACCTGGTCAACGTCTTCCAGGTCGACGCCGCTGGGCTACCGCGGTCTTTGTCTGCGCCCGGCAGCTGGAACGCGTCGAATGCCGACTTCGTAGCGGGAAATATGACGCCCGTAGATCCGCGGCTGGACTGGACCGTTGGTCGGGATGGGGTACCCTTCAAGGACTGGGGACCCTATAGCGTAACGTGGGTGAGGGACGTGCCAAACGGAGGTCCCTACATGCCCAAGAAAACCATCCATGAAAAGGGCAGTGGAGCCGAGACCACCGTCGGTTGGCAGCCGCAGCAACAGAGTTCCATCAACATGCATCTGTTCCGGTATGCCGACCTGCTGTTGATGCTGGCGGAGGCGGAGGTTGAAACCAGTGATCTGGCAGGCGCGCGGGCGATCGTGAATCAGATCAGAGCGCGCGCAGCAGTTAGCGCCCAAGGTCCGGGAACCGATCGCGCCAGTATGGCGGTGCCGATCAACGATTCGAGGATTACCTGGGCAAAGTACGACGTTCGCCCGTACCCGTCGTTTCCAGATCAGACCTATGCCCGTGAGGCGGTTCGAACTGAGCGCAGGCTCGAGCTGGCGATAGAGGGGCAGCGCTTCTTTGATGTGCGCCGCTGGGGCATAACCGCTCCCGTGATCAATGGATACCTTACCAGCATTGGAGGCGGAGCCGAGAACACCAGAAGACTCTACCTGAAAGCTGCCGAACCAATCACGGCTCGCCATCGGTGGTATGCTATCCCAAACCTTCAGATCGAATTGAGCAAGGTGGGTGGCCAGGACATGCTGAAGCAGAATACTGGCTGGTAAGCAGCTGCACTAAGAAAAAGGCACTGGTGCTCCACGGCATCAGTGCCTTTTTTCTATCGCTTCCTGATCGAGAACGTCTGGAGGGAGTCTCCGCTATTGGCGACGATCACGGCCTTACCGCTCGGCGTGTTAATGAGCGTGAGACCCGAGACATTGAGGGGGGCCAGAAAGCCACTTTGCCGCGGAGGCACGGGTGTGAAGTGGCCTTTGCCATCGCCTTTGAGCCACAGCCCGTTCCCTGCGTCAGCTCGCGGCGTATTTGGTTCTGCATCGTACAGGTTTCCCGCTACGATCAGATCGAGATTGTTATCGCCGTCCGCGTCGTATGCAACGATCGCCTTGATCGGCGCGATCTGCGCGAGGTTGGGTAACGGCGACGCGCTGAAGGTCCCGCCTCCGTCGTTGTGGAAGTAGAAGCTGGCAAACGTATCCGCCTGATAATGGAGGGCTTGCTGTAGTTGCGCGGGAGTGAATAACTGACGAACGGACGCGTTAGCGAACGAACCGTACGTTGGGAACCGGATTGCAAGCTGGTAGATCTCCCGACCCAGCGGAGTCATACCACCAAGAGGATATTCAGTGCCGTTTATTTCCTGGGTCAGGACGACGTCTCTGCTCTGATTGCCGGCGAAATCTCCGGCATATACTCCGAACCTGCTCTCCTTCGACGTCGTGTAGCTGTAATTCAGGCCGAGGTTGCCGGCGATCAGGTCGGGCCGGCCGTCATGATCGAAGTCACCGGCGGCAAGGCTATACCACAAGCCACGCAGAGGGAGCAGGTGCGTTGACTGCGTTACGTTGCGCAATCGCTTTCCATCGTTCCGATAGAACTGGACCGGCATCCATTCCCCCACGGTGATAAGATCCAGTCGCCCGTCGCCATCGAAATCGACCCAGAGCGCATCCGTGATCATTCCGCCAGGATGAGCCAGCTCGGGAGCAACTTCCTCCGTGACATCGGTGAAGTGACCGCCATCATTTCGGAGCACATAACTCCGCGCCGGGTAGGGATAGTTGCGCGGCGTCAATCGACCGCCCACGAACAGATCCGGTCGGCCATCGCCATTAAAATCACCAGCCCTGACGCTGGCCGTGCTGGTGAGCATTGTTGGGAGCGCGGAGGAGTCTCTGGCAAATCTGCCGCCTCCATGATTGATGTAGAGGCGGTCCTGCAACAATTGAGAGGTCGGCGCAAGCTGATATCCGCCGCTCGCCACGTACAGGTCCAGCAAGCCATCCCCGTTGGCATCGAAGAACAAAGCTCCCCAATCTTCGTACGCCTTGTCGGCTTCCCACGGCTGGCCCTCTGTAGATGCGACGAAACGGCCGCCCTTTCGCTGGATGAACAGCTGGGCCGCAACTCCGGCTGCACCGCCTATGAAAACATCGTCGAGGCCGTCGCCGTTGACGTCTCGCACGGCGAGCGACGGGCCATGGCTCGAGAGCATGTACGGAAGCAGGGCCTGTACGCTGTAATCATCGAGCGTGCCGGTCTGATGCTTGTAGGTGAGCGCTCGACGCGGATCCAGCGGCTGGAACAGCCGCTCTCCGGTGAGAACCGGAGCGCCGGCACCTTCCTTCCGCGTCGCGTCGGTCTGTCTGAGGACCAAGGTGCGATCCGCATCTATGGCTGTCAGTAGTTGGTAGCGGCCATCGGGCCAAATCACTTCCAGGCTGTCCACGCGCTTGACACGACCGAGCCCGAAATGAGCGCGGTCATCCACTGTAGACATGTAGCCCCGGTAGGGCGACTCGTAGATGTACTGTTTCTGCCCGCCGGCGGTGGCGATCAGCTTCGATCCGATACCGCGTCTGTTCGGAGCGTTGCCCTCGAGCTTGATCGTCAGATAGTGATGGTCGTCGTCACTCGGTTCCACATTCTGATAGATGAAAGCAGGAGCGTCGATGTTATTTACCACGAGATCGAGTTTGCCGTCGTTGTCGAGATCGGCGTAGGCGGAGCCGTATGAAAAGCTCGGGCGGTCCAGCCCCCAATCTCTCGTCTTGTCGGTGAAGGTGAGGTCGCCGTTGTTCAGGAAGACATAATTGGACACCTCGTAACCGGGGAGTCGCTTCAGGATTTCCATTCCCGCTCGACGCAAAGCATTCGGGCTTCCCTGTCGGCGCGCGGCGAACGTGGCCGCTTGGTAATCCAGATCGTTGACGGCTTTGGGATAGCCATTGCTGATGAAGATATCCTTGTAGCCGTCGTTGTCGAAGTCCGCAAACAGCGGGCTCCAGCTCCAGTCTGTCGCTGCGACGCCGGCAAGGTGGGCGACATCGCTGAAGAGGACATCCCCGTCTTTCGTAACTCCGTTGCTCAATTGGAGGGCGTTGGCCGTATAGTCATCGCGAAATCCCCTGCCGCGCAATTCCATGAGACTACCATAGGTCGTGAATCCGCTCATCCTTTTGCGCGCGCTCAAGTCGCGCGGCAGCATGTCCACCTGGAGAATGTCCGGCCAGCCGTCGTCGTTGAAATCGGCTATGTCGACGCCCATTCCCGCGAAGCTCATATGCTTCAGCCATTGAGCGGCCTTGTTGGTGAATGTTCCATCCCGGTTATTGACATACACCACGTCGTTGGGCGCCACATCGTTGGAGACATAGATGTCGGGCCAACCATCTCCGTTGAGGTCGGCAACGGCCACGCCCAGGCCATAGCCGGCCTCACGCAGTATACCGGCTTCGCGGGACACGTCCGTAAACTTCCCCGGTTTCCCCGCGTGACAGTCATTTCGGTAAAGGTTGTTGTAACTGTCGGGCGTCGTGCCGCGCATCCCCGTGGGATGGTTCGTAACCCCGCGCGTGAAATCTTTCGGCGAGTTGTTGAGCAGGAATAGGTCGAGGCATCCGTCCTTGTTGTAATCGAGGAAAACGGCGTGGGTGGTGAAGCCGGTGTCCGCAATGCCGTATTGCGCGGCAGCCTCCGTGAAAGTGTGATTCTTGTTGTTCACGAAGAGAAGATTTGCCCGGTCCTTCGCCTTCGACCATTCGGGTCCGGATACGGAGACGTAGATGTCCAGATAACCGTCGTCATTGATGTCCACCATCGTCGCGCCGGTGGCCCATCTCTTCGTCGTAACGCCCGCTCGCGCGGCGATGTCGTCGAACCGCATGTGCCCTTTATTCAAGTACAGGCGACTCGAGACCATGTTGCCGGAAAAGAAAATGTCCGGCAATCCGTCATTATCGATATCACCGACAGCTACCCCGGCGCCGTTGTAGACATAGACGTCAGTATGCACATTCAACGAGTCATCGGTGGTGATGGTGTTCGCGAACGTGACGCCCGTCTGATTCGGGCTCAGGAGTCTGAACACCGGGCGTTCGCTCTTTCCGGTGCAGCCTGCCAACCAGAGAAGAGGGATCAACAGTGCGAAGGCCCCCGAGTGATTCATGCGTTCGAACCTCGTCATCTTGGGATCCATCTCCGGGGGAGATTCGGGAGCACAGACGATACTTCTTTAGGTAAGGCTCCGTCAACGAGGTCCGCTGACGCTCTCCAGTCGTCAGGGACACCGGACAATGGCAGGGGTACCCGACAGGAGGTATTTTTTCGCATGAACCCACACCTGCCGATTTCCCGGGTCATCAATCTGATCTCGGAAGAGTCCCAGCAACTCTGGGCGATCGACCAATCTGAAGCTCGGCGCCGGCTGCTCGCCAGTGACATCGGGGAAGTACTCGCCATCGACGGCTCTTTTGCCCTGATAGCACAGGACGGGGAGCGCGTCGTGCTGGCGCGAAGTCTCGACCGTCCGATGCGATACTTCCTGGCGAAGTCGGCCGATGGACCAGTACTGATCGTGGCCGAGCGCATCGACGAGATTGCCGCGGAGCTCGCGCAACGAGGATGGATCGACCAGTTCCATCCGAGCTATACGCGCATGGTTCCAGCGCATCACGTCACGACACTGCGCCTCGTGGGATGCCCGGATCCCAACCCCGTGCATCGGCGCTTCTTCGATCCGCCCCGCGGCACGCTGTCCAAGGATCTGGATCTCATAGGGCGCCTTTACATGGAGGCCGTTTATAGCGAGCTCCGTCGGTGGCTCGCCGTGCATGATCCGACGGCGCCGATCGGTGTTCCGTTTTCCGGCGGTATCGACA
>DASZZV010000092.1:0-3896 GCA_035544835.1 Thermoanaerobaculia bacterium
TGGGAACGTGATCGGCCCCGGGTGTTTCGAGCCCCGTAGGGGCGGCATGCGTTCAGCAGCAGCGTGCGTAATGGTGGAGCGTGGCCCGAGAGGCATGTGTCGCCCCTACGGGGCTCAGCATAAAAATCGGGTCCGCGCGGAACCCACCGCTTACGCCGTGGGCTAACAAGATTCCGCCGCTACGCGGAAGAGTCAGACTTAGCAACTCAGAACAGCCCCACAAATACACACATTAAGGTACCCAACAAACATGAACGCCAACGATATCCGCAACGGAATGGTCATCAAATTCAACAACGATCTCTGCAGGATCATGGAGTTCCGCCATCACACTCCCGGTAACCTCCGGGCCATGGTCCAGGCCAAGATGCGCAACCTGCGTACCGGCAACCAGTTCGAGCATCGCTTTCGTTCCGGCGATGTCATCGAGCAGGCCTTCATCGAGGCGCACGAAATGGAGTTCATGTACAACGATGGTCACTCCTGCCACTTCATGAACACCGAGAACTTCGAGCAGATCGAGATCTCCCCCGACGACCTCGGCGAATCTGCGCAGTGGCTCAGCGAAGGATTGAAAATCCAGGTTCAGTTCTTCGAGGACAAGCCCATCGGGGTGGAATTGCCGAAGACCATCAAAGCAAAGATCGTGGAGACCCAGCCGAACATGAAGGGCTCCACGGCCTCAGCCTCCTACAAGCCGGCAGTCCTCGAGAACGGCGTGACCATCCAGGTCCCACCGTTCATCACCGAGGGTGAGGAAGTAATCATCGATCCGACGGATGGACGGTACCTGGAGCGGGCCAAGAAAGAGTAGAGCCGCTTCGCGGAAGTCGGCATGTTCCGGAGGGAGGCACGCGCGATAGACGGTGTGTCATCCCGAGCCGCAGCGAGGGATCTGGGTGGCGGCCCTTCCAGCTGAGGTACTAGCGAACATTGTTGATTGCCATGGTCGCGAGGCCCCCGCCCAGATCCCTCGCTGCGGCTCGGGATGACACACTCTCAGTGGTTTCTTTAGCAATCGGTTACTCATATCGCAGCGCCTCAATGGGGTCCAGCTTCGATGCCTTGGCGGCGGGGTAGATTCCGAAGATCACCCCTAACACTGCGCAGAAGCCGACCGCGAGGACGACCGCCCAGATGGGCGTGTGGACGGCCGGGAAGTCGATCCAGCGCTGGATGAAAGCGCGGGCCGACATCGCCAGAATCACGCCGGTGACGACGCCGACAATGCCTCCGATTCCCGACAGCGCCACCGCCTCGATGAGGAACTGGACCAGTACGTCCTGACGTCGCGCGCCAATCGATTTTCGAATGCCGATCTCGCGCGTTCGCTCCGTGACCGAGACCAGCATGATGTTCATGATTCCGATGCCCCCCACCAGAAGTGCGATTCCGACGACCGCTCCCATCACTAGTGAAGTCGAAAGCAGAGCTTTCGATACGGTCTTCAGAATCTCTTCCTGCAGCAGGATCCGAAAATCATCGGGAGCATCTTTTTTGAGCCGATGCTGCCGGCGCAAGGTCTCGCTGATCTGTTCTTTGGCCAGATCCATGGTCTTGGCATCGCGAGCCTGGAATTCGAGCTGGAGACGCTCGACGCCATAGGTCCCGTAAAGGATGGCCGCCGTGGGAAAGGGGATGAGGATCAGGTCGTCACGATCCTGGCCGAACATCCTTCCCTTTTTCTCCATCACCCCGATCACGGTGAAGGAGGTACCGTTCAGGTCGAGTACTTTCCCGATCGGCTGCCCACCCAGCCCGAGCTTTCGCGCCGCCTCGATGCCGATCGTGCAGACGCGCTTCTTCCCCTCGACATCCAGTGGGGTGAAGAAACGCCCCTTCTCGACCCAATGATTGACGACATCCTGGTAGGACTCGCTCACACCGAGCAGGAAAAGCTCATGACGCCGGTCGAGGTATTTGGACTGGGCATTGGTGAAGAACACCGGAGTGAACTGCCGGATCTCGGACGAAGCCTTCATGACCGCCAGGCCGTCCTCATAGGTAAGCCGCGGGTACTTGCGGTTGTACGAGAAATCCTCGCCGGCGTCAGGAACCACTTGAACGTAGGTCGCGCCCACGCCTTGCAGCTGTGTGGCCAGACCGTGCTCGAGCCCCTGAACAAGCGAGACCACGGCGATTACCGAGGCGACACCAATGATGATGCCGAGCGTCGTCAGCACCGACCGCATGCGGTTGGCCCAGAGAGCTTTGAGGGCGATCTTGAAATTCTCGATGAACATGGGGTTGTAGGTACTGATCGTTACTTGAGGCTCGAACTTCTTCCCTCTCCCCCGCGGGGAGAGGGTCGCGCCGCAGCGCGGGGTGAGGGGCGTAACAGTCTCGCCGTAGCGTGCGAGGGCACGATAGCGCGCTTCTTTATCGTCGCGGTTCCAAGCTCAAGCAGCGTTAACGTACGGCCCCTCACCCGCCGCTGCGGCGGCACCCTCTCCCCGCCGGGGAGAGGGAAGAGCCACAAGCAACGTGCAACGAGTCACGCCACCCGTCCGTCGCGAATATGGATCGTGCGTTTCGCCTCGCGAGCGACATCATCCTCGTGTGTGACAATGATGATGGAGTTGTGTTTCTCGCTCAGCTCGCGGAACAGATCAAGAATCTCACGGCCCGTTTTGGAGTCGAGGTTTCCGGTCGGCTCGTCGGCCAGCAGCAGTGAGGGACGATTCACCAGAGCTCGGGCGATGGCCACTCTCTGGCGTTGGCCTCCTGAGAGCTCGTTGGGCTGATGGCTCATGCGGTCCCCGAGACCGACATTCACCAGAGCCTCTTCGGCCCGCTCGCGCCTTTCCGCCTTGGAGATCTTGGCGTAGATGAGCGGCAGCTCGACATTCTGGAGCGCAGTGGTGCGGGAGAGCAGGTTGAAGGTCTGGAAAATGAAGCCGACCTTGCGGTTCCGCACCGCCGCCAGCTCGTCCTCAGTCATCGTCTCCACGGGAATGCCGTCGAGCACATACTGTCCCGAAGTCGGCGTATCGAGACATCCGATGACGTTCATGAGAGTCGATTTCCCAGATCCCGACGGGCCCATGATGGCCACGTACTCTCCATGGTCGATGGTCAGCGACACCTCCTGAAGCGCGGCGATCTTGTACTCGCCGATCTGGTAGATGCGGGACAGGTTGATCATCTCGATCAGATGCTGTCCCTGACTCGCCGGTATGGGGCGCTCGACGCTCTGTACAACTGTCATTGATTCTTCTCCCCGTTCTTGTCGCTCTTGGAGGCGGCGGATTCGCTTCCCTTCTCCACTTGAACGGAATCGCCGTCCCGAAGTTTCTTCAAAAGACGAAAAGGTCCGGTGACAACCATTTCATCACCTTTCAGCCCCGACACGATCATCACGTGGGTGACGTTGCTGGTACCTGTCGTCACACCGACCAGCCTCACCTTCTCGTCCCGAATGACCGGAACGTATTTTCGCTTCGGCTCGCTGTCGTCCTCCTCGCTCGAGTCCCCTGCCTTCTTCTTGAGCGCGGATGGGGCGTGCTCAACAACGCTCTGGACAGGGACGGAAAGGGCGTTTTTCTGTTCGTCCGTGACGATGTCTACCTGCGCGCTCATGCCGGGTCGAAGACGATCGTCGGCGGTGTCGAGCGCGACTTTCACGTTGAAATAGCGGACGCCGGGCTGATTCGGCCTGGTCACAGCGGAGCTGCCGATCTCGACGACCGAGGCTACGTACTCTTTGTCCGGAACAGCGTCGACCTTGACTCGCGTGTGCTGACCTGTCTTGACCCGCACGACGTCGGTCTCGGTAACGTCAGCCTCGACGAGCACCTGGGAAAGGTCGGCGATGACGGCAATGACCGAGCCGACCATGTTCATCGTTCCCGTGACCACCACTTCCCCTTCATGAGCATTCAGCTGCACGACCTTGC
>DASZZV010000093.1:0-1578 GCA_035544835.1 Thermoanaerobaculia bacterium
AGGTCATAGGAGGGCGCGCCGCAGCTCGGAATCCGTTTCGATCTACGAACGTTTTGCCTGCCACCCGTAGCACGTCGGTATTGGTGATGGCTTCGATACGATCGAAACCGTTCTCGATCGGAGTTCCGTAAGGGGTGGAGAGGTATAGCTCCTGGTAGAGCGCGGCGAGATTGGCGTTGTTCTCGTACCGCCGCACCTGACGCCCAGTCATCATGTCTTTCGCTTCGCGAAGCTCGTCCGTGGTGAGCCCATCCTGCCGCACCCGAGTGAGGAGTCCATCGAAGAGCCGCTTCACGGTCTTCTCCTCATCCGACCCGCGTGTGGCGTTGGCGTGGAGGTAAAACAGGCCGATGTCCGAGAGATCGTAAGTCGCCGCTCCGACGGAATAGGCAAGGGCGCGTTTGAGGCGAACCTCTTCGAAGGCGCGTCGATCGAGGTGCGCGGCAATGAGTCGCAGCACGTGGCGGTCGGGATCGCTCAGCCCGGCCGTCCAGAAGCCGCGCCAGATCTCAGTCATCTGTCCCGCCGGTGGAAAGAATAGCGTGTGAATCTCACCCTCGATACGGCGGGGCGCCAGATGCGGAAGACCGTCGCCGCGATCGACTGGAGCGGGGGTGAGAGATCCAAAGGCCGCCTGGGCCTCCCGCAGAATCTCTGCCGGATCCACGTTGCCGACGACGATGAGCCCCATGTTTCCAGGCACGTAGTAACGCTTCAGGTGTGCCCGCAGGCGATTGGCGTCAATGTCGTCGAGATTGGCGATGATGCGCTCCGAAACATTGGCGTTCGGAAAGAGCACGTCGCCGAGACGAATCGGAAGCGGCTGAAAAATACCCGTCTGAAAGATCCGCTCGAGAATTCTCGGATAGTGCCCCTGCTGCTCGGAGTACACGTCTTTGCGCGCGTCCCGAAGAGCCGCCGGCAACAGCAGTGGCTCCTGCGTGATCTCCCGCAGCCAGCCCAGGGCGAGCGGAAAATAGCGATCGATGATGTTGACCTCGTAAAAGGTGTATTCGGGCCAGGTCTCGCCGTTGTCGTAAGCACCTTTCGACTGCAGCATTCGATTCAGCTCGATCTCGGTGTGGCTGCGGGTGCCTTTGAACAGCATGTGCTCGAGCAGATGAGACAGACCGCTGTCGAGAGGCTTCTCATCGCGGAAGCCGACTCGTACGACCAGGCGAACGTCGACGGCACGCGTGTTGGCGCGAGGTTTGATCCAGACCTCCATGCCATTGGCGAGCCGCGTCCGCTGCACCGAAAAGACAGGATCCTCGCCGGCGGCGAAAAGGCAGGCCGGCAGAAACAGGAGCCCCAGCAAAAAAGAGAGCAGTCTCAGCTGCATTCTGATCAGGATACAGTGATGGGCATTGGCCGAAGAGAGCGTGATCCCAACCTCCAGTTTCTTGCGCGGCTTTCCCGAGCTTGTCATCCTGAGCAAGGGACAGCGTGCGCGCTGCCACTGAGAAAAGAGACTGGGTGGGTGTCATCCCGAGCCGCAGCGAGGGATCTGGGCGGGGGCCTTAGACCCTTGGCCATCGAAAATGTTTGCGAGCACCACGATGGAAGGGCCGCCGCCCA
>DASZZV010000094.1:0-3778 GCA_035544835.1 Thermoanaerobaculia bacterium
GACAGCGTGCGCGCTGCCACTGAGAAAAGAAACTGAGTGGTGTCATCCCGAGCCGCAGCGAGGGATCTGGGCGGGGGCCTTAGACCCTTGGCAATCGAAAATGTTTGCGAGCACCACGATGGAAGGGCCCCCGCCCAGATCAGCCGCCGCGGCGAAGGATCTCCAGCGGCAGGATCTGAAATTCAGATCGCTATATCTTGAGATCCTTCGCTGCGGCTCAGGATGACAAGCTCGGTGAAGCCGCGTAAATACTGGAAGTTTGGTCAGGCCAGGCTGAAGATCTTCTTCAAAGCGTCGTCATTGGGGTTGATGAAGACCTGTCCATCGACTTCGAGAACCGGGTAATCACCAGTCTTATAGAGATGACTCTTGTACCTCGCGACTTCCTCCGGGCGAATCATCTCGTATGAAACTTTGTGCCGCATGAGAAAATCGGCGACTACGCTGTTTACTGTTTTCTTGGTTGGATAAAATTTAACCATCATTCTCCTCTCTCCCGCCCTACCCGCTCCGCTGCGTTTTCGCCCCTCGAGCGAAAAGCGTGCCTTGTCAAGTATACGCTTCAGCTGTAACAACGGTTGGGTCGAGAATCTTCTCTTCTCGATATTGCAGGTCGTACAGACGTCTGTACAGGCCATCGAGAGCCATGAGCTCTTCGTGATCTCCACGCTCTCGAATCTCGCCGTGATGGAAGACCAGGATCGTGTCTGCCGATCTTATTGTCGATAGACGATGGGCGATGACCAGCGACGTCCGTCCGGCCATGAGAACGCCGATTCCCTTCTGAATCAGCCGCTCGGTCTCGGTGTCGATCGACGAGGTGGCCTCGTCCAGGATCAGTACCGGCGGGTCGAAGGCCAGCGCCCTGGCGAAGGAGAGCAGCTGTTTCTCGCCGACCGAGAATCCCGCTCCCCGTTCCTTCACGCGCGACCCATAGCTCTCGGGCAAACGCTTGATGAAGCGATCGGCCTGAACGCGGTGTGCCGCCTCCTCGATCCGCTCCGGCGCGATGCGGCTGTCGCCAAGAGAGATGTTGTCGGCAACATTCCCTGAGAACAGAAAGAAGTCCTGCTGAACGATCGCGAAGAGACGACGCAGAGACGTCAGCCGGATCTTTCGAATGTCGATACCGTTGATCAGGATTTCTCCGCGTTGAATGTCGTAATAACGCAGAAGAAGGTTCGTGATCGTGGTCTTACCCGCTCCAGTGTGTCCCACCAGAGCGATCTTCTCGCCCCTATGGACGGTGAAGGAAATGTCCTTGAGCACCCATTCTTCGCTGTTGTAAGCAAACCAGACGTCTCGGAACTCGATCCGTCCGACGTCCGAAAGCTCGATGCCATCAGGCTCGTCCACAATGAGCGCCGGTGTATCGACGAGCTTGAAAATCCGTTCGCTGGCCGCCATTGCCGCCTGCAGGATGTTGTACTTCTCGGAGAGATCCGAGATCGGTTCATAGAATCGCTGCGCGTACTGAAAAAATGCGATCAGTGCTCCCAGCGACAGCGTACTTCTCAGGACCTGACCGCCGCCGTACCAGAGAATCAGCGCGATTCCTATCGACTGGATCAGTTCGACCACCGGGTAGAAGACCGAGTAGTAAAAGATCGACTCGACGTTCGAGTCGCGGTGCCGCGCGTTGAGACCTTCGAACTTCTCGGCCTCCTTCCGTTGGCGGTTGAAGAGTTGCACCACCGAGATTCCGGAGATGTGTTCCTGGAGGAAGGAGTTGATGGCGGCGATCCTCGCTCGAACCTGTCGATAGGTCCTGCGTGCGCCATTGCGGAACCAGATCGAGACCAGAATGATGAACGGGATTACGGAGAAGAGCACACAGGCCAGACGCCAGTTCATCCAGAACAGCGCCGCCACGATCCCTACCAGCACGAAAATGTCCCCGAACATGGCCACGAACCCGGCCGTGAACATGTCGTTCAATGCGTCGACGTCGGTAGTAACGCGCGTGATGAGCCTGCCCACCGGGTTGTGGTCGAAGAACTTGATATCGAGCTTCTGCAGATGGCCAAAGATCTGCTTTCGCAGGTCGAACATGACCAGTTGGCCCATCACGTTCATGATCACCATCTGCGCATACAGGATCGCGAATCCGCTGACGAGGACAGCCAGATACAGGAGTGCCGCGGCATTGACGCCTTCCTGCCCCTGGAAGGCCCAGCCATGGGTCGAGAGCCAGGTGCCGATCTTTTCACTGACGCCGATGCGGGCACCGTGCTGGGGAATCACATAGAGGTCAATGGCGACGGCCATGATGGCTGGTCCTGCAATCTCGGACAGTGACGACAGGATCACCAGCAACACAGAGAGAGTCGCGCGGAGTTTGTAGGGACGGAGATAGCCGGCCAGCCGTCGAGCCAGGTGTGGGTCGAACGCTTTGGCGCCTTCGTCTTCGGTGCGCTCGGCCATCAGGCGATCTCCGCAATTTCTTCTTCGAGAGTCTGGCGGCGGTAGAGGCCAGCGTAGTAGCCGTCGCGGGCGATGAGCTCCTCGTGCGTACCCTGTTCGACGAGTCTCCCCTCATCGAGCACCACGATCATGTCGGCATCCTTCACCGAGGAGACGCGATGGGACACGATCAATACGGTTCTACCGCGTCTGACGTCACGAAGCGCTCCGAGGATCCGCTCTTCGGTTGAGGTATCGACGGCGCTCAGGGCGTCATCGAGAATGAGAATGGCCGGATCGCGGACGATGGCGCGGGCAATGGCCGTTCGCTGTTTCTGCCCGCCCGAGAGCGTAATCCCTCGCTCGCCGATCACCGTCTCTAGGCCGTCGGTGAAGCCGGTGAGATCGTCTCCGAGCCCGGCCAGCCTGGCCACCCGATTGACCTCCTCCATCGATGCCACCGCTTTGCCAAAACGGATGTTCTCCGAGATGGTCTCTGAAAACAGGAAGGTCTCCTGCGGCACCATGCCGATCATTTCTCTGAGATCGTACAGGGGAATCGACTCGAGGGGCCGTCCGCCTATGAAGATCGTTCCCGCGGGCGCCGAGAAGTAACGTGACAGCAGTGCCAGAAGCGTCGACTTGCCGCTTCCCGTACGTCCCACGATCCCTACGGTCTGTCCAGCCGCAATCTGCAGAGACACATCCTTCAGCACGTCGTGATTGGTGTAGGCGAAAGTCAGATGGCTGATGACAATCTCCGGCTCGAGGGGAACGCTCCGGTCATATCCCTCCTCAGCGGCTTCAGCGGGCGGCGTGATATCCCACACCTCACTCAATCGCCTCATGGAGGCCATTCCTCGCTGGAAAAGATTGATGACCCAACCGAGAGCAATCAGCGGCCAGATCATTCTGCCGAGGTAGAAATTGAAAGCGACGAAGCTGCCGACGGTCATCGACCCGGCCAGCATGCGTCTGCCACCGAAGTAAAAAACGATGACGAACATCATCCCGATCACACCATGCAGGACGGGGTAGAAGGTCGCAGTCAACCTGATCAGAGAACGGTTCCGTTTTACGAACTCCTCATTCATCCGATGAAAGAGCCTCGTTTCGTTTTCTTCCTGCGTGAACGCCCGAATGACACGAACACCCGACAGGTTTTCCTGCACCCGCGCGGAGATGTCGCCGAAGTAATCCTGAATGTCTTTTGATTTGTCGTGAATCTTCTCGCCGAAGTGGGCCACGGCTCCGGCAACGATGGGCACGGCCAGGAGCGCGATCAGGGCCAGTCCCTGATTGATCCGCAGCATCATGAAGAAGGCGCCGCCGACAACGAGCAAGGACGAGAACGAGTGCATCACGGGCGGTCCGA
>DASZZV010000095.1:0-7610 GCA_035544835.1 Thermoanaerobaculia bacterium
GCTGCGATCTCGTGCACCCGCTCGGTCTCCTGAGCCAGCATCATGGTCCCGCGGGCCTGTTCCCGCGTCGATCGGTTGATCTCGGAAATGTGATCGCTCATGCGCGAGGTCTGCTCGTGAAGATGACTACTGGCCGCGGACTGTTCCTCCAGCGCCGAAGAGATGTTGTTGGCCATCTCATACGACTCGGCGGCGCTGGTCTGAATCTTCTGCAGCGACCATGCTGCATTCTTGGCCAGATTCGCGCTCTGCGTGACCTGCTCGACGCCGTCGTGCATCGCTCCGACGGCCTCGCGAGAGACGCGCTGGATTCCCTTGACGATGCCACTGATCTCTTTGGTCTGGCCGCGAGTCCGCTCGGCCAGCTCGCGGATCTCATCGGCCACCACGGTGAAGCCAGCGCCCTGCTCGCCGGCCTGGGCGGCGATGATCGCTGCGTTCAAGGCCAGCAGATTCGTTCGGTCCGTGATCTCCTCGATGACCGACACGATCTGGCTGATCTGTCCGACGCTGCGTTGCAATTCTTCGACGACCTTGGCCGTGTTGAGCGTAGACGAACGAGCCTCCTGGATTCCCTCGACGGTCTTCTGTACGGCCGAGTCGCCTTCGTTGGCTTCTTCGCGCACCTTGCGTGAGAGGTCGGCGGTCTGGTGTGCGGTTTTGCGCAGCTCGGCGACCGTGGCATCCATCTCCACGACGAACGACAGCACCTCTTCTCCGATGTTCGCCAGAACCTCCGTCCTCTTCGACATCTCCCGAGCCGCAGCATCCATCTGCGTGGTTGAGGAAGAGCTTTTTTCGACCGACTGAAACAGATAGTCCATGCTCCGCCCGACTTCTTCGGCCGAGGCGAGGAGCTCGGTGGCGCGGCTGGAAGCATCGACGGAGAGATCGGTGACCGTCTCGGCGGCATGAAGGACGGACTCGGTGCTTGCACGGACGTTGAGGACCGCCGCGGACGATGTTTTGGTCAGGGACGTCTGCTCTCGCGCCCGGAGCAGAAGGTTCTCCGTACCCGCCGTCATGACTCGGACGCCTTCGGTAATCGTCGTTCCGCCCCCGCCGATTCGTCCCAGGAGCAGCCGCAGATTGTCGCGAGTCGTTCCGAAGCTCGCGGCGAGCATTCCCATTTCGTCATCGGTGAAGATCCGCGGCTGGACTGTGAAATCGCCATCCGCCATCGCCGACGCCATTCGTCGCAACTGCTTGAGTGGCGAGGAGATCTCTTGGGACAGGAAATACGTCGCCGCGGAGAAAATAGCGGTGGTGAGCAGCGCAATGATCAACGTGTAGAAAGCGATCTGCCGCGGGATATTCGCGTATGGACTCCACGGCGTGGAGACCGCGAAGACCGTTCCGTCAGGCAATTGACGGAAAGACATGACGTGGGGGGCGACATAGGTGGAGCTGTCGCCATTCTGAATGGCCAGAATATGTCCCAACTCCAGCCGGTCGAAAGCCGGTGTCTCACCCGTAGGCGCGATTACCGTCCCGTCCGGCAGAAAACGATATGCAGAATATCCGTCGGGGAGATCGCCCTTGACTCTGGCCAGCTCCGCTGAGTCGACCGCCGCAGCCACGGTTGCTCTCTGGTAGCTACGTTCGAACCACTGACTCGACGAGGCGATTGCCAGCTTCTCCAGTGCCGTCGAGACCCGCGAGGAGACGAGCAGGATCAAGGCCAGCGAACTGAGGATGAAGAAGCCGATGAAGACGATGGCCATCTTCCTGGCCAGCGAAATCTCACGGCCACGATACGAGACCGTACCCACTCGGAATGACTCACGCAACAGGATGGCTTTGCCGGCACCGTAGCTCCAGCAGATCGAGGGCCCTGCCGCCGCGGCGGCGGCGACGAGAAAATAACTGAATCCTATCCAGCTTCGCTGTACGAAGGTCGTCGATAGAACGGCGAAAACGATTGCTGCCAGCCCCCACCCCAGGAGCGAGGAATCGAGCGTCTTTTGAAGACACTGCGACAGGATCGCTCCTCGATCTCCGCCATCGCCGTGATCCAGTGCATTGAGCTCAGGTGAGAGCTGATATGCGATCCACAGTGCGGCCGAGGTGAAGGTAAGAGTCCCGATGATGGCCAGGTAGAGCCATTGACGAGCGTCGATCTGCAAGACCTGCCAGAGGAAAAGAATTGCCAGCGGCAGGCTGACGATGGCTGGCGGGACCAGGATCCGAGTGAGGTATCTTCTTCGCAATCTCTGCAGTCTACCCGGATTACCGCCGACATTCAGCGTGGGATCACTTTCGTAGACGATCGCCTTCTCGGGCGCGGTTCCCCGGCCCTCAGCGAGTCGTAGTCGCCAGTACGGGATCCGGCTCCTGAGTCGCCAGATCGTGATACTCACCAGTGAAGCAGGCCGTGCAGTACATACGACGCGGATCTTCCTCGGCATTCGACACGGCGGTGAGCATCCCTTCGGCCGAGAGGTATCCGAGAGAGTCGGCCTCGATGTACTCGCGGATCTCCTCGATCGATTTGGATCCGGCGATGAGATCCTGGCGTTGTGGCGTATCGATCCCGTAATAGCAGGGACCAGTGGTCGGTGGCGACGAGATCCTCATGTGGACCTCCTTCGCACCGGCCGCCTTGAGCATCGTCACGATTTTCCTGGAGGTCGTGCCGCGCACGATCGAGTCATCGATCAGAACGATCCGCTTTCCTGTCACGATCTCCCGAACCGGGTTGAGCTTGACCTTTACACCGAAATTTCGGATCGACTGTTTCGGCTCGATGAAGGTTCGCCCCACGTAGTGATTGCGGACCAGGCCGAACTCGAACGGAATTCCCGACTCGTGCGCGTAGCCGAGCGCGGCAAAGACACCGGAGTCGGGAACGGGAACAACCATATCGGCTTCGGCGGGATGTTCCCGCGCCAGCTGCGCGCCGAGTGCTTTGCGAACCTGCCCGACGTTCTTTCCGAAAATCACCGAATCGGGCCGAGCGAAATAGACATGCTCGAACACACAGCGCGCCTGCTGTTGCGCCGCTCCGCGCCGGATGGTTCTGTAACGATTCGGAGTCGGTGAGTCGGCTCCGGCGGACTCGATCACCAGGATTTCACCTGGCTCGACTTCGCGGATGACCGTTGCGCCGATGAGGTCGAAGGCGCACGACTCGGAAGATACGCACAACGATTGATCGAGCCGACCAAGAACGAGCGGACGGAAGCCACGGGGATCGCGGGCGGCCATCACCTTTCCCGGCGACAGCGCGATGATCGAGAAGGCGCCGCGCACCTGGGACAGGGCATCGGTGAAAGCCCCCTCCAAATCCGGCGCAGGGGAACGGGCGATCAGATGCACGATGACCTCGGTGTCGGTCATCGTGTTGAAGATCGCTCCCTCTTTCTCCAGCTTCTCCCTCAGCTCCTTACCGTTGACGAGGTTGCCGTTATGGGCGATGGCGACCGGCCCCTTGTTCGTCGATGCGACCAGTGGCTGTGCGTTGCACAGCAGCGAGCCGCCGGCAGTCGAATAGCGCACATGACCCAGGGCGACGCGACCCGGAAGGCGCAGGAGGCGATCCTGGGTGAAGATATCGGCGACGTAACCCATCTCCTTTTCCACGTGGATCTGCGGAGTGTTCCGGGCAATGAGCCGCTCGCCCGTGCCGTCGGTCCCCGCCGCCGTGCCGATATTGCTCTCCGACTTGATGCCGTCCGTCGAGATGGATGCGATCCCGGCGCTCTCCTGGCCGCGATGCTGAAGTGCGTAGAGGCCCAGGTAAGCGAGGTTGGCCGCGTCGTGATGATCGAAGACGCAGAAGACACCACACTCTTCAGTGAATTTATCGAACATGGAACTCTCAGTCGGGAACGTGCCGGGAGAGCTATTTTAGTCCGGATCGTGGCGGGTTCGGGAAACGTAGCGTTTCCGCGCCACAATCGCACCTGCGAATTTAGTGGCCGCAGATTTTATCTGCGGATGTTCGTGATGAGCAGCCGAGAGGGCGCGAGGATGGAGTCTTCGGTTCTTGCGCGACGGGAAGCGAAGTTGAAAACTTCGCCCACTATTTCGTGAGCTGCCTCAGCGCAGCTTTGAGCAGGTCCGAGAATTCCGGGGTCTCGCCGAGCTGGCCGCGGGCGGTCTTGATGGCGTTCTCGGCGAAGTTGCTCTTGTAGCCGAGGTTCTGAAGGGCGGAGACGACATCGTCGTCGATGCTGGTTCGGCGAGGAGCGGAGGCTCTGGGCTCCGTCGCTTCCGGAAGAATCAGCTTGTCGCGAAGCTCGAGGCAGATGCGCTCGGACGTCTTCTTTCCGACGCCGGGGATCGAGGAGAGCCTCCGCGTATCGCTGCGGACAATCGCTTCCGCCAGGTCCGTGACGTCGATACCCGAAAGGATCACCTGGGCCAGTCGCGGGCCGATTCCGGAGATCGAGATCAATTTCTCGAAAGCAAATTTTTCCTCGACCGAGCTGAAGCCATACAGGGCCAGTGCATCTTCACGAACGTGAGTGTGGATCTGCAGGGCCGCGGTGGGCGATCCTTCCAGCCGATAGTAAGTCGACAGCGGTATCTGCACCATGTAGCCGACGCCACCGGCCAGAACGATCACGCGTTCGGTCGTCAGGGAGTGGATGCGTCCTTCGAGATAGCCGATCATGAAATCACTTCCGCCGCCATCTGGTCCCCGTGGCGGTGTCTTCGAGAATGATGCCGCGTGTCAGCAGCTCGTCACGCAGGCGGTCCGACTCTTTAAAGTCTCTGGCCGTTCGAGCGCCGTTCCGAGCTTGAATCAGCTTCTCGATCTCTTCGTCGAGCGAAGCGCGCTCTTTTTCCAGAAGATCGAGCACGACATCAGCATCCCGTACCGCCTCGAGTATTGCCTCGGCATCAACCGCATGGACGCGGCCGGCGTCGATGGCGGTATTGCCTTCGCGAACCAGCGTGAAGAGCGCACCGAGCGCGGCAGCTGTGTTGAGGTCGTCATCCATGGCCGCTTCGAACTCCGCCAAAAACTGATCTGCCAGCTGGCGTCCCGTCTCACCGCCGGAACCGGCCTTGTCGCCGGCGAGCTCAGTGAGGCGGAGAACGAAAAGCTCCAGTCGGTCGAGGGCTGACTTCGCGTCCTCGAGCGACTTCATCATAAAGTTCATCCTGGTGCGATGAGGAACGGCCAGCAATGCATAGCGGATCTGGAGCGGTGAGAAGCCCTGCTCCAGCAGGTCACGGAGGGTGAAGAAATTACCGGCCGACTTCGACATCTTTCGGTCTTCGACGATGAGGTGCTCGCCGTGAATCCAGTAGCGGACGAATGGCTTCCCTGTAGCCCCTTCGCTTTGAGCGATCTCGTTCTCGTGATGGGGGAAGATGAGGTCGACGGCACCGGTATGCAGATCGAAGGCTTCACCGAGGTACTTCATCGACATGGCCGAGCACTCCAGATGCCATCCCGGACGACCATCACCGATGGCCGCCGGCCACGACGGCTCGCCCTCTTTTTTCGCCTTCCACAACACGAAGTCGCGGGCGCTTTCCTTCTCATACTCGTCGCTCTCGATGCGGGTGAAGGCCGAGCTGCTGTCCTCAATGGTCAGTTGAGCAAGCTTCCCATAGTCCTTCATCGTGGAGATCTTGAAGTAGGTGGAACCCTCGGCCTCGTAGGTGTGACCGCGCTTCGTCAGCTCGTCGACTAGGTCGAGCATCTCCTGAATGTGTTCGGTGGCCTTCGGGTAGAGATCGGCTCTTCGGATGCGGAGAGTGTCGATATCCTCGAAAAAGGCCTCGATGTAAGGGGCGGTGTATTCAGTGAGGTTCATCCCCTTCTCGCCGGCGCTGCGGATGATCTTGTCCTCGACATCAGTGAGGTTCATCACCTGAGTGACCTTGTAGCCCTTCCACTCCAGGTAGCGACGAAGAAGATCGCCCCACAGAAAGGTCCTGAGGTTGCCGATGTGGATGAAGTTGTAGACCGTCGGGCCGCAGCAATACATCCGCACCTGCCCCTCCACGAGGGGGTGGAAGGGTTCCAGGGTGCGGGTCAGAGTGTTGTATAGCCTCAGCTCGGACATCGGAGCGGCGAGGTTAGAGGAGGGGGAGGGAGGCGTCAAGGGGGGTTGAGTGGAAGGAGGGAGAATGACGGGAAGAATGAAGATGAAGAATGAAGAATGAAGAATGGAGAATGAAGAATGGAGAATGAAGAATTGTGAATTGGGAACTGTGAATTGGGGTTTTATCTTCTCTCAGCCGGGGTGAGAGGCCGGGCTAGGACCCCGGCTTGAATGCCTCTACGAGCCGAGCCACTCGCTCACTGTCCACCCCATTGGAGACGACACCGTTTAACTTGATGGCCGACCCGACGATTGCGGCGTCGGCAAGTGTGGAGAATCTCCTGGCGTTGCTGATGGTCAGGCCGCTGCCTACGATCAAAGGGACATCGGCGAGGACCGAGCGGATCGAGCAGAAGCGTTCCGCGTCCGGCTCGGCCCCGGTTTCCTTGCCCGAGATGACGATGGCGTCGGCCAGGGCGCGCTCGCGGAGATCCTTTGCCTCCTGCTGGATATCGGTCGCTACGAGGGGATGCGCATGCTTGACCAGGACATCGCCCAGAACGGCGACGTCACCTCGCAATGCCGACCGCTTCCGCATCAGATCGTAAGCGTTGGATTCGATTATCCCCTGATCGGTGAGCATCGCCCCGGTCAGGACGTTCACTCGGATGAGCCGCGCTCCGGTGGCGACGGCGATTCCGAGCGCGGCGATAGAATCGGCTCGAAGGACGTTCACCCCGATGGGGAGACTCGTCTCAGAGCGGATGGCGACGATCGCCACCGTCATGGCGGCGATGGTCTCTGCCTCAACAGGTCCCTTCGTAAAAGGGACGTCCCCGAAGTTCTCGACCATCAGGCCATTCGCATCCCCCTTCACGATCGCGGCTGCATCGCGCAACGCCGCATCGATCACCTCCTGCATCGAGCCGCGGAAAAGCGGCGAGCCCGGCAGCGGGAGCAGGTGAATCATGCCGAAGACGGCGTGGTTACCGAATTGCGTGGCGAAGGTGGAACGAGTGAGCATAATCGATAGTTTAGTAGGCTTGGGATACAAAGGCTGAATTTTGAATGTTATGAATTGGGAAGGGAACGCTTGTCATCCTGGAGCGAAGGAACGACGTGAACGTCGCGGATGAGGGAGAGAAACAAGCTTGTCATCCTGAGCGATAGCGAAGGATCTCTGGTGACATGGCAGCGGTGTGAATTGGTGATTTCTTCCCATGTCACCAAAGATCCTTCGGTCGCACTCGCTCCCTGCCGACCCTTGACTCTCGCGCCCGCTCCCTCAGGATGACAACTCTCCGAAGTTCCTTTCTGCATCGCTCTTGCTACTATCTCTCGTTCGAAAGAGGAGAACTCAATGAGAAGACTCGCCCTGCTCCTACTGCCAGGTTTGTTCATGGCCGCTGCGCTCACTGCTGCGCCGGCTAAGAAAGCGTCGATCGGCGTGGTCGCTCCCGACCTCGATGCGCAGCTCCGCAAGTTCAAGAAGGTCGAAATGCCTTTCACCTTCGAGTCGCTTTCTGCTCGGCAGCGGAAGGAGATCGAGGAGTTGATCGCTGCCAGCCGCGATCTGGAGAACATCTACTGGCGGCAAAGCGATCC
>DASZZV010000096.1:0-2290 GCA_035544835.1 Thermoanaerobaculia bacterium
TTATCGTCCTTGCTCTTTTTTCGGTCGCGATCGCGACCGTCATCTCCGTGTCTCTTTTCCTGCGCCCGGATCTGTGTGTCGCGGTCGAGCTCGCCTCGACTCAGGAGTTGCATCGACGTCGCCTTGAAAACGTCGGCGTCGCTGAAGGATCCGTTCACTCGAACCTGGTCCCCTGAGTGAAGGTCGTACAACCAGTTCTGCCCCCGACGAAAGTCGTTCGTGCCGGACGCATTGACCGTCACGGTGCGGCCGTTGTCAGTCTCGAGACGGAAGGCCCCGATGTTGTCTTTGATCTTCACGACCTGTCCGGTGAGGTAGGACTTGCCGGGCCGAACGTCGACGACGTTGTCGGACGATGCGCTGGCGGAGACATTTCTCAAAACGTCGAAAGAGCGGGCATCGTAATCGCGCGTTCCGCGACTCCTTACGCTTACGCGGACTACGTCACCCTGCTCGAGGTCAGTGAAACTGTAGCGATCGCCGCGGTAGTTTACGGGCGTGCCGTTGGTCGCATAGAGACGGATGTCTCCGCTCTTCGTGCGGATCACGACACCATCCGATTTGATCGACTCGACAGTGCCTTCCAGCGTGGTAATGCGTGGGGCGCGTGAGACCAGGTTCTGGGGACGGACCAGACCGAGGAGTGTCCCATTCAGAGTGCTCATTCCCGCGAAAGCGGACACCCCAGGCGCCGTCGCAACGATCGCGAACGAGGTCAGATAAAGTGCTAAACGATTGATTCTATTCATGGTTTGAGAACCTCCAATTCAGAAGCTGACAGCATGGATTCGCAAGCAATGAGCCAACCCAGGGGGAATTGAAAATTGAAAATTGAAAATTGAAAAAGTAAAGAAATGGCTCAATTGTCTGACTTGTTTTTCAATTTTCAATTTTCAATTTTCATTCCGCCCGCCGCGGTGGGCATCCGATTAGCAGTTACGCAGTCGATGAGCTTTCTTCGAGGCGGCATTCGCCTGTTCCGGATCTTCGATGTCACGATCGTTCTGGACTACTCGTGGTTCGTATTCTTTTTTCTGGTGGTATGGACGTTTCACCGCTTCTATCTGCCGGCCCAGCACGTGCTCGCCACGGGAGCGGTGCTGTGGATTCTCGCCGTCGCGGCGGCGTTGCTCCTCTTTCTGTCGGTCGTCTTCCACGAGCTCTCTCATGCCGTAGTATCGAACAGGCTCGGCTTTCCAATCCGGAGAATCACCCTTTTCATCTTCGGCGGCGTCGCTCACATGAACGCCGAGCCGAATAGCGCTCGAACCGAGTTTCTGGTGGCAGGGGCGGGTCCGTTGTCGAGCCTTACGCTGTGGGGTTTCTTTCTGATGTTGAGCGTACTCTCGCAGGCCGCGGGCTTTTCGGCCGGCTTCACGCTCTTCGCTGTCGTCGCTCAACTGAACCTGGCGCTGGCGCTCTTCAACCTCGTGCCCGGCTTTCCCCTCGACGGGGGCCGGCTGCTCCGTTCGCTGGTCTGGTGGAAGACGCATAGCTTCAAGCGCGCCACGAACTTCGCGGCGAAGGGCGGAGAGATCTTTGCCTACGCTCTGATGATTCTGGGCGTGCTGTCCATCTACTCCGAGCAGACACCGCGAGGATGGATCAGCGGCATCTGGTACATCCTGATTGGCGTCTTCGTAAAAAACGCCGCCGAGCAGAGTTACGAGCACGTGCTGCTCGAGGAAGTGCTGGCCGGGATCTCCGTGAGCGACGTGATGGGCAGCAACGTCCTCTCCGTGTCCAATCAGGAGTCGCTCGATGATCTGGTCGAGCAGAGGTTCATGCACAACAAGTTCACGCTCTACCCTGTCGTCGACCAGACCGGGCGAGTGCTCGGGATCGTCGATCTCGACGACATCAAGAAAGTGCCGCGCGAGCAGCGCGACGGCCGCGCGGTATCCGATGTCATGCACGCCATTCCTCGGTTCAAGCTTCCGACACCGGCCACCGAGGCGACGCAAGCATTGAAGGCCATGCTGTCGCTCGGGCTGGCACGGCTTCCGGTGATCGACGAGGCCGGGCTCCTGGCCGGTTTCGTGACCAGGAGCGACATCATGGCCATGTTCCGGATTCGAGCGGACCTGGGTGACGAGGTGGTGGTCTGAGAATTCTGCGAAAGG
Organism: Thermoanaerobaculia bacterium; assembly: GCA_035544835.1. Lineage (GTDB taxonomy): Bacteria > Acidobacteriota > Thermoanaerobaculia > Gp7-AA8 > Gp7-AA8 > DASZZV01. The sequence goes on from DASZZV010000096.1 coordinate 2,124, forward strand.
CCGTTACGCGGTCTTGCTGAGGTGTCATCCCTCGCTGCGGCTCGGGATGACACCGCCCATCAGTTGCCTGTTTTTTTCAATTTTCAATTTTCAATTTTCAATTCCGCCCCGGCACGCAGACTGCACGAATGGACTGACACGAAGGCATGTGGATCATCGTCCCGCTT
>DASZZV010000097.1:0-3690 GCA_035544835.1 Thermoanaerobaculia bacterium
TCCATCGTGGTGCTCGCAAACATTTTCGATGGCCAAGGGTCTAAGGCCCCCGCCCAGATCCCTCGCTGCGGCTCGGGATGACACCCACCCAGTTTCTTTTCTCAGTGGCAGCGCGCACGCTGTCCCTTGCTCAGGATGACACGCACGGTAAAGCCGCGTAAATACTGGAAGTTTCTTGGAAGCAAGGATACGACGATGGGTCGTTCAGGCTCTGGGCCCCGGCCGCCGGCACTCTTCCTACGCCCTCTCGCCGCGCCGGCTTCTCATTGCCAGGAAGACCACCAGCGCCAATACCGCCACGAGAACGAACGGATGTCGTGACGGGAGATTCCCTAATGTAGTTTTTATCGAGCTCCCGCCATGATTGAAAAACCAGGTCGCACTCTGCTCATCGGAGTTGAGCACTGAAAAATGCAGCGGCTTCTGCCCAGTCACGACGTGCAGATGTCCCGAGTCGACGAACGACGCTGTGGCGGCTTTCCCGTCAGCCAGAACACGAGACTCCTTCGTGAAGCCGCTCCCCTCGATCTCGAATTCGTTGGCAAAGAGTTTCTTGTGAACCCGTGTGATCAGCGGTGGAGACGGGCACTCGAGGCAGGGCGTTACTTCCAACAGTCCAGCGCTGGTCTCCGAGCTGACCGTCGAGCCGGGAGGTCTGCCGGTCGGATTCGAGGAGATAAGGCTGCCGGCCGTGATGTAGGCGATGCCGGCGCGGTTCACAGCCAGGGCGAAGGTGGCACCGCCTCGGGTGTGGTCGGCGCCACCCAGAAACTCCGAGAAGACCGTAGCGCTCAGCAGCGAATTCAGCTCCAGGAGAAAGGCGTGTTCCTCTTCGTCTATCTCGGGCGGACGGGAAGAATGCAGCCGCGGAAAATCGGGAGACATGGTGCGCCCGAGGATGAACACGGAGCCGCCTTGCTGCATCTTCATGTCGACCGGCACATCGTCGCCCGATCCTCCGAAGCGGTCGGCATACAAAATATGGCTCAGCGTGGGGTCGAGCATCGCCACGAAGATGTCGTTCCCACCCAGCGGTTTTCGATGCGTGGCCTCGGCAGAAAGCGGGAAGTCCGCTTCGGTTGTCGATCCCGCTACGACGACGTTGCCGCCGTCGTCGAGCGCGAGAGCCGTTGCGGCATCGGACCTGTCGGGTAAGAGGCCATGTTCGTCAGAGCCGCCGCCGAGCAGGGTGCTGGCGATGAGACCGCCCGGCCCTTTGGTCGACACGTCGACGGCGATGATGAAGGCATCGCGCGACCCACCTCCGCGCCTCTTTTGAAAAGCCGTCGCGCTCGTGGGAAAATTCGAGGAGAGGGTGGTTCCGGTGATGTAGATCAGGTCTCCCCGAGAAGCGATTCCGGCCGGGGCATCGGAGTTGTCTCCTCCGATATAGCTGAGGTACTCGAGCGCCCTCTCGCCTCCGCCGGGGCTGATGATGGCCAGAAAGACATCGGTCGCGTCACCGCCCTTTCGGAGGGCGAAGCCGCTGCTTGTGGGAAAGCCCTTGAACGCTTCACCGGTGATGGCAATGTCGCCATCCTCTTTCACGGTAATGGCGTCCGGTTTGACCTTTGGATCCGGAAGGATGATGGAGGAGAAATCGACGACGCCGAGACTGTTGAGGCGGGTCACGAAGGCACCGCCACTCTTCGAGCGAACGCCATCAAGGATCGGTATTTCCATTCCACCGTTCCCGGTGATGTAGACATTCCCACTTTTGTCAGTCGCCGCGGCGGTCGTCCCCCCGCCTCCGACATAGCTCGTGAAGATCCGCTTCCCCTCTTTGAAACAGGCCACCACTGTCGTTCCCTTCGTTTGGTCGCTCACCGCTCCCGTGGAGATCGAGAACACCCGCCCGTCGGGGGAGACAGCGCTCTGAAAGTTGCGACCGGCCAGGGTCGCCTTTTTGGAACGGTCATATGTGAAGGATGGGACGAAGCGGTAGGCATCGATTTCGATGTCGGCCTCGCGAGAGGAGTCATAGTCGTCGGCCTCCACTGACAGAAGGTCGGGGCCGTTCTTGACATACCTGGCATCGAGGCTTTTTCCGCTCTGTCGAATGATTGGAGCTGGCTGGTGGACTCTCGGTGAGGCGCCGGCCGCGACCGAGCCATCCTGCAGCACGGCGGAGTCTCCGAACGAAACCTTCAGACCTGAGATCCGCCCGGCGGCGACGTGAATGGTGTAGTGATCCTTCAACTCCTCGGTTGTGTACGTCACGTCGATTCCAGGAAGCACTCCCGGATACAGCACTCGTTTGAACACAGGGATTCCGGTAAGCCAGCGCGCCCGATCAGAACCAATAAAGTAGTTGACCTTTTCACCGGTCGGGTCGACTCCATGTGGAGGAACACCCCATTGGGCCCGGTCGACGCGCAGCCCCGGTGTGGTGGTCCGATCGATGTTTACGAGATGGCTCTGCAGCGGTCCTGCAGAATCATCTTCCTGTCCAGCCACGGCGAAGTAGTTTCCCCTGGCGTCTTTCAAGAGGCAGTGCGTGATGCCGCGGGAGAGGAAGCGCAGTTTCGTCGTGGAGGAATCGCCTCGCACCGATCCGACCACCGGTGTCGTGATCGGATCGCTGTACTCCGGCTTCGCGAATTCGGGCAGCGGCGATGAAGAGGTGCCGGCATATGTGGGTGGAGGTGGCGAAGGCGAGGAGGTGACGTTCGCCGAAGAGCCGACATTGCTGATTACGAGCTTGCCCCCACGCTTCACCGCGACCTCCGGTGATTGCGCCTCCATGACGGCGCCTGCAGCGAGCGTGAGCAGGGACGTAAAGACGAGGCCGTGCCACGTTTGCATAAACTATTTCTTTACGATCGGCAGCCCGAGAGCACGTCGCAGAGCCTGCACGGCCACACCCCGATCCGAGAACCAGGGGACGAACGTCGGGTTCGAGCTCAGCACCGCCAGAATCGTCAGACTCCAGAGAAGACTCATATCTACTCCTTGTGGCTCTTCCTACGGTTGGCGGGTGGTGATTGGACTGCACTGTACGTCGATGAGCGCGTGGTAGTCCACCTTGAGCAGACGTAATCCGGCGACGGAAGTGATTTCGGCGTAGGGCCGCACGGCGTGCGGCCGGTACCCGTTACGTCCGCTACCAGATTCATCGATCGCGGATGTTGAGAAGTGCGATGGTGGAAGGATCGGACGCAGTTCATTTGTCGCGGGCGAAGGTACCGGCCGCACACCGTGCGGCCCTACCTACCACTCCGCGACAGCGGCAGCCGGATCTCGAAGAGCGCACCCTTCTCGGCATTTGAGGCTTTGATCGACCCGCCATACCCTTCCACGATTGCCTTCACGATGGCCAGTCCGAGTCCGGTATGGCGCTGCCGGGGCTGATCGGTTGCCGGGCGGTAGGTGAAGAAGCGATCGAAGATCCGGCCGATGTGCTGCTCCGAGATTCCTTCTCCCTCGTCGCCAATGCGAAGCACTGCGAAGGTCCGCTCTGGCCTGACATCGATGTGAATGGTTCCGTGAGCCGGCGAGAAACTGATGGCGTTGTCGAGAACGTTTTCGAAAACCTGGATCAACCGGTCCTCCGACCCCTCGACAAGGAGTGCGTCGGACGAGGCCTGAAGATCGAACAGTATCCGCTCTCCCTCGCGCATGCGAAACCCCTCGATGATCTTCGCCATCAACTCGGCAAGGGCGATCTGTGAGAGCTTCTCGTTCCCGAGT
>DASZZV010000098.1:0-4231 GCA_035544835.1 Thermoanaerobaculia bacterium
GCCCCGACCGCTGCACGGCTCCTCGGAGAATGAGATTCGCTCCGAGCTCCCGCGCAATCTTGCGCAAATCAGAAGAATCGGTGATCGAAGCGGCGGCGGGCATCAGCTGAACGTCGCTGCCGGAGGCAAGCCGAGCAGTCAGTGACTCTCCAAGCCCTTCGCTGAAGAGTTGTCCCGATGGAGTGCCGCTCAGATCGCGAAACGGCATGACCGCCAGATATTTTTGATCGGGGAGCGCAGAGGCGCTGCGGCCGCGCTGCTCCATGGACCAGGCCCCCACCGCGGCAGCACCAACCACAGCGGCCACAGCGAACGCAGAACCGAGCCGCTTTTTCTCGTTCGCTACCACCGGCGGCAGCGCCGCCTCGCCCGTGACCGGGGGCGTCTCGGAGATCCGATCGCGCAACGTCTCCAGCTCCCGCGCCAGATCGCTCGTTGACGCGTAGCGGCTGGCCGGATCCTTGGCCAGACATCGATCGACGATCCACCGAAGAGGAGCGGGAGCTTTTGGATTCAAACGGGAGATGTCTTCCGGGTCGTCATGAAGAATTGCCGACAAGGTGTCGACGGCAGTTCCCCGTTTGAAAGCCCTTCGACCGGTGGCCATCTCGTAAACGATGGCTCCGAACGAGAATTGATCGGCTCGATAGTCGGCGATCTTGCCGCTGGCCTGCTCCGGTGACATGTAACCAACCGTACCGAGCACCGTACCAGGACCAGTCTCATGCCTCTTGAACTCCAGGGTGTCCTCGTCCTCGGCGAGCACTTCCGGCACCAGCTTGGCCAGTCCAAAATCGAGAATCTTCACGAAACCGTCTCGGGTGATCATCACGTTCTCGGGCTTCAAATCCCGGTGAACGATTCCACGCTCGTGAGCAGCGGCGAGCCCCTCAGCGATTTGCGCAGCGATCTGAAGGGTCCGGCGAATCGGCGGGATTCCGTCCTGGAGAAGGGCGCGCAGACTCTTTCCTTCGACCAGTTCCATCGCCAGGTAGTGGGTGGATTCGTATTTGCCGAAGGAGTAGATGGTGATGATATTCGGATGATTGAGTGCCGAGGCGGAACGTGCTTCCTGTTCGAAACGGGCAATGTGGGAGCTGCTGGCGCTGAGATGATCGGAGAGGAACTTAATGGCCACCTCGCGCCCGAGAGTCAGGTCGCGGGCGCGAAACACCTCGCCCATCCCCCCGGCCCCGAGCGGCGCTCCGATCTCGTAGGGCCCAACGCGTATCCCCGCCGCAATCGCCATGAAAGTGTGGGTCGATTATACGCGGAAGCGGGGACCGTTGCTCGTGGCTCGTCGCGCCGAGTGGAGGAGCCGACGCCCCCGCATCACCCGATTCGCAGATCCGACACGATCTGAATCATGTACCAGCCCAGCAGAGCAAGCAGCGGCAAGTCTTCGTTGCTCAGAAACTCATGCGGGATCGACAGCGATCCTTCCATGCGGATGGTGAGGTGTCGCTGGGCATGCATGATCTCCGCTCCCTCGACATCGGTCCAGATCCACTTCGTCAACCAAAAGTTCGAGTCCCAGTAATACGACCGTCCACCCTTGATCTCGAGCACCCCGTTGAATGAGGGAGAGGCGTTGAAGATCGCTTCAGGCTCAGGCTCACCGAGTCTATGAACCGCCACGAACTGACGGAACAGAAAGCCCTGCAGCTTGAAAAGCCATACGCCGTCGGTCGAATCGCCGCTGGCCAGAGCCTGAAACATCTTCTGCCAGCGAAGTTGCGCAATCACCTCCGTGCCTTCGACGAGGTCGCTATCGCGGCGGAAGCTACTTGCGGGAAGCCAGGCCAGCTCGCCTCCCGATTCGTGAATCGATTTCAGTGGGACTCTCCGGTTTAGCGCTGCTAGAAGCGGGAAGCTAGATGCTGGATGCTGGAAGCTAGAAGCTAGAAGCTAGAAGCTGAAAGCTAGATGTTCGTCCTGAAGGCATTCTACCGACAACGCGCCACAACTGGCTCCAGCGTCACCGGCCGCTTTGACCTCACCGTCCGCACTCAGATTGCTAAAGGCATGCTTCCTGCTCCGAACAGGTCGGACTTCACAGGAGACCCGCATGAAGACTTCCTCCAAAATGGCTTCGGCAGCCGCAGTTCTGGCGCTGCTCCTTCTCTGCGGCTGCGGCTCTACCGGGATCGGCGACATACTCGGCGGGGGCCAGCAGCCGACAAACTCGACCCGAGAAGTGCGTGGCACCGTCGACCAGGTCGACAGCAGTTCGATCGTGCTCACCAATGTCGACACAGGAACTTACGGTCAATCCAACGGAAACTCGGTGCGCGTCTACTTCGACAGCCAGACGCCGGTCACGTACCAGGGTCGTAGCTACCGGCCTCAGGATCTGGACCGAGGCGACGAGATATCGGCGCGAGTGGAGCAATCCGGGAACCGGCTCATCGCCACCTCCATGACCGTTACCCGTGACACCCGAGGGGGAAGCGGAGGCACCGGTTTTCCGAACGATGGATATCCGAGTGGCTCGAGCTCGAACAGCGTGCGTGGGACGGTTCGCTCGGTCGACAGTAGCCGCCGCACGATCGATGTCGATGAGGGATACAACCGACAGACCGTGACCGTCGCCTATGATGCCAATACCAATGTCAGCTACAACGGTCGTTCCGTTCGCGCCCAGGATCTCGAGCGGGGCGATGAGATCGATGTACGCGGCCGTAGTTCCAATGGACGACTGATGGCCGATTCCATCGAGGTCGTTCGCGATGTGAATGGCGGAGGAACGAACGGCGGCTCGGACGGCACCTACGGTTCGTCAAACGTGCGGGGAACGGTCCGTTACCTCGATGCCAGCCGCCGAACGATCGAGCTGGAGCAGGCCAGCTGGAACAACTTCGATACCCGTTCCGGCAACGGCAGCAACAACGGCAACGTCGTCGTTCAATACGACAACAGCACTCAGGTCGAATATCAGGGAAAGTCGTACGCTCCATCGAACCTGGAACGCGGTGACGTGGTTGATGTGCAGCTCCGGAATCGGAGCGGATCGACGTATTTCGCCGACAGAATCGTCGTCGTGCGCGACGTCAACAGGTGACAGATGTCATCTTGAATAGGATGTGCACGTGAAAATCCAACCCGTCATTTCTCCGAAGGACCTCGAGTACTTACTCCGCTCCGGCAGCGACGTCGTTCTGATCGATGCACGGCCGGACCTGGCTTCATATCAGGCAGGTCACCTGGCCGGCGCGCGGCACGCCGATCTGAACAGCGACCTCAGCTCTGCTTCAGATCCAGACGCCGATCCAGCTCATGGTGGCCGTCACCCCCTCCCTCACATCGCCCGCTGGCTTCATCGCCTCGGTACGTGGGGAATCGGTCCCGACACGTACGTCGTGACTTACGACGATCAGAGCGGTGCCAACGCCGCGGCGAGAGCCTGGTGGATGTTGCGCAGCGTCGGGCATGCCAGGGTTTCAGTACTCGACGGCGGCTTTTCCAACGCCGTCGCAGCCGGTCTCCAGGTGACAGCAGAAGTGCCCGAGGTGAAGCCGCGAGATTCCTATCCGGCGCTGGGGTGGACTCATGTGACCGATATCGATGGTGTCGATGCATTGAGAAACCAGGATGACTGGATCGTGCTCGACGTCCGCAGCGGAGAACGTTTTCGCGGAGAGACTGAGCCGATCGACCCGGTAGCGGGACACATTCCCGGGGCGCGGAATTTCCCCTTCGCGGAGAATCTCGAGGGCGGTCTCTTCAAGTCCCCCGAAGCGTTGCGCGAGCAATACTCGCGATTTCTCGACGGCGTTTCGCCCGATCACGTAGTCGTTCACTGTGGATCCGGGGTTACGGCCTGCCACACCCTGCTCGCCCTGGACCGGGCCGGCCTCGAGGGCGCGTCACTCTTTGTCGGCAGCTGGAGCGAGTGGTGCAGGAGCCGGCTCGGGCCGGAATTGAAAATTGAAAATTGAAAACACAACAGACCACGCTTTTGACTTTGTTGTCATCCCGAGCAAGGGCGGGCGGGTGGGAGGGGCGAGGGACCTCGCAAACGACGGCGAGGTGAATCTACTTCGCCCTGTAACCTCACACGAAGATCATCCGGTTTGATATGACATCGCGCAGCGCTCGGGACGATGAGTCGCGAGAGCGACGATCTTTGTCTCAGGTTACAGGCGAAGTAGAGTCACATCGTTCGTCGTATTCGAGGTCCCTCGCCCCTCCCACCCGCCCGCCCTTGCTTCTAAGAAACTCCCTGTATTTA
>DASZZV010000099.1:0-21699 GCA_035544835.1 Thermoanaerobaculia bacterium
ATCATACCGTTCGATTCGAACGAAGGCTGGGACGACGCTATGCGGCGTGCCCGCTCATCGGACTGGCGGTGATGGTGGTCTGGTGGGGCGTGGATCGTCGCAAGCGTGGCGCGAACTTGGAATAGGTGCTTCTGCTGCCGCATCTCCGAGGGGAGCGGGCGCCTCGCCCGCTCTGCAGTAACAACATGGCGATTCTTCGAGCGTTCGCTCGAAGAGCGGGCGAGGCGCCCGCTCCCCTCGGAGTCGCTCCAGGACCCGTCGCTATAATCTCTGCGCGATGACCGATTCGTCCGATCTGACTCGAGCTGCGGCCGCGTTCTGGGATCGCGAGCATCAACAGCCGTTCCAGGGAAACTGGATGGAGGCAGCGCGAAGCTACATCAACGCTCCCTTTGGCGGCCGCTGGCCGATTTCGTGGTTCGCGGAAGACTTTGCAGCGGGAGCTCACTTCGCGCGCGCGCTGAGCATCGGCTGCGGGACGGGATCGCTGGAGCGATTTCTCGCGCAGCAGTTATGCGGGGTAGTCGACGCATTCGACGCGTCGATGCAGTCGATTGCAACAGCGCGGTCGGAGGCTCGAGCTGCTGGTGTGCTGAATCGGATTCACTACTTCGCAGCCGATTTCAATCAGGTGTCCCTGCCGCAGAATACCTATGACATCGTCTTTTTTCACCAGTCCCTGCACCACGTTTCTCGCATTGAGAAGCTGTTGTCCGAAGTGCTGCGGTCTCTCCGGCCAGACGGCCTGCTTTATCTGGATGAGTACGTCGGCCCGTCGCGGGTCGACTGGAAACGGCCGCTCCTGCGCGACGCCCGGGCCGTGCACGCCGAAATCCCGGCGAGCTGCCGGATCCACGACGAGCTTCTCTACCCCATCCAGCCGGACGACCCATCGGAGGGAATCCGCTCCGGCGACATTCTCGCGGAAGTTCGCACCGGCTTCCGGATCACCGACTTCAGAGGCTATGGCGGAAACATCCTGGCCGTCCTCTACCCGGAGGTGCGTTGGGAAAGCGCGCCGGAATCGCTCCTCCCGAAGCTCGTTGAGGCTGATGCAGAGACAGCCGCGCGCAACGGCTCGTACTGCGCCGTGATCATCGCCAGACCGCGACGCGGTGCCGGCCGAGTCGTGGCGCTGGCGCGATACGTCCTCTCCGCCGGCTGGTTCCGATTCCGCCTGCGTGTCTTCCTGAAACCGAAGCTCCTCAGGGTCCGCCTCGGCCTGCTTCGGCGAATGGGCTTCGAAGCGAAGTGGTGAAGCGTGCGAGCGGACAAGTCCCCCGAGTGAGCGCGTCTCACCCCATGTGGCCCCATGTGGGGAGGTGCCTTGGTTGAGTTAGGGTTTGATCGCGATCATCCAGTCCCAATCAAAGCGTCGGAGAAAGCCTGCGAAGCGTCGACTCGTGATTTCCACGAGCTGGAGACCGGGCAGGGTGTGCATGATCCCCGCGACGCTCCAGAAGAGGTGCTCGACGTCGTAGGTTTTTCGGTAACGCCATTCGTAAACGCGACGCTGCAACGCGTCGGGGAGGAGTAAGAGGCAGGGCACTCCATAGTGCGGATCGGGTGCGAAAAGGAACCGTACGCGAGACGGCGTGGTGATGTAGCAGAGTCCGCCCGGCCGCAAGACCCGTACGATTTCGCTACCGGCGCGACGGGGGTTGCGGAGATGCTCGATGGTCTCGACATACAGAACGACATCGAAGCTATTATCCGCGAACGGGAGGAGGTCTCCGTCCGCGGCGACAAGATTGAATGTAACACTCGTGCCGCGAATCACCTCCCGTACGTCGGCGCGGAGTTCCCGTTCGAGACCGGTACAGAAGAAGTGGTCCTGCTGTGCGAACGGGAGCAGAATCCCTCCGTTCCCGCAGCCGAGGTCGAGGATGCGCGCGCTCGCGGGGATCGCGTGGGCGTACCTGCTTTGGAGGTACGCCTCAATCTTGACCCCTTCGTCGTAGCGATGGAGCGCGAATTCGTACTGCGCCGACGTAATGGTGCCCGTGGCCGCATCCTCACGAAGTGTGGCTTCGGCGAGCTCACGGAAGACCTGTCCAACATTCAAACCGTCTGATGACATTGCCCTCCACTTTACCAACTCCGGACCGAAGGACGAAAAGTGGATAGGCCGTCGTAGGCGACCTGTCACAAAGAAGAAAAAAAGCCGGCGCCAGAGGCGGGCTTTTCCAATTCAAAAACGCCGGGCATCCGATAGACACCCAGGTACTGCTCCGGCTGCTCGCCTAGTAAATCACGGTAGCGTGCACAGTGTTCGAGGCCGGAGACAGGTTGCCCGCTGCGTCCACGGCCTTGACGTAGTAGTAATGCACGGACCCTAGGGCGAGGTAAGATTGGACGAAGAAAGTGTAGGCTGGGTCGTTCGTGGTAATCTTCGTGAACGGCCCTAAAGCGCTCGTGGCGTGCCAAATCTGGTAGCCTGCGACTCCGACGTTGTCCGTCGAGGCCATCCATTGAATTTTCAATTGCCGGGAGACATATGTGATGTTAAATCCCAGGTTTGATGGGGCGGTTGGAGCGATTGTGTCACCGACAGTGACGCTGACCGCCGTGGATGCTCCGACGTTATTCGCTGCGTCATAAGCCTTAGACATGAGGGTGTGCGCTCCCGGACTCGCAGTGACGTTCCAGCTCCAAGCCCACGGGGCGGTCGTATCTGTATTCGCAAGTCCGCCATCGAGGTAGAACTCGACCCGTGCCACGGTGTTGTTGTCCGAGGCGGTGGCGGTGACGGTGGTGGTCCCAGCGACGCCTGTCCCGTTGGTTGGCGCGGTGATCGCGGTCGTGGGGGCGGTTGTGTCCGTATTGTTGACAGTGACGGAGATGCCGGCCGATATTCCGATGTTCCCTGCGGTGTCGTATGCCTTTGACGTGAGGGTGTGCGTTCCCGTAGCAGCAGCGTTTGTGTTCCAGTTCCAAAAGTACGGGGAGGTTGTGGTGGAGAACCCTAACCCGCCGTCGAGGTAGAACTCAACCCTTGCCACGGCGCTGTTGTCCGAGGCGGTGGCGGTCACGGTGGTCGTCCCAGCGACGGTCGTCCCGTTGGCTGGCGCAGTGATCGTGGTTGTTGGCACCTTCGTATCCACCGTGACGTTGACTAGGGGAGAAGTGCCGACGTTGAGCGCAAGGTCATACGCCTTCGAGGTGAGAGTATGTGCTCCGTTCGTTGCTGTCGCCGTGTCAAAGTTCCACAAGTATGGAGCGATGGTGTCCGTGCTCGCGAGTATGCCGTCAAGGTAGAACTCGACCTTATTAATGACCCCGACGTTATCCGAAGCGGAAGCGGACACGCTTACGATGCCGGTTAGGATGGCGCCTTCGCCCGGCGCGGTTATCGTCGTTAACGGCAGTATGGTATCGGACCACGTGTAGCAGGCAGTGCCGCCCGTGCTACACGGGAGGATGTAATAGCCAAAGTAGGTGTAATCTATCGCGTAGGCGCGAATGGCCCGGCCGCTCGTTGCAGGTGGCAGAGTGAACGTGAACCGATGCGCGGTTCCGCCGCACTGACTGTTGATAGCGGCTTCGCTCGCTAGATTGGCCCGGACGAAACCATAGTTCGTGCTCGTAGCGGAGTCCAGAAAATCGACCCTTACGGCCTTCGTCGGCACGTCCTGATCACACGTCCAGCCGTACGCACTACCGTTCCCATCAATGCCATCAACGTAGCCAATCGGGTCGACGGTGTCGGGCGGCAGATACTGCCTAGGGTGTATCAACCAGTCGTACCCATGATCACGATATGTGACAAGGCGGCCAAACGAGAACGGACCCTTACCAGGCTCGTTAGAAGGCCCAGTGCCGTCGGACGTGGGTGTAAGGGCAAAAAACGCCTCATTGAACGAATTCGAGCGATACGTTCCGGCCGTTGGAAATGACCCCTTACCGACATACTTGTTGAAGAAGGCGTCCTCATCTGGGTTCATTACCGAAGCGCCTAGTTGATACATGTCGGGATGGTACGGGCTCGTTGCGGTTGCGAGTGCTTCTCCTGCGCAAGGCGTCGCCGTGATGACCCATTTGCTATCGGTGCTCGTTCTCGTGACCTCCCAGCAGTCCGCGTTGAACTCGCCCGACGTAATGTGGAGCTCTGCTTCTGTCGCTAAGGCCTTCGCGATCGTTTGCTCATCGGCGGACAGACCCAACATGACACCAGGACCGGACGCATCAAGGCCGAGCAATGCTGAGGAGACGCTCGTCAGGAGGCCAAACCCGTAGGCGATTTCCTGCTTACCATTGTTTCCGTTTGCCCCATGATTCAAGCTGAGTGTTCTCGCGTCTGTGGCAGTATTACCGGTGTTATGGAGTAGATTTTCAACCGATCCGTTGCACAAGTTGTATTGGTCATACGTTAGCGGATTGTGAATGCAGACTAGCTTGAAACCCGTATCGATGCTGTTCCGTGCCGCCTGCTGGGCATTTGTGACGATTTGTGGTGCGAAGAGAGACGTCCCGCGTCGTGCTTCATACGCGGCGATCCACGCGTACCCCGACGCTGCGATCGTGTAATCGTCAAAGCAGGTGTTTGCCTGGCGAAGGGTATCGAGTCCGCAGTCCGGATTGTTAGCACCTGTGTACCCGTTTAAGACGAAAACAAGCTGCGTGTGGAGGTCTTTTGTTGCGAGGCCGCGGTCACCCAACCGCAATGCAGCCGCGAAGATGAGGGAGACCTCTCCGCCGGCAAATGATTTGCTGAAGTGGGCGGGGTAGTTCGTGTGTAGTGTTTGTAGCTTCGCCGTCAACGCGTAAAGCGCTTGGAGTGCGCAGTCGTCACTCCCAAGGTCAGCGTCGACATGGATGCGGCCAAAATCCATAAGATTAGTCGTCAGATCATCGAGTCGATCACCCGCCGAAAATCCCGGTTCGTTGACCTTGCATTGGGCTTCTGCTCGTTGGGGTACGAGTGCTGTTAGGGTTAAGAGGACAAAAAATAACTGGACGAGCTTCGAGATTCGCATTTTGCTGAGGATCCTTGAGCGGTTGCGGATTACAGTAGTAGCAGTTGGTGCGGGAGACGCGCGCGGTGGTCGCTTCGAACTGTGGCTTGACGTGGTCTGTTCCCTGGCAGTGGGATTGAAGCGCCTAGACGGATGTTACACGCCTCAATGGCTTGGACGGACCACCGACCGTCGAAACCAAGGCGCGTGTAAGTTCAGGGAAAGTGCAAATTCGCCCACGGAATTCCTGGAAAAGAAAAGGCGCTCTCTTCGATATCGAGGCGCCTCTGGAAAAGTACTCGGGCCTCGTCGCCAACGCGCCTTGAAAGAGCGGGGCTTCCAGATCACCGACTTCAGAGGCTATGGCGGAAACATCCTGGCCGTCCTCTACCCGGAGGTGCGTTGGGAAAGGGCGCCGGAATCGCTCCTCCCGAAGCTCGTTGAGGCTGATGCGGAGACGGCGGCGCGCAACGGCTCGTACTGCGCCGTGATCATCGCCAGACCGCGACGCGGTGCCGGCCGAGTCGTGGCGCTGGCGCGATACGCCCTCGCCGCCGGCTGGTTCCGATTCCGCCTGCGTATCTTCCTGAAACCGAAGCTCCTCAGGGTCCGCCTGGGCCTGCTTCGGCGCATGGGTTTCGAAGCGAAGTGGTGAAGCGTGCGAGCGCACTACCCGCGACGCTCAGAGGGAGGCGGCTTGATCGGCCGCCTCCCTGTGTGAGTGCCCAGGATCGATCCCAATCTACTTCGAAGCCGAGACCACGGTCCGGGCGAGCTTGTCGCTGTGCTCGACCAGCTTTACGAACTCGGCGCGATAGCCGCTTGAATCTCCGTTCAACGCCGAGCGCCCAAGCCTCAGCACCTCGACGTAGCTCGCCGCGGATCGGTCGGCAGAGCCGCGCAGCAGCATTCCCCACTCCGCCACCGCCGCCGCAAAGCGAAAACTGTCCGAGGCGGCAAAGGCGCTGGCGTTGGAATCCTGGATGTCACGGGAGAGCAGCTTACTCGAGTCACTGTCGCGTTCCATGTAGCGGACCGAGAGCGTCGCCGCGGCTTTCTCCTTCTCGACCGGCCAGGCGCCGGAAACCAGCGCATCTCCGTGCGTGTCGATCGTCGCCGGTAATGTCTCCGCTCCCGGGGGGACCAGCTCGTAGAGCGCGGTCACGGAATGACCGGCGCCGAGCTCACCGGCATCCTTGGTGTCGTCGTGGAAATCCTCTTTCTTCAGCATCCTGTTCTCGTAACCGACGAGGCGATACTCAGCCACGACAGCGGGGTTGAAAGCAATCTGCAGTTTGACGTTCCTGGCCACGGTGACGAGGGTCCCGCCGATCTCCTGCACCAGCACCTTGCGCGCTTCGTCGATGCTGTCGAGGTAGGCATAATTGCCGTTGCCTTTGTCGGCAAGCGTCTCCATCAGTGCATCGCGAAGATTCCCGGTGCCGACGCCGAGGACCGAGAGGAAGACCTTGGACTTGCGCTTCTCCTCGATCAAGGTCTGCAGATCGGCGATGGAGGAGACTCCGACATTGAAGTCCCCGTCCGTGGCGAGGATCACGCGGTTGTTCCCCTTGGTCTGGAAGTTGTCCGCGGCGATCTTGTAGGCGAGGTTGATTCCCTCACCGCCTGCCGTCGATCCTTCCGGCTGCAGCGCATCGATTGCCGAAAGGATGAGACTCTTCTGGTCACCCGGCGTCGACGGGAGGACGAGTCCTGCCGCGCCGGCGTAGACGACGATGGCCACGCGGTCTTCTTTTCTCAGTTGATCGACCAGTAGATGCAGCGCTGCCTGAATCAGCGGAAGCTTGTCAGGCGAGGCCATCGATCCCGAGACGTCGAGAAGAAAGACGAGGTTGGATGGAGGAAGTGCGGCGGTGTCGATCCTCTTCGCCTGGAGGCCGATGTGAAGAAGCCGGTGCCGCACGCTCCAGGGACAATCGGCGATCTCGGTGAAGATGCCGAAGGGAGCACCGTCCGTGGAATCAGGATAGGAGTAGGAGAAATAGTTGATGAGCTCTTCGATTCTCACCGCGTTCGGCGGGGGCAGCATGCCGCCGTTGAGAAACCTGCGCACGTTGGCGTAGGAAGCCCGGTCGACGTCGATCGAGAAAGTCGACAACGGCTGCTCGGCGACGCGCTGAAATTGGTTGTCCGGAACGAAGGCATACTCTTCGCCTGACGTCGCCTCCGCCTGCATGGGCACCAGCGTGCTCGCGAGCGACGTCAAGACGGCGGTGGAATTGATGACGGTGGCCGGCTCTCGCTTCACCCGCCTCGGGGGAGCCGACCCGTTCATCGCCGGCGGCGTGAACACACCTGGGTTCATCCCTTGCGCCGGAGCCGCGGCGGTGACGGTGATCGCTTCTGACACGGACGAAAGCTTCAGATCGGCATCGGCGACCGCTGCGTCCCCTGCTCTCAGAGTCAACCGCTGCGTGCGCGGGCTCAGCCCGGACAACTCGTAGCGAACAGTGTACTCGCCGGCGGGAACCGAGGGAAAGATGAAGCGGCCGTTCACGTCGGTCACGGCCGTGTGGGGCGTGCCCGATGAGAGCAGACTGACTGTAGCGCCGGGAAGCGCGTTGCCCTCAGTCGTCACTGTGCCGGCGATGCGGCAGGAACCTCCGGGGTTGACCCCCTTCGTGATTTGAATTCGGGGTGTAGATGGGGAAGAGAGCGAGTGGCAGGCCGATGCTGTCAGACCTGCGATCAGAATGTAGCAGAGTGTTAGAGCATTCCGGGTGACAGAGCTTCTCCAGTTTCGTTGCATGATCCCTCCTTCGCTTCTGACTGCTGGAGGTCCGGACTCTCGCTGCGGAGAGATGTGCAGCTTCGACACCGCGGACTCGATCGCGCAAGTCGTTGAAAACGCGGAGATGACTCCGTTCCTCCCTCCGGCAAAGTCCAGGCCTTTGAATTCTCGCGTCCGAAAGACCATGAAATCGGTCCTGCTCTCACGCGAGTGGGGCTCTCACTGGTATCCGGCGAAGCCCAAAAGCGTGGTCAACAGGTTGACCGTAACGAAATGCTCACCGATGAGTCACGCCGCGTTCACAGGAGAATAGTCTCGGGGGTTCGAGTGGTGGCGAAACTCGTGTCGACTGCGGAGAAGCGGCCAGTGAATCCAAAGGAATGAATCGCAACCCGGAAGGGCCGCCCAGGGTCGTCGGCTTGGTAGACAGCGAAGCAGACAGGGTACCTGGCCCCCTCCGCTCTAATGCTGTTTCTTTCCTTGGACATTCTGGCCATTCTGGTGAAGGACAACCCCCTCCACCGATCCGTCTGCGGCGCTGACGGGAGCGAAGTTCTTTACCAAACCCCGTTCCTGATGAGTTGGCGTTAGCTCTGACGTTCTTCGGAGAGGGCCGCCAGAATCTCCACCTCGGCTCGGTCCTTCGGGCGTCCGGCGGCACGCTTCATCCGCATCAGATCGTCCAATGAGCACACATCGACCCGAAGATCTGGCTCGAGATCGAACTGCGCCGCATTCCTCCTGAGATCCGCATAACCGTCCGTTCCTGATGGCGTGCCGAGGCAGTCGACACTGCCGGCGAGAGTATCGAAGGTGAACGAATCGCCCATCTTGATCGTGCGGGCATCGAGCTGGAACGGCAGACCGGGAGGTGCTCCGCGAAGAGTTGCGCCAAGCTCGCGAAGCGCAGCCGCTAGCGCCTCGTGGTTTTCGTAGCCCCGTTCGTAGCAAATATCCACGTCCATTGTGATCGACGGTGATCCCCACAACGCGCCCGCAACTCCCCCGATGACTACGAATCGCACCTCATGCGCCACGAGCGTGCGCAAAGCGAGCAGAGGGTCGAACGCGACTGTCATACCCGGCTGGCCCTGGCGAGGAGCTCGGCAAGATTACGGGCCGATACGACCAGTACCTTCATCCGTTCGGCAGGCGTGAGCGCCAGCATGTTTCGAATCAAGGTGCGATCGATACCCGTACCCGGCTTTTGCTCGATCCGCGGCCCGGGGGGTTCGACCTGCGGCTCAACGTTCTGCTCAGCCATGCAATGAAGTGTACTCGCCGTGCCAGGATTTAGCGCTTTCGTCGAGCGATACTGATCTCGAGCGAGAGGCGAATCATGCGCCGCATGTCCTCGTCGGCGGCCTCATAGGTCCGGTAATAAAGATCGGCTTCGCTTTCCTCTTCGATCGGAATGGTGAAGCCATCGCGAGGCTGCTTGGGCGAGTCAGTTACCCGCCGCGACCATTGGCCGCCGCTGTTGGTGCATTCCAGAAAGTGCTTTCCGGGCCGGAGAGAGGTCGTCTCGTCGGCATCGAACCGGGGACCGAGATCGAGCTCGAGCCCGAGCGCTGGCGTCACCGCAATCTGCTGCTGTGGCTGTAGCTCGGGCGGAACCTCGATCGGCAGGTCCATGCCGATGTCGAGCTCGAAGGCGGGAACAGCCGATGCTGCCGATTCGAGATCAGGGATGCGCTGGACTGGCTGCTGTTCAACTTCAACGTCTTCCCTCTCTGGCCGGCCGCCCTCGTCTTCCTGGATTTCCTCGTCTTCCTCGTCTTGCTGACGCATGAAAGGAACAGGGGCCATGAAGAAGTTTGTGCCGGCCTTCTTCCGTTCTTCAGCGGTCAGCGATTCGATGAGTTGCACCAGTGCTCGCGGAGATTCCTGGAGCGACTTCGCCAACTCGAGGCCGGAAGCGTAGAGCAGAGCTCCCGCTCCCCCTCGAAGCTCGGTGCGGGCCACCCGGGCCGCAAGCTTGAGTGTCGCGCCTTCGTGAGAAAGCTGAAGGTGCAGGCGCGCACCTATCGAGATCTTTTCCGCGTGCTCGACCCTGCAGCCGATGAGACTGATCTCGATGATGCGCACCGGTGAGTCGCCGAGTAGCGCATCCATTGGACTGGCAAGATCAATTCGCTGTGCGCTGCGTTGTTCTTCGGACATCCGGCCGATTCTAACGCGCCTGAACCGTTACGAGACGTCCGTTGTGCGGCGACGGCCTCCAATCGGCCTTTGATTCACCCCGCAAGTCATGCTTTACGGAATCCTGTAAAGCCAAATCGATTTTCCGATCTGTGCGACGGGCTGATAGGCATTGAGCCAGAGGTAGCCTCCCGTCCAGATCGGGTGGCGGAACACTTCACTCACCGCGATCCAGCCGTGAACCTTCCTGCCGGGCGGGAGCATTCGAATAGGAACGCCGAGATCGTGTCTTGGAGGAATGGCCGAGCCGAAATAGGCCAGCCATAGCCGATCGACCCGATACGCTTCGACCGCCTCGCGAATGCGGAACAGATCCTGTCCCCAGTCGAGGTCGGCGGTGACCGAGATCCTTTCCGGATGTTTGCCAGCGATGAAGTTGAAATAGGCGAGATAGTCGGGATGCGATGCTACCGAGGACGCGAGCATCGAGCCGATCAGGAGAGCGATCAGCGTAGGACCCACAGTTCGCCAGGCGCGCCAGCAATGGAGAGCCGCGGCGCCGGCGGGAGGCGCGAGTAATACATAGATGGGCAGGATGTGCCGGCTACCGCTGTTGATCCGGAAAGACATCGACACCATGAGGATGGCAAGTCCCGCCACGCCGAGGGCCGGCGCGGCCCACGGCATCTGCAGCCGGCATCGAACGAACAGGACGGACCCGGCGAGCCCGAGCAGGAGGTAAGGAATGGGCGTTTTCACCGCAACGAGGACGGGATAGTAGAGAACGTGGCCTGTCCGATGGACTCCTCCCATAAAATACGAGGGAAAGTTTGGTCGACGATTTATTTCAAAGAGCATGGTCACGCCGGCGATGAATCCGGGTGCCGGCAAGGGCATCCCCGTGCGCTGCAGGAGGTCGAACGCGGGCCGAAGCGCAGAGTCGGGGAGGACCAGCTCCAGGTCGCGCGATGCTGGCAGCCATGAGCAGAAATAGCCGGCCCAGATGATGAGGCAGGTGGAAGTGACGAGCAGCGCCGCTCTTCCCGCGAGCCGCATCAGACCGAGGTTGAGTGTGGGCGCATTCCTACCGCGCGCCAGGAGATGAAACCCGACCAGGACAGCGGCGGATGCCGGCAGAAAAAGAAATGCGCTGAATTTCGAGAGGATGGTCATGGCGATTGTGCCGCCGAGGGCGATCGTGCGAGAAACCGTCGGTCGATCGAGCCATTCGACGAGAACGAGGATCGTTGCGCCGAGCGTCGCGGCGATCGCCAGGTCGGTCGTGGCCAAACCGGCGTTTCCGAGAATTTCCGGCAGCAGGGTGAAGAGGGCCGCCGCCAGGAGCGCCTCGACCTGCCCGAAGAGGCGTCTGGTCAAGCTCCAGACAACGACGATGGCCAGGACCAGGAATGGAAGGTTGCCGGTGCGAGCGAGGCTGAGCCTGCGTGTGTAGTCGCCCGAATAGAGGATGGCATTCCCGGAGTCGATCGGATTAGAAGTGGTGACGAAACGCGCTCCGTCCAGATAGGGCCCGAGTGCAAACAGGATCCTCGGAAGCGGGGGATTGGATGGAACGATCATGAACGCGTGCTGATCGATCCACTGCATGCCGCCGGCGATCTGATGCGGCTCGTCGACGACCTCCGAGAAAACGGAGTAGGTCATGATCACCCGCGTCACGGCGATGACGATCAGTAGGGTCAGGGAAAGATATTCGACGCGCGCCGAGAGGGGCCGAGGAGTCGCCTGATCGGAATGGGCTTCCACTGATGTCGCGAGAACCACTTCGTGAAGTAATCTTAGCCGGGATTCAACCTCAAGTCAGGCTTCCTTGCGAGAAGAGAAGACCTGGCTCTCGTTTCAAAGGCGCTCGCGGGGACCCCTGAGCGACTTCGCCAGCTCGAGTCCGGATGCGTAGAGACGTACGTCGTGTGGCGCCGCCTTCCATTCGGCGCAGCTCAGTCCTTCATTGCCGCGTGGCCTTCAACCGTTCTTTTATTCGTCCGCCCATTGGATTCCAATTCAACCAATGCAAGCCGCTAACCTCTGCGCAGTTTCCTTTTCCTTCGGCACCGTGTCCAATGGGCAGGTGGCGTCGTAACGGCCACTGGAGGAGAGCTCACCCATGAAGTACTGGATTTCGGCTGCTCTGCTGGTGGCGCTGGCTGTCTCATTCACCCTGGCCGCGCCGGATGCGACCAGGGCGCCTGACCGAGCCGCGGCGGAGAAAGCCTACGCGGAGAAAAGTTTCTCCATGGCGCACGACCTGTATGCGCGTATCGACCCGAGCAGGCTTTCTGTTGCAGAAAAACGTTGGGTCACCTTCCGACTGGCCGACACCGCCTGGCGCGCCTTCATGGCCAATCCCGTTTCCGATACGCAGCCGCTGGAAGCGGCTCGCAAGTCGCTTCAGGAGATCGTGGACCAGACCGCCGCTGATGAGCGCGATCGGATCTGGGCCGAGGCCCAGGAATCGCTGGGCGAGCTGGGTCAGCGACGCCCGGACATCGTCAACAACAGCTACGAACATTACGATCAGGCCCTGGAGTGGTGGGCCTCGCAGAGCGAGCTCGAGCCGGCGCGTGGGCGCTATCTCTCCATCGTCTGGCGCCTCGCCGGCGACGACAGCAACGGCTACGACTACTACAACAACTCCATTCCAATTCAGGTTCTCGAGAACGCGGTCAAGATCGCCAATACACCGGCCGACCGAACCCGGGCGAATTTTCTTCTGGCCCTTGCGCTCTCCCGGTCCGGCGGTGATCGGGGGCACGCCGCTACCGCCTTTCAGAATGCAATCAAGGAGGGGAAGAGCAGTCCTTACTACGACGCTGCTCTTTTCTTCTACGGACAATGGGCTCAGGGGGCTGGCCGCGTGATCCGCACCAGGACCGGCCAACTGATCAACAGCCCGGACTATGAGCTCGCCGCCGAGCAGTTCCGAAAAATCACCACAGAATTCAGGAAGGGAGAGTCCAGATACTTCGACCGCGCCGCAGAGGCGCTCAAGGCCATCAGCAGCCCACAGGTCAATATCTTTACTACCAGCGCGTTCCTGCCCGGCACCGAGGTCGAGGTGGCGATGACGGCGCGCAATATGGAGAAAGTCGATCTGGCTCTCTTCAAGCTCGATCTGATGCGCGATCTCAAGCCAGGCACCCACAGAAACTTTCCATGGCAGGACTGGATCGATCGCAGCTCCCTACCTCTGGTCAAACGCTGGTCGCGACCGGTGACACCTCCGGAGCGTTACGCGCCGGTTCAGGAGACCATCGCCGTGGAAGGCAAACTACCTAAGGGAAGCTATCTCCTCGTGGCCAGCGGGGAGGGAGTGGAATCACGGGCAGTCATCTTCGTGAGCGACATCGCTGTGGTGAGCAAACGGTCTCCGCACAAAACGGTGGAGTTCGTCTGCAATGTGTTGACCGGCGCGCCGGTGGCGTCCGCGCGAGTGCGCATCCTCGAGTTGTGGAGCGGCAACAACGGCCAGACACGGGTCGTCGACCGGACCATCGTCGCCGACGGCGACGGCCTTGCCCAGGCCGAGCCGACTTCCAGCGGCTATTCGCAGGTGCTCATCGTGGTCAGCGATGGTGCCAGCCAGAGCTTCGACTTGAGCGGGAGCCAGAGCTACGACGATCGGGATGAGCAGACCTGGCACATCTACGCCTTCACCGACCGTCCTGCCTATCGCCCCGAGGATGAAGTTCAGTGGAAGACGGTCGTCCGCACCAAGCTTCGCGGCGAATACGGCACGCCCGCCAATCAGCTGCTCGAGTACGAGATCCGCGACCCGCGCGGAAACAAGGTGAAGGAGGGGAAAGCGCAGCTCAATGCCTTCGGAAGTGCCTGGGACTCGTTCCAACTCGACTCGTCCCTCCCGCTCGGTCAGTACGACATCACCTTCTACGCGGACGGGCGGAATCGCAACATCGGCTCGGCGCAACTGTTCCGTCTGGAGGAGTACAAGCTGCCGGAGTTCCGAGTCCGCGTCGAGACGCCGGAGGAGGGTGGACGCAGGAAAACGTTCGTGCTCGGAGACACCATCGACGCCACCATCTCCGCGGAGTACTACTTCGGCGGGCCTGTTGCCGACGCGACTGTCGAGGTAGAAGTGCATCAGAATCCCTTCTATCCGTATTACGTCCCCGACCGCGACTACCCCTGGTTCTACGACGACGCCCGCAGTCGATATTACGGTCAGGGGCAACTGGTCAAAAAGGAGACCTTGCAAACCGACGCCTCTGGTAAAGCCCACCTGCAGATCGACACACCCATGACCAGCGGTGGGCTCGAATACAGCATCGAGGCCCGCGTCACCGATGCTTCACGTCGCGAGGTTTCGAGCACATCGAATATCCGCGTTTCATCGCAGAGATATTTCGCCTACGTGACGCCGGAGCACTTCCTTCACCGCCCGGGATCGAAGGTCGAGGTGAAGTTCAAGACCATCGACGCCAATGAGCAGCCGCTGTCGGTCGAGGGGCGCGCCCATGTGAGTCGCGAGATCTGGAACGAGGTCTGGATCTCACCGGAAGGTCGCGAAGTCAGCGGCGCTGCGTGGCGCCGCCTGCGTGAGTCCGGCAAAGAGTCGCCCGACCCTTCCCGTGGCTGGCATCTCGCTTCTTCCGGATACAAGCATGACGAGATACTCGATCAAGGAATCGTCACCGACAACAACGGCGACGCGACGCTCGAGTTCATCGCCGAACGTGAGGGCTTCTACCGAGTTTCGTTCACTGGCGACGATGGCAAGAACAGCCGCTATCCGCAGAACATCACCGCGGAATCCAACGTCTGGGTCAGCGACGCGAATCCCACCGACCTCGGATATCACGCACCCGGCCTGCAACTCATCCTCGACAAGGAACAGTTGCGCCCGGGGACGAAGGCGCCGGTGCTCATCATCACTCCGGCCAGCGGCCGCACCGTTCTCTTTACGATTGAGGGAGATGAGCTGTTCGAGACCCGCGTCCTGCGCATGACTCAACCAGTGCGGCTGGAGATGATCGACATCGACGACCGCTTTGTTCCCAACGCTTTCCTGACCGCGACCAGCGTGTTCGAGGGGTCCATCGCGCAGGATCAGAAGCGCGTGGTCGTTCCTCCCGAGAAGCATTTCATCAAGGTCGAGATCGAGCCAGCTGCGACGCTGGCCCGCCCCCGCCAGGAAAGCGACGTGGCGGTGACGACGCGCGACATCGATGGACGTCCCGTCTCGGCGGAAGTCGCTCTGTCCGTTTCCGATGAAGCGGTCGAAGCGATCCAGACCGACCTTGCCGCCGATCCTCGACAATTCTTTTTCGGCGAGCGGCGCTGGAATCGCGTGGCCACGACGAGCACCTTCAACAACGTCTCCTACCGATCCAGGGACGAAGAGCAAAGGCGAGGCGGCCGTGAGAACGGTGTTGAAGGAGGGGCTGTCGGCGGGGCGATGGGGGACATGGACGCTCAGAACGCGGCCAAGTCTGCTGTTGCAGAAGCCATCACCGTCACCGCAGCCGCGCCGGCTGTCCTGGAAGACAAGATGCGGAACGCCCCGGTCTCGCGATCGATGGCAAAAGAGGTGAGCGTGGGAGCCGTATCCACCGGCGACACGGTCGAGGTGCGCAGCGACTTCCGGGCCACGGCCTTCTGGCAGCCGGCGCTCATCACCGACAGCAACGGAAAGGGACGCGCCCACTTCAAGTATCCCGACTCGACGACGAGTTGGAAGCTGGTCGGTCGCGCCGTGACCACTTCCACGCAGGTCGGCATCGGCAGCGCCACGACCGTGACACAGCAGCCGCTGATCGTCCGACTCCAGGCGCCGCGCTTCTTCGTAGTGGGCGACACCGCCACGATCTCGGCGGTCATCAACAACAACACCGCTAAGTCGGTCACGATCAACCCGTCTCTGGATGCTCAGGGGATCGAGGTGCGCGGTGCGACCGGTGCCGCTGCGGTGACGGTTCCTGCCAACGGAGAGAAGCGAGTCGATTGGACAGTCGCCGCGACCGTGCCGGGGAGCGCACGTCTTCGGGTTACGGGCCGTGGCGAGGAGTCGGATGCGATGGAGCGCTCGATCCCGATCTACGACCATGGGATCGAGCGGCGTCTGACCCGCTCGGGCAAGACGCGCGGCGACGACACCATCGTATCGATCGATATTCCTGCGGCTCGGCGGAAGAACGGCACGAGGCTCGTCGTACAAGCGACGCCGAGTCTGGCTGTCACCATGCTCGACGCCCTTCCCTATCTCATCGCCTATCCGTACGGCTGCACCGAGCAAACGATGTCGCGCTTTCTTCCGGCCGCAATCGTTCGAAAGACTCTCAGCGACCTCGGGATATCTCCCGAGGTTGTGGCAACGCGGCTGTTCGGTGGGATCGAGGCGCCGACTGCGGACAAGACCCATTCGAGCGGCAAGAACCTCGAGGCCATGGATGGGGCAATTCGTCAGGGACTTTCACGGCTCTATGACTTTCAGCATTCCGACGGAGGGTGGGGCTGGTGGAAGGAGGGTTCCAGCGACTACTGGATGTCGTCGTACGTGCTGTGGGGACTGTCGATCGCCCGCGACGGAGGCATCGAGGTTCGTTCCCCGGTTCTTCAGAGCGCGGCGACGTACATCGAGCAGAGCCTCGTGCAGGTCGAGGACGATCCCGACAAGCAGGCCTGGATGCTCCACGCCCTTAGCGCCTTCCGAAAAGGTTCGCCGGACGCGCTGGGGCGGAAGGCGATGGAGAATCTCTGGAGCCGGCGCGACCGGATGCGCGCTTACGGGCGAGCCCTTCTGGCTTTGAGTCTGGAGCGTTTCGGTCAGCACGAGCGGGCCATGACCCTCGTTCGCAATCTGCAGGACGGGGTGAAGCTGGATCGGACGCCCGACAAGTCGATTCTGGTTCAGGGATCCGGCTCAGGCAGTGATTCGGTCATGGCCACCGCCCACTGGGGCGAAGATGGATTCTGGTGGCACTGGCACGACGGGCCGATCGAGTCGACTTCCTTCGCGTTACAGGCGCTGATGGAAATCGATCCCACTAACTCGCTGGTCGAGCCGGTGATGAACTGGCTGATCAAGAATCGCCGGGGGAGTCAGTGGACCAACACCCGCGACACGGCCATTGCCGTACTCTCACTGAACGACTATCTGATCAGGAGCAAAGAGCTCGGATCGCCCTCGACCTTCGTCGTGACGGTGAACGGCAAAGAGGTAGGCAAGGTGCATAGCGAGGGCGGCCGCTCGATTCCCTCCATGACTCAGTTCGAGGTCGCCGCCGCTGCGGTAAGCGACGGCCGCAATGAGATTCGCTTGCATAGAGTGTCAGGGACCGGCCCGCTCTATTTCTCGGCAACGGCGACCTTCTTCAGCCTGGAGGAACCGATTCCTGCTGCAGGCCACGAGCTTTTCGTGCGCCGCGATTACTACCGCCTCGTTCCGCGCGCCACACTGCTCAAGGGTTTTGTCTACGACCGCACGCTCCTGCGCGATGGTGAGACCGTCAAGAGTGGAGAGCGAATCGAGGTGGTGCAGACCATCGAGACCAAGAATGATTATGAGTATCTGCTTTTCGAGGACCTCAAGCCGGCGGGACTGGAGGCGACTGAATTGCAATCTGGCGGCGACTTCTCGGCGCGGGAGATTCGCGAAAGCTCGGTAGGGAAGATCATGGGACAGAGGAGCGCCGACGCGAGGTCAGCGACGAAGCGTGCCCTCGACACGACCACGACGACCGGCCGCACGCAGTGGGTCTACCGCGAGCTTCGCGACCGCAAGATAGCCATGTTCATCGACCATCTCCCTCAGGGAACCTGGGAGATGCGCTACGAGCTGCGGGCCGAAGTGCCGGGGACCTATCACGCGCTGCCCCTTATCGGAGGGGCCATGTACGCCCCCGAGATCTACGCCAATGGGGATGAGCAGCACGTGCGAGTGGAGGATTGAGGCGGCTGGTATGAAACCGGAGTGGCGACATCCTGTCGCCTGGCTCGGCGGCGTCCCGCGCCGCCGCCCCGTTTGCATGCGGCCACGAGAACGGCGCCGCGCGGGACTTCACGATACTCTTTCGTGGCGTTCTCCACCGTCCCGGACCAGGATCATTCATTCTCTCGGTCAGTCGAGCCGTGGGAGAATGTCTAAAGAAATGGATCAGGCTATGAACACCAACTGGTGGAGTCGCAACTGGAAGTGGTTCGTTCCGGTTGGGTGCCTCTCTTCGCTTTTGCTCATAGGCGCCTTCATTGCTCTGATCATGTCTTTCGCCTTCGGAATCATGAAGTCAAGCGAGCCATACAAGGTCGCGCTTTCTAAGGCGAAAGCAAATGCTGCTGTTGTCGAAGCTCTTGGAACGCCCATCAAAGAGGGCTACTTTACGAGCGGCAGCGTCAATGTCAGCGGCCCTTCCGGAAGCGCGGAGCTAGCGATCCCGATATCTGGCCCGAAGGGAAGCGGAACCATTTATCTGGAGGCTCGTAAGTCAGCTGGAGAGTGGTCTTTTTCCAAACTCGCAGTGAAGGTTGATAAGACGACCCGGCGAATTGACCTCCTGGATCAACGCTAAGCGCACGCCGATTCGGGAAATCCATACCGGGAACGTTCAACGTCATCGAACGACTCTCCTACACTGGGCCGGCCGCGTTTTCACACCAGCTAGCTACTCTGTCCTTAGCGCCGTGTCGTTGGTGCCGTTGTCGGTTGCGGTTATGAACGGAGTGACGGCACCTGCTGAGCCGGTGAGGACTTCGATCTTGAGCTGGACGTTGTGAAGGTCGCCGAATTTGGTGTCGCGGTCGCTACCGATGATCTGCCGGACGATGCCGTTGAGCTGTTTGAACTCGTGAGGGCTGAGCGTCATGGTCAGCGTGCCGTTCGGCGCGCCGGCGACGAGATTGAGCCCGTCTGCGAAAAAGAGGGAGAGCTTGACCATCGCACTCTGACCGCCGGTCTCGACGAGTCCGACATTCGTGCGGAAAGTGTTGCCGGCGTGCAGGCTGACCGTGGCCAGCGTCGTATCTTCGATGCCTCCGAAAATCTGCGACTGTCCCGACTTCAAAGAACCGCTCAGGGGAAGTGTCGGCACGCCCGTTCCGTACGTTGCCGGATCCCCTGACGATGCGGTGTAGGTCCGGCTCGTCACGGCGAACTTCCCGCCGTTCTGCGGCGTCGCAGTGACGAAGCCGACCGAGATCCCGTTCACAGTGAAGAACGACTCGGTCACGTCTTCGACGACGCGCGTCTGTGTCCTTCCGAGCGTGATGGTCTTCGTCACGTTCATCGGGTAATAGGTCAATGAGATCGTTGCCGAGCCGGAGCCGATGTTTGTTACCGAAAGGTCGGTGCGGAAGTTCGCGCCATTCGCGCCAGGCGCGAAGCCAGCCACGGGGATCACCATGGCCTCGCTTCCGGTGAGCCCGTACTGGCGATTCCAGTCCGCCACGGCCCAGGTGTCGCCGCTGGCGTCATCAACGGGTGTTGCGTACGCCTGCAGCTTTCCACCAGAAGTGTTGCTGACCGTGGCCAGGACGCCGTTCTGCGGCACCACCGAACCGACTGCGGCAAAGCTGAACGGATTCACGCTCGCATCCCTCGTGCGCGCTGACAACCGAGGCCATAACGAGGGCAAGGCCAGTAAGGAGAATGGAGACACGTGACATGAAAGAGACCTCCGGGGTCGGGGGATTGTATGCTTTCCCTAAATCATCTCGCACGTCGCCAGCCCCACAGCTCACCGTCTTGGAGGTGGCTGTGAACCGTCCTGAGGCCGATGGGCCCCCTATCGAAAAGATAAGGGTCCTACAGCGCTAAAGGTAGGTCTCCAACCTTAACCATTGGCGGATGTTCCTCCTCCTTCGTCACCTCTACAGTGCTCTTGTCCTTACGTCACCTGTTTCACGCGGCCGCCCTGACCGAGTTGCTGGATCTGCGCCGCGATCGTTTCCCGCCACTCCGCTGGACAGGCCGGATGCTCGGCGGCGCGATTCAAAGTGAGACGGGCCTGACTCACCCGGCCACTCTGGCTTTCCATCCTGGCCACCTTCATCAGGGCTCGCACGGTCTCGGCCGTGTCGGGGGACGCTTTGATCATGTCGCTGTACAGATCGATGGCCTCTCCGCGATTGCCCATCCGCTCGTGACAGGCCGCCGCCTTCCCATAAAACTTCTCGGAAAGGCGGACCTTCGAAGTCGAGATGCACTCGCCGATGAGCTCCACGGCAAGGTCGGTCTCGCCGCGGCGAATGTACTGATCGAGCAACCGCTCGGCATAGGTTCCCAGGGAGAGCCACTCCTCATTCTCGATAGCGAGATCACAGGCCACCCGAAGACCATCGACGTGATTCGGCTCGGTCGCGAGCAGAGAACGTATCTCTCGCCAGGCTGTGGCGGAGTCGCCGGTCTGGCGTGCATCGGCGGCGCGCACGAGCTCAGCGCTCTGTTTCCATGAAGTCTGCGACTCGAC
Source organism: Thermoanaerobaculia bacterium (assembly GCA_035544835.1). Classification (GTDB taxonomy): domain Bacteria; phylum Acidobacteriota; class Thermoanaerobaculia; order Gp7-AA8; family Gp7-AA8; genus DASZZV01. The sequence continues at coordinate 20,289 of DASZZV010000099.1, forward strand.
AGCCGGGTCGACGAACCGCTTCTCGAATCTGGTCAGGTGTACGACTACAGCAACGGCGGCTCCGTAAATGAAGCCGCCTACATGCGCCCACACTGCCACTCCGTCCGAAATCCCGGCGTGCATCGCGTCATAGAACTGCCAGACGAACCAGAGCGGCAGAACGACGAAGGCTGGCAGAAAGAAGCGGTAATTCATCTGCGGGCGCAAGAGAAATGGGACGAAGAGAAACTCGACCTTGGAGCGGTAGAAACGTATGAGATAGGCTCCCATGATTGCGCCGATGGCCCCCGACGCGCCCACCAGAGGAACCATGCTGCCGTGGTTGTGAAACGCGTGCGTCCACGTCGCCACCATCCCGCCAGTCAGGTAAAGGGCCGCGAAAAGAGGGCGTCCGAAAACATCTTCCACGAACGGGCCGCTGACGAAAAAGAACAGCATGTTGCCGATCAGATGCATCAGCCCGGCGTGAAGAAACATCGAAGTAATCAGCGTGATCCCGGACGGCGAAGCAGGTACGTAGCCGTAACGAATCGCCGGTGAGGCTTCCCGGACCAGTCCGGTCACCTCGCCGGCCAGCTCGTTCAAATGTCTCTGCTGTTCGGCCAGGAAGTACGCGGTTGGGGGCGGCGCTGCTTCGGCGCGCAACTGCTCGAGCTGCTTAAGATCCCGGGCCGACAGGTATCCGTCTAAGTCATGGGGGACTCCGAGCCAGGGATGTTCGGCCAGATACGTCATGGTCCCTTTGAGTTTCGTGTCGGCCTCGGCGAGGGTGGACCTCGATGCCATGGAAGCGGCGAGGGTCGCGACGAAGATGACGGCATTGAGAGCGATGATCGTGTAGGAGACGACAGGGTGGCGGCGGACCTCTGCCTCGTCACGACCGATGGGGACAAGAATCATGATTTTCCTTTAGGGCTGTTTCCGTCTTTTAGGTAGAACGCGCCACGATGTGTTTGTGAAGCGGGGAGAGTAGGGGAAAAGGCGCAGTCTGTCGACACGAAGGATTGGAAAGTGAGTTGATGAGAGGATCTCATTGAATGACATCGCCGGTAGTGTGCGAAGCGAAAGAAGTTGTAGGCGGAGCCGACGCGTGCACTGCATCCAGCCCCGTAGGGGCGTTTGAGAATAGCCTGCGTCGTTACCCCGCTTCTAATGACATCAGTTCGATCAAGCGTCTCGTCTTAGCCCCGTAGGGGCGTTTGAAAATAGCCCAGCACGAAGTGCTGGGTTTGGCGATCGAGCTTCCAAGTCGAGCCCCGGAGGGGCGATTGAAACGAACCATCAAACGCCCCTCCGGGGCTCGAAACATACTTCGAGAAACCGGTACCCAGGACTTCGTCCTGGGCTATTTTCAAACGCCCCTACGGGGCTAGAAACATAGATGAACGTCAGTCGCAGTCCATGTCATCTT